>JAJUFT010000156.1 GCA_029263615.1 Alcaligenaceae bacterium | reverse complement strand
GCCAGGTCGAGCTGGCGCGCATTCAGCATGGTTGTGAGATGCCCGGACAGAGCTTCGACCAGGTGAAAGCGCACGTCGGGGTAGCGCTCGCGCATGGCCTGTATGAGGGGCAGGGCCATGACCGAGGCTGTGGTCGGCGCCATGCCCACGCTGACATGCCCGGAAAGCCGGGCCTGCCGCGCGGCGCGCCCCGCCTCGTCGATATGGCGCAGGGCCAGCTGGGCCTGCCGGAAGAAGGCGATGCCGGCGTCGGTGGGTACCACGCCCGTGGCCGAGCGTTGCAGCAGGCGGGTGGCGAGCTCGGATTCCAGGCGGCTGATCTGCTGGCTCAGGGCGGAGGTGACCACGCCGAAATCCTGGGCCGCCTTGCCCATGCTGCCGCGTTCGACGACGCGGGTGAAGTAACGAAGCTGTCGGATCTTCATGAATAGCCCCTAAGGCCTTCATTGTCGCATCTCTTCACAATTTGTGAAGACCTCTCGAGTTCGGAGCGTCTAGCCGAAGGCAGGAGGGGCGCATACACTTGGCCGGTGGAATCCAGGCTGATCCGTGCACGCTGCCCAAGCGTCGTTCGCGGCGCCTCGCTTTGAAAACATAAATCCATTGTAGGAAAGGGTATGAAGACTTTGAACATGGTCCGCAAGGCCGTCCTGACGCTCGCCTGTACCGTTTTGGGCACCAGCGCGGCCGTCGCGCAGGAATTCCCGCAAGACAAACCCATCACCATCGTCGTGGGCTTCGTGGCCGGCGGTGCCGCCGACTCGGCCACCCGCCTGATCGCCAGCAAGCTGGCGGAAAACACGGGCACCTCCATCGCCGTCCTGAACCGTGCCGGCGCGGGCGGCAACATTGCCCACCAGTACGTTTCCACGCAACCGGCCGACGGCACGGTGCTGCTGCTGGGCTCCGTGGGCCCGCTGACCATCGCTCCGCATCTGATGGACGTGCCCTACGACCCCTTCAAGGACCTGGCTCCCGTGTCGGGTGCCGTTCACTTCCCCAACGTGCTGGTCGCACACAAGGGTGTGGGGGTGAACAACTTCCAGGAATTCATCAAGATGGCGAAGGAGCACCCCGAGAAGGGCGAGTTCGCTTCGACTGGCATGGGTTCCGCTTCTCACCTGGCCGGTGAACTGCTGAACATGTACGCCGACATCGAACTGGTGCACGTGCCTTACAAGGGCGGCGCCCAGGCCATGCAGGACCTGATCGGCCAGCGCGTGGCCTCCTACTTCTCTGCGCCTCCCACCGCACTACCCTACATCAAGACCGGCCAGCTGGTCGCCCTGGCCACGACCGGCCTCGAGCGCCCCGCCTATCTGCCCGAAGTTCCCACCGTGGCTGAAGAAGGCTACCCGGGCTTCGAGGCACTGAACTGGTACTCCTTCATGGCACCCGGCAAAACGCCCGAGCCCATTCTGGAGCGCTGGAACCAGGAAATCGTGAAGGTGCTGAACGATCCTGAGATCAAGAAGCAGCTGGGCGATCTGGGTCTGACCCCGCACCCTACCACCCGTGCTGAATTTGCCGAATTCATGAAGGCGGAATCGGACAAGTGGGCGAAGATCATCAAGGAACGGAACATCGTCATGCAGTGATCGGCGTGGGACCGTTCCCACAGAAGAAGGGCGCTGCGGCGCCCATCTTCAATGGATATACAGGGTAGACATAGACTGGCGCCGCCTGCGAAGGCACGCCTCGCCTGCATGATAAGATCATCGCACCTCGCCGACCCTGGCGGTTCGCTGATTCATGCCGTCCTTCCCATGCCCTCTATCCGCGTTCTGACCCTGATGCTCGCAGGCCTTGCGATGCTCGGGCCATTTTCCATCGACCCCTACCTGCCTGCTTTCGACCGAATCGCGGCCGATTTCGCGGTGGAAGGCGTTCTCATGCAGCACACGCTCAGCGTTTACCTGCTGAGCTTCGGCATCAT
>JAJUFT010000022.1 GCA_029263615.1 Alcaligenaceae bacterium | reverse complement strand
GAAGCGACTCATTCCGGCTCGATGCCGGGGTGGGCGCAGTAGGAATCCCCCAACTTTAGGCGGGGGAGGATGTCAAGCAGGAGTTGCAGACATGACTCGTAAAATTGAATTCAATTTATGAAAGTTCGTGCATGTTCCTGGATATGAACGCGTCCATCCATCGGTATTTTCCCTTGGGAATTTTTCACATTGAATTCAATTTGGAAAAGCGCGAAAAAAAAGCACGGAGGCTGATCCGTGCTTTTTTCTTGCCTTGAAGGCGGGTATGGAAAGAATGTGTGGTCGGGGCGAGAGGATTCGAACCTCCGACTCCTACGTCCCGAACGTAGTACTCTACCAGGCTGAGCTACGCCCCGATTTTCAACATTCCAGTTTTCTCTAGCGGTCTCGTCCCACCGAGAAAGAGCATAATTCTAGCAAAGAATCGCGGAAATTGGAAACTGGCCAAACAGACAGTGCCTGACGTGCGAGATCGGCTTCGGCGATGGCAGCCTGGCGCGTGTATTCCAGGGCGTCCGTTTCCTGCACGGCGCGGGCCACGGCGGCAAAATCGCCGTCGCCATGAAGAATGGCGTCCTGAACCAGGAAACGCTGGGCCGGCGTGCCCACTTGCATCACGCGAATCAGCGGCAGGGTCGGCTTGCCTTCACGCAGGTCATCTCCCACATTCTTGCCGAGAGCCTGTTCGTCGCCGCCGTAATCGAGCACGTCGTCGATCAACTGGAACGCGGTGCCGATATGACGCCCGTAGGCCGCTGCGGCTTCCTCCTGTTCTGCCGTCGCCCCCGCAATGATGGCGCCCACCTGAGCCGCTGCCTCGAAGAGCTTGGCGGTCTTGTAGCGCACCACCTGCAGGTAGCGCTCGATCGAAACGTCAGGGTCGTGCACGTTCAGAAGCTGCAGCACTTCACCTTCCGCAATGACGGTGGTGGCCGCGGAAAGCACCCGCATGGACGGCATGGACCCCGATTCCACCATCATCTCGAACGAGCGGGAATAGAGGTAATCGCCCACCAGCACGCTCGCGGCGTTGCCGAACACGGCATTGGCGGTATCGCGGCCGCGACGCATGTCGGACTCATCCACCACATCGTCGTGCAGCAGCGTGGCCGTGTGAATGAACTCCACCACCGCAGCCAGCAGATGGTGCAGCGACCCCTGGTAACCCAGAGCACGTGCCACCATGAGCAGCATGGCGGGGCGCATGCGCTTCCCCCCGGCTCCTACGATGTAATCACCAATGGTGCGAATGAGGACAACTTCTGAATCGAGACGAGCACGGATGACGGCATCCATGGCCTTCATATCGTCTTCGATGGGGGCGAGCAGGTCGTTGAGATTCAAAGCGGGCCTGATGGAAATGAAGAGACGTATTTTTAGCTGACCATGATTATACGTGACGGGCGGAGCGGGCCCCCACTGCTGCGCGGCCCTTCAGGCCCGCACCATGCTGCCCGACGGACAAAATTGGCGATAATGCCGATTTTTGGCGCAATCTGGAGACACAGTCGTGACCGCGTATGAATTGACGTCGTTGATCGAAAGAGCCGAACGGGTTCTGGCTCAGCTGGAGGCCTGGCTGCCGCCTGCTCCCCCCCCCATCAACTGGGACGCTCACGCCTTCCGCTGGCGCAAGCGCGGCTCCCGCGGCTGGCTGGACGCTGTTCGCCACGTGGCACGCATCGGCATCGACGACCTGCACCACATCGAGCGCCAGAAGCAGGTGATCGACCGCAACACCCGCCAGTTCATCGAACGCAAGCCGGCCAACAATGTGCTCATGACGGGCGCCCGGGGCACCGGCAAGAGCTCCCTGGTGAAGGCCATGCTCTCGCAATATGCCGATCAGGGCCTGAGGCTCATTGAAGTCGACAAGTCCGATCTGGCCGACCTGGGCGACATCGTGGAAATGGTGGCCGAGCGCCCCGAACGCTTCATCATTTTCTGCGACGACCTCTCCTTCGAGGAAGGGGAAGCCGGCTACAAGGCACTGAAGTCGGTTCTGGACGGCTCTGTTTCCGCCTCCGGCGACAACGTGCTGATCTACGCCACGTCCAACCGGCGCCATCTCATGCCGGAATACATGAGCGAGAACCTCAGTGCCAAGCATCAGCCCGATGGCGAGATCCACCCCGGCGAAACCGTGGAAGAGAAAATCTCGCTCTCCGAACGCTTCGGCCTCTGGCTCTCGTTCTACCCCTTCAAGCAGGACGACTACCTGGACATCGTCCACTATTGGCTGCGCACCCACGGATGCTCGCCCGAGTCCATCGAGGCATCCCGTACGGAAGCGCTGCAGTGGGCGCTGGAACGGGGTTCACGCTCGGGCCGGGTGGCGCGTCAGTTCGCACGCGATTGGGCGGCCCGTCATGTCTAAACCAGTCATCAAGGTCGCGGTCGGCGTCATTCTGCAACCGGATGGCCGGGTGCTGCTGGGCCAGCGCCCCGAGGGCAAGCCCTGGCCCAGCTGGTGGGAACTGCCGGGCGGCAAGATTGAACCGGGTGAATCCGTCCGCGAGGCGCTCGTGCGCGAGCTGGACGAAGAACTGGGCATCCGCGTGACGGAATGTTTCCCCTGGGTCAACTATGTTCACGAATATCCCAAAACCATTGTCCACCTGGCTTTCTGGAAGGTGACCCGCTGGGAAGGCGAACCGCGCGGGCTCGAGAACCAGGCACTGGCCTGGACGCAGCCGCAGGCACCGCTGGAGGTCGGCCCGGTGCTGCCGGCGACTGAGCCCCCGCTACGCTGGCTCACCTTCTCGAGCCTTTACCTGGTGAGCCATATCGGTTCGGCCAAGGGCCTGGACGCCTGGTTGCAGCGCCTGGACACCGCCCTGCAACGCGGCGTCGGCTTCGTCCAGTTCCGAGAGCCGGAATGGCAGCAGCGCGCCCACCAGGATGCCGCGGAAATGCAGGAACTGGAAGCGGCCTTCAAGGCCGTGCTCGAACGCTGCCATCTGGCCGGGGCCCGGTGCCTGATCAATGCCGTGCATCCCGAATCATGGTGGCCGCGCGCCGATGGCGTTCATCTGCGCAGCAGTGACGTGCTGCTACACCGCGCCCTGCCGCAACCGCGGGGCCTGCTGGCCGCCTCGGTTCACAACGAAGCGGAACGCGACGCGGCCCGCGATCTGAACGTGGATTTCATGGTTGTGGGGCATGTGCTGCCGACCCCGTCACACCCGGGCGCCGAACCCCTGGGCTGGGAACGGTTCCAGGTCCTGGCCGAGGGCGCCGGCTGCCCCGTCTACGCCATCGGGGGGCAGGGCCCTCACACGCTCAGGACGGCCCGTGAACACGGCGCTCACGGCGTGGCATTCGTCCGCGCCGAGCTCTGATCCCATCCTCCGCCCAGCGCCGCCATCAGGCGTGCGCTGGCGCTCAGCCGCTCAGACAGCAGACTCAGGGCCGAACGTTCGGTATTCAGGGCCGTGGTTTCGGTCTGCACCACGCTCAGGTAGTCGATCAGCCCGGCCTCATACTGGTTCTGCGTCAGGCGCAGCGATTCTCTTGCGGCTTCCAGCGCCCGCCCCTGGGTTTCCTGTTCCATGCCCATGACCCGCAGCTGCACCAGCAAGTCTTCGACTTCCTGCAGGGCCGTCAGCACCGTCTGCCGCCAGCTCAGGGCCTGCAGATCGAAGGTGGCCCGGGCCTGTGCCAGAGCGGCACTGCGCGCCCCGCCATCGAACAGCGTCAGGGCAAGCGCGGGGCCGATCGCCCAGAAACGTGCCGGCGCCGTCAGCCATTCGGCCCATTGCCCTGCCCGGAAACCGCCCTGAGCCCCCAGGGTCAGCGATGGCAGCCATGCCGCCTGTGCCACCCCGATCTGGGCATTGGCCTCCGCCATGCGCCGTTCCGCCGCCGCCACATCAGGCCGGCGCTGCAGCAGTTCCGACGGAATGCCGACGGGGATGCGGGGCAGCATCGGCACGTCGCCGGAGGCCGCCAGCTGGAAGGTGGACGGCGGCCTGCCCAGCAGGACCGCAATGGCGTGTTCCAGCTGCGCGCGCTGACGCTGCAGGGCCAACACCTGGGTGCGGGCGTTCTCCAGCTGCGTGCGCGCCGCGGCGACATCGGCCGCCGTCGACATGCCCGCCTGATAGCGGTTCTGCGTCATCTGCAGCGAACGCTCGTATGCCTGCACCGTCTGCTCCAGCAGGCGGATCTCGGCGTCCATCACCCGCAGGGAAAAATAGGTCTGCGCCAGAGTGGACTGCATACTCAGGCGCACATCGGCCATGTCGGCGTCACTGGCGCGCAGCGCGGCTTCGCCTGCCTCGACGGAGCGCCTCACGCGACCCCAGAGGTCGATTTCCCAGCTGACCGATGTCGACAGGGCGTAGCTGTTGCTCGGGCCGCCCCCAAAGCTGCCCGTTCCCCCTTCCCGCCCTTCCACGCTGCCACCTCCGCTGCCGGACCGCTCCGCCGACGCATTGCTGCCAATGGTGGGAAACAGGCCCGAGCGCGCGCTTTGCAGAGAAGCCTGAGCCTGACGGTAACGTGCCTCGGCCATGCGGATGTCCAGATTTTCTGCTTCCAGTCCCGTCATCAGCTGGTTCAGCGTGTTGTCACCGTACAGGGTCCACCAGTCGGGCCGCAGCGCTTCCTCGCCCGGCTTCACTTGCACCCAGCCGGCATTGGCCGTGGGGTCCACCGGTTCCGCGGCCTGGCCATAGGCCGCGCCCAGGTCGATATCGGGACGCCGATAGTCGGGGCCGACAGCACAGCCCGCCAGCAGCAGCACGCACAGCACCGCCGCCGGGCGCAAGCGCCGCGCCCCCCCGTTTCGAAGCAAAGTTTGCCTGGAAGTCATCATCGCATTCATGTCGTCGGGCCCGGGGCCGGCATGGCCTTCGCATGCCCGCGGCGGCGCGCGAAGCGCCAGCGCAGGCGGTCAAGGTAAAGGTACACGACCGGTGTCGTATACAGCGTCAGAATCTGGCTGAGCAGCAGGCCGCCGATGATGGTGATGCCCAGCGGGCGCCGCATCTCGACGCCTGCACCCGTCGCCAACACCAGCGGCAGCGCGCCGAGCATGGCAGCCAGCGTCGTCATCATGATGGGGCGGAAGCGCACCAGGCAGGCCTGATAAATGGCATCGCGAGAGCTCAGCCCGTCACGCCGTTCCACCAGCAAGGCGAAGTCCACCATCATGATGGCATTCTTCTTGACGATGCCGATCAGCAAGAACACACCGATGAGGGCAATCAGGGTGAACTGTTCCCCCAGCATCATGAGCGCCAGCAGCGCCCCGATGCCGGCCGACGGCAGGGTGGAGAGGATGGTGATGGGGTGGATGTAGCTCTCATAGAGCATGCCCAGTACAAGGTACATCGTGACCAGCGCGGCAAGAATCAGCCAGGGCTGCTGCTGCGTGCCCTGTTGCAGCGCGCTGGCCGTCCCCAGAAAGCCCGCCTGAATCTCATGCGTGGGCAGGTTGATGCGGGCCACGGCCGCTTCGATGGCCTCCATCGCTTCATCCAGGGCCACCCCGGGCGCCAGGCTGAAGGAAATCGAATCGGCGGCCATCAGCCCCTGATGGTTGACGCTGGTCGGCGCACTGCCCCGCTCCAATCGCGTGAAGGCCGACAACGGCACACGCCGGCCGTCGGCGGCAATGACCTGCACCAGCCGCAGGGATTCCGCATCTTGCGCATACCGTTCGTCGATGCCCATGACGACATGGTATTGATTCAGTCGACCGTAGATCACCGACACCTGGCGCTGGCTGAAGGAATTGTTCAGTGTCGAGGCCACCATGTCCATGTCCACCCCCAGCCGCTTGGCCGCCTCACGGTCAATGACCAGCTCCACGCGCCGGCCCTTGTCCTCCACGTCGGTGTCCACATCCACCAGTTGCGGCAGTTCCGCCAGGGCCTGTTGCACGCGCGGCATCCAGGTCTTCAGCACGTCGAGATCGCCGCTCATTAGCGTGTAGTCGTAACTGCCCGAGCTTTGCTGACGCCCGCCCACGAAAATATCCTGCTGGGGCACCAGCGTGAGCCGCGCGCCCGGCGTACGCTGGAACTGCGGCCGCAGACGATTCACCACCTCCGCAGCGCTTTCCCTGCGTTCATCCAGCGGTTTGAGCTCGATCATCAGAAAACTTGAATTGCTGCCGCCGCGACCGCCCGCATGCACCGTCACGCTCTGGATGGCGGGGTCGGCCAGCAACTGCTTCCGGAAGGCTTCCAGCTTGGGCATCATGGCCTGGAAAGACGTCCCCTGATCCACACGGAAGAAGCCCATCAGCTGCCCCGTGTCCTGTTGCGGGAAAAAGCCCTTGGGCACCACGGCATACAGATAAACGTTCAGGCCGATGGTGGCAAAGAGCGTGAACAGCATGAAACGGCTGTGCGCCAGCGCCCAGTTCAGGGACCGTTTGTAGCCCGCCCAGAACCAGGCCCCCAGCCGGTGAACCGTCCGGCTCAGAAGGCCGCGGCGCGGCAGGTCGTCATCGTCGTCCGCACCCGGCCGGGGCGGCGCGTCGCCCTGCTCCGCATTTTCTCCGCGCTCACCCTGCGCACCGTGCGGTTCCCTCGGCCCCACCTTGAGCAGGCGCGCGCACATCATGGGGGTGAGCGTGAGCGAAATCAGCAGGGACACCATGATCGCCACGGACAGCGTCACGGCAAACTCGCGGAACAACCGCCCCGGCAGCCCGCCCATGAACAGCATGGGAATGAAGACCGCCACCAGTGAGACACTCATGGCCACCACCGTGAAGCCGACTTCACGCGCGCCCCGGATGGCCGCGCGCAGGGGCGACATGCCGCGCTCGCGATAGCGGATGATGTTCTCGAGCACGACAATGGCGTCGTCCACCACGAAGCCGGTGGCGACAATCAGCGCCATCAGGGAAATCGTATTCAGGGTGTAGCCGAACAGCAGCATCAGGCTGAAGGTCGTGATCAGCGAGGCGGGCACGGCGATGGCGGGAATCAGCGCGGCGCGCGCATTGCGCAGGAACAGGAGCACCACGACAATCACCAGCGCCACGGCGATGATGAGCGTCATCTCGGCCTCGTGCATGGAAGCCCGTATGCTGGGCGTGCGATCCTGTGCCACCGACAGCGTCACATTGGCCGGCAGCATGGCCTCGAACTGCGGCAGCCGGTCCCGGATCTCGTCGACGGTCTGCAGGATGTTGGCATCCGCCTGGCGCCGCACGATCAACAACACGGCCCGCCGGTCATTGTAGAAACCGATGTTATTGCGATCTTCCACCGAATTCTCGACCGTGGCGACATCCTGCAGTCGAATGGGCGCGCCATTGCGCCACGCCACGATCAGCGGCGCGAACTGTTCCGCGCGACTCAGCTGCCCGCCCGTGCTCACCAGCCAATGGTGACGGTCGTTCTCCACGATGCCGTTGGGCCGCATGGTGTTGGCGTCGCTCAGGGCGCGCCGCACATCGTCCAGCGCCACACCGGCCGCATAGAGCTGTTGCGGATTGAGCGTCACCCGCACGGCCGGCAGCGAGCTGCCGCCCACCTCGACCTCGCCCACACCCGGCACCTGGGCCAGCTTCTGCGCCAGCAGGGTGGAAGCCAGATCATAGAGTTCGCCCTGGGTCGCCACGGGCGAGGTCAGCGCCAGCACCATGATGGGCGCCGAAGAGGGGTTGACCTTGCGATAGGTGGGGTTGCCGCGAAGGCCCGACGGCAACATGCCGCGCGCCGCATTGATGGCCGCCTGAACATCACGTGCCGCCCCATCAATGTCGCGGTTCAGGTCGAACATCAGCATGATGCGGGTCGACCCTTCGGAACTGCGCGAACTCATCTCGGCGAGCCCGGCAATCGAACCGAGCGATTGCTCCAGTGGCGTCGCCACGGTCGAGGCCATGGTCTCGGGACTGGCCCCGGGCATGCTGGCCGATACCGTGATCATGGGGAAATCCATCTCCGGCAGCGGAGCGACGGGCAGCAGGAAATACGACAGCACGCCGGTCAGCACCATGGCCAGGCAGGCAAGCGTAGTCGCCACCGGCCGCAGGATGAAGGTCCCGAACCACCTCATGCCGCGGGCTCCCCGGCCTGCGCGGCCTCCTGTCCGCCCTTGCGGCTGAAACGGCGGGCATAGCGGTCGAAGAAAAGATAGATGACCGGCGTGGTGAACAGGGTCAGCACCTGACTGCAGATCAGCCCGCCCACCATCACCAGCCCCAGCGGTTGCCTCAGCTCGGCGCCCGAACCGGTGGCCAGCATCAGGGGAACAGCACTGAAGAGCGCAGCCAGCGTGGTCATCAGAATGGGTCGGAAGCGCAGCAGCGCCGCCTCATGAATGGCCGAACGCGGGTCCAGGCCGCGCTCGCGCTCGGCGTCCAGGGCAAAGTCGATCATCATGATGGCGTTCTTCTTCACGATGCCGATCAGAAGAATGATGCCGATCACCCCGATCATGTCCAGATGCGTGCCCGTCAACAGCAGGGCCAGCAAAGCGCCCACCGCCGCCGAGGGCAGCGTGGAGAGAATCGTCACGGGATGGATGTAGCTTTCGTACAGAATGCCCAGAACGATGTACATCGTCACCACCGCCGCGAGAATCAGCCACAACGTGCTGGACAATGACGCCTGGAAGGCCCGGGCGGCCCCCTGGAAGCTCAGCTCGGTCGACAGCGGCATGTTCAGCTCCGCCTGCACCTGACGGATGGCCTCGACCGCATCCGACAGCGCCACTCCGGGTGCCGGGTTGAACGAAATGGACGTCGCGGGGAACTGGCCCAGCCGTTCGATGGACAGCAGCGTGTTGCTGTGCTCCACCTGCGCGAACGCACTGAGGGGAATGGGAACGTCCCCGCTGCCGCGCACATGGATCTGCTCAACGTCCGCCGGATGCTGTCGATACTGGGGACCCACCTCCAGCACCACCCTGTACTGGGCCGACTGCGTGAAGATGGTGGAAATCAGCCGCTGGCCGAACGCATCGTAGAGCGCATCCGATACGGCCGCATGACTCACGCCCAGTCGCGCCGCGCGGTCGCGGTCGATCCGTAGAATGGCCTCGCGTCCCATGGGCTGCAAATCGCTCGCCACGCTCTCGAGCTCCGGCAGTTGGGCCAGGGCATCGACCAGCCTCGGCGCCCATTCCAGCAGCAGACCGTGATCCGGGTCGGACAGCATCATCTGGTACTGATTGCGGCTGACACGGTCATCCACGGTCAGATCCTGCACCGGCTGCATGAAGACTTCGATGTCCGGCAGGTCTGCGAGGGCGTACCGCAAACGCTGAATGACCTCATGCGCCGTACTGCTGCGTTCCGAAAGGGGCTTCAGCGCGATCTGCATGCGCCCGGTATTGAGGGTGGCATTGCTGCCGTCGATGCCGGTGAACGAGGTCACCGAGGCCACATCCGGGTCTTCCAGAATGCGCTGGGCCGCCAGGCCTTGGCGCTGGGCCATCGACGTGAACGAAACGTCCTGAGGGCCCTGACTGATGGCCTGGATGAGACCGGTATCCTGCTGCGGAAAAAAGCCCTTGGGCACCATGACGTAGAGCAGCGCCGTCACCGCCAGCGTGGCCACGGCCACCAGCAGTGTCAGCCCCTGCCGGCCCAGCACCCAGCGCAGCCCGTGGTCATAGCCGGCCACCAACCGGTCCATCCAGCGCCCGGCGGACTGCTGAAAACGGCCCAGCTTCATTTCCGATTCGGGCTTGAGCAGCCGCGCGCACATCATGGGCGTCAGCGTGAGAGAGATCAGCAGGGAAAGCAGAATGGCCACGGCCAGCGTGATGGCGAATTCCCGGAACAGGCGACCGATGACATCCGTCATGAAGAGCAGCGGGATCAGCACGGCGATCAGCGACAGTGTCAGGGACACCAGGGTGAAGCCGATCTGCTGCGCACCCTTGAGGGCGGCCTGCAGGGGGGAATCGCCGTCCTCGATATGGCGGGCAATGTTCTCGATCATCACGATGGCGTCATCCACCACGAAGCCCGTGGCAATGGTCAGGGCCATGAGGGTCAGCGTGTTCAGGCTGAAGCCGCTCAGATACATGATGCCGAAGGTGCCCACCAGGGACAGCGGCACCACCACGCTGGGGATGAAAGTGGCCGTCCAACTGCGCAAGAAGACGAAGGTCACCAGCACGACCAGACCGATGGCCAGCATCATTTCGGTCTGCACGTGGCGAATGGCCTCGCGGATGGTTTCCGTGCGGTCGGCGGCAATGGCCACATCCACGCCCACCGGTAGTGAAGCCTGCAGGCCGGGCAGCATCGCCTTCACACTGTCGACCACCTGCACCACATTCGCGCCCGGCTGGCGCTGAATGTTGAGCAGAATCGCCGGCGTCGTGCCCACCCAGGCCGCTTGGCGCACATTCTCGGCGTCCTGCACGGTCTCGGCCACGTCCCCCAGCCGCAGGACCGAGCCATTCTCATGGCGCAGAATCAGGTTCCGGTAGTCCTCGACGGAACGCAGCTGGTCATTGGCATCAATGGTGGTGGACCGGTCGGGGCCATCGAGATTGCCCTTGGGCTGGTTGACATTGGCGGTGTTGATGGCCGAGCGCACGTCCGCCAGAGTGAGGCCCCGTGCGGCCAGCGCCGCCGCATTGGCCTGAATGCGCACCGCAGGGCGCTGCCCGCCGGCAATGCTGACCATGCCCACCCCGGTGATCTGCGAGAGCTTCTGCGCCACGCGCACATCGATCAGGTCGCGCACCTGATGCAGGGGCAAGGTGGGCGACGTCACGGCCAGGGTGATGACGGGCGTATCGGCCGGATTGACCTTGTTGTAGACCGGCGGCGCCGGAAGGTCGTTGGGCAGAAGACTGGACGCCGCATTGATGGCGGCCTGCACCTCCTGTTCCGCCACGTCCAGAGGCAGGTCGAGGTCGAACTGCAGCGTGATGACCGACGAGCCCCCCGAGCTGGATGACGTCATCTGGGTCAGCCCGGCTACCTGTCCGAACTGCCGCTCCAGCGGTGACGTCACCAGCGCCGTCATGACGTCGGGACTAGCACCCGGGTAGAGCGTGCTCACCTGGATGGTGGGGTAGTCCACCTGCGGCAGCGCCGAGACCGGCAGCAGGCGATAGGCCAGGATGCCCGAGAGCAGCAGGGCGATCATGGCCAGCGTGGTGGCCACCGGGCGAAGAATGAAGATGCGTGACAGGTTCACGACCGGTCCTCAATGGGGGGATGCCGCGGCAGCGCCGTTGCCGGACGCCCCCGGTCGAGCATTCCGGCCGCCGGCGCCGGGGCGTTGACGCGTCGGATTGGCCGCTGCCACCTCACGGCCGTCCACACTCACGATATCCACCACGCCGCCTTCACGCAGACGGTCGGTGCCTTCCGTGACCACGCGGTCCCCCGCCTGAAGTCCGTCAAGCACGGCCGTCCATTCCCCATCCACCCGGCCCACTTTGATCGCGCGAATCTGCACCTTGTTTTCCGCATCGACCCAATACACGAAGCTGCCGATGGACCCCACCTGGACGGCGGCCGTGGGAACCGCCAGCGCTTGCTCGCTGGACACCCGCAGCCGCAGGTTGACGAACTGGTTGGGGAACAGGCGCTCGTCCTCGTTGGCGAAGCGCGCCTTGAGCCGCAGGGTGCCCGTGGCCACGTCGATCTGGTTGTCGACCGACATCAGCTCCCCGCGAGCCAGTTCGCGGATGTCATTCTGGTCGTAGAGCACCGCCTCGAGACGCCGGCCCTCACGCAACTGAGCCAGCACCTCGGCGACCTCTCCTTGCGGCAGGGTGAACTCCACGGAAATGGGTTGAGTCTGGGTGATGGTGACCAGGCCCTCGGCATCGGACGCGGTGACGTAATTGCCCTGATCCACCTTGCGCAGGCCCAGCCGCCCGGAAATCGGTGCGGTGATCTGCGTGTAACTGAGCTGTAGCTCGGCATTGTCGATGGCCGCCTGCTGGCTCACGCGCGCGCCCTCCAGCTGCTTGACGAGGGCTTCCTGCTGTTCGACCTGCTGGCGGGCAATGGAGTTCTGCTTGAAAAGCAGACGGTAGCGTTCGAGATCCTTGCGGGCGCTCTGCAGCTGCGCCTCGTTCTGCTGGTGCTGGCCGCGCGCCTGATCGAGCGCCACCTGATATTCGCGCGGATCGATCTGCGCCAGGAGGTCGCCCGCCTGCACGCGCTGCCCTTCTTCGAAGTTCAGCTCGATCAGTTCGCCACTGACCCGGCTGCGCACCACCACCGTGTTGAATGCCGTGACCGTCCCGATCGCCCTGAGGGTGTGCTGCAGCGTTCTTTCCTGCACCGTTCCCAGCCGCACCGGCACGGCCATGGCCCGCATGCCGGCGCCACCGGGGCCACGCCCCATGGCAGGTGTCGCGGGCGATGGTGAACCGGCTTCCCTCACCATGAAGAACCAATAAGCCGCAGCGGCCCCCAGACACAGCACGATCAACCAGGTCAGCGCGCGACCGCGGCGCCCTTTCGCTGACGCGGGTTCTTGAAACGACATGTAGATTCCTCGGCGTACGACAACAAGCCACCATTGTCGCGCAGGACGGCCTGAATTCGCACGGGCAGACGCGCGTGCGAAACGAAACGCAACAGGATTTTGAAGTCAGGTCCCGTGGATGGGCGCCCGGGCCGCGTGAGAATTCAGAGCTGACAGCAGGCCAGTCGAAACGGTGTATCGACACCCACGGGCTGCGGCTTGAGGTCTTCCCCCTGAGCGGCAAAACGCACCCAGATCAGATACTTGTTGGCACTCATTTCGGGGAAGACGCGCCGGGATTCATCGACCCATACCCGCAGCAGCTGGTACGTTTTACCGCTGAGCATTTCCTGGTAGGCACCGTCGCGGGCCACCATGTCGCGCGGGTCGCCCGCATCGCGCAGCATGCGCAGAATCAGGGCCAGCCCCTTGTAGAGCGGCATGAACGGCCCCATCCAGTCGCGTAGATCGCGGCAGCGTTCCTCGTAACTCTTGAGCTGCCAGGAAAAAAACGAGGGCATGTCGACGGGAGAAGAGCCCCCCGGCACCGCCAGCCGCCCACGCAGGCTGGCCAGCCATTCGTTGTCGCGCAGGTTCTGACCCACCCGGCCCTGGGCGCCCAGTTCCGCATACACCGCTTGAATTTCATCGAGCATGGCATTGAGCCGCTGCTCGTCCACCCCCGGGTGCTGGCGCAGCGCAGCGAGGGCGCCGCGCTGACGCTCGAGATCCTGCACGATGGCGCCGCGAAGGTCGCTGCGCTCGGAGATGTCGAGCAGTTCGAACAGGGTGGCGAGGCTGATCTGATGATGGCGGACGTCCTGACCATCAGCGAAGAAGAACAGGCGGTCGAACAGATGTTCGACCCTGAGAAGAGAACGGATGCGTTCGTTACATGGATATTCGTAAAGAATCACGCGACCTATAACCTTTACCGCAGCGTCTGTTCGGGGGGCGCTGGTAGCTGCTGCGCCTGCATGCACCAGCTTTCATGCAGCGCCCGGACACTCTGTTCCAGATCTTCAAGAGAGGTTTCCCCGCCGTTCAAGATGACGTCGTGCGCGACGGCAAGACGCGCCTGGCGGGATGCCTGTGCTGACATGATACGCTCAATAGCTTCCCGCGTCAGCCCGCTGCGCGCTTGCACCCGGGCCACCTGCGTGTCGGGGTCGCAGTCGACCACGCAGACGCGATCAAGCCGCTTGTGCCACTTGCCCGACTCCACCAGCAGGGGCACCACGAACACCACATAGCACCCCTTGGCCACCCGGGCACGCGCCTCGGTTTCAGCACCGATCAGGGGATGCAGAATGGCTTCCAGCCTGCGTCGGGCCTCGGGGCTGCGGAAGACGAGGTCGCGCATGGCGGGCCGGTCGAGGGCGCCGTTCTCGGCGATCACATCCGGGCCGAACGCCTGGCGGATGGGCTCGATGGCGGCGCCGCCCGGCGCAGTGAGATCGTGCGAAATGACATCGGTGTCGATAACGGCGGCGCCCCAGGCGCCCAGCATGTCGGCCACCTTGCTCTTGCCCGATCCGATGCCTCCTGTCAGACCCACCTTGAACATACGAGGAACCCTGTTCAAATAAAAAGGTACTGTACATCACCGCCGGACAGGATCACAGACGCCGAGGGCAGGGAAAGACAGGGCCCGAAAGCCACCGAAACCGCCGGCGCCCCTCGCAGCCGCGCCCCCAGCGCCATCAGCACGCCCCCGATGCAGGCGACCAGCAGAATGGCGGGCAGAGGAGCCCAGCCCGTCCAGGCCCCCACCGCCGCCAGACACTTCATGTCGCCCCCGCCAATGCCGGCCTGCCCTCGCCAGAGGAGATAGACGAGGTCGACCGATTTCAACACGACGTAACCGAACGCGGCTCCCGCCAGCGACACATGCAGGGGCGGCCCCCATCCCCCGCCACTCAGCAGCAGGCCCGCCACGAGAAGCGGCAGGGTCAGGGCGTCCGGCAGCAAACGGCAGCGCAGGTCGATGAAGGAAAGCGCCAGCAGAACGGTGCAGACTGCCAGATGGGCGGCGGCCAGGAATGACGGGGCGTGCAGGAATGGAAGGCTGGCGAGCATCAGCAGCACGGCACCCGCCCAGGCCATGAGGTGACCCGCCCCACGCCCCGCCGGCGCTTCCGCCGCCGCGGAGACGTCCTGCGTTTCGCCATGCCCGTCGCCCCCGTCACCCACCCGCGGGGGTGACGTCCCTTTCTTGCCGTCGGGCTGCAGCGCCTCAAAGAAGGTGTGCCGGTTCACGGGAGCACCCCGGGCCACCAGAGCGGCATAGCGCTCTGACAGCCTCGCACACCCGACGCCCAATGCCCCGGCCACCGGGAGAATGGCGGCAGCCGCCAGCCCGAACTCCAACGTCATGGCCACCCCAAGCGCCATGGAAATGCGTAGAATGCTTTCCAGAATCTTTGATGGAATTGCATCATGCCTCCACACGAACTCTCTTCCGCCGCTTCTGCCTTCAGGACACTCGGCGCGCTGGCACTGGTCGCCCTGCTCGCTGCGTGCGCCCAGCCACAGGAAAGTGCAATCCGCTACGACACCACGCGCGAGAACACCCAGATCGACGCACGCGACCACGCCATGGGCGAAGGCCCGAGAGCGGCTTCACAGATTCAGCTGGGTTTTGGCAGTACGGGTGCCCCGCCGGCCGCAGCGGTTCCGGCCACCGCGGCCGCTGAAGGTCAACCCGCCGCGCTGCCCCGCCCACTGGCCGAGCCCCGCTCCTTCCTCGGAACGGTGCCCTGCCCCTCGGGCATGACCTGCGACGCCGCCCGCTTCACCGTCACCCTGGCGCCCAGTGGTGAATGGCGTTCACGCACGCAACTGCTCGTGGGCAATGAAGTGCGCCAGACCCTGACAGACCAGGGCTGCTGGGATGTCATTGGCGATTCACCCCTGCGCATTGCGCTGGTGCAGCAGAACCGGGAATCGGCCATGGCCGACCTCACCTTCGTCAATGGCAATTCCCTGCGTGTGAACATGCTCAATGGTGCGAAACCGGTGCTCGAGCACCGGCTCAGCCGACAGGCCGACCTTGACCCCATCGATGAGCTCAGGGATCGCCCGGCCATTCAGTGCAGTTAATGGGTCCCGTGCCGCGGGCGGCTCTCGCATGTCGCGCAGGGCAACCCGCTGCGGTCCGCCGCCTGGTAAGCCTCTGAGCCCAACAGGCGATGTGCCAGCTCCACCGCATTGCGCACCCGCATCTTCTGAAAGATGCGTGCGCGGTGCGCTTCCACCGTTCTCTGGGACACGCCCAGCTCGGCGGCAATGATCTTGTTCGGCTTGCCCGTCGCCACGTAGCTCATGACATCGCGTTCCCGTGGCGTGAGCGTCGAATAACGGGCCTCGTCAATCAGCCCGTTGCTTGGCTTGACCATGACTTCTCCTGTTCGATTGAGCTCGGGGATGTCATTCTGCCATCGACACCGGCCCCTGACTGCTGTCAGAACTGACAGGGTCCGGTGTGTCACACATTGTGATAAAGGCGCTGAATACCCGAGCGCTTATCGCTCGATCTCCAGGTTGTCGATCAGGCGGGTTGCGCCCAGCTTGGCCGCCGCCAGCACCACCAGCGCTTCACCGGCTTCGACTTCTTCCCGGCTGGGCACCAGCAGGTCACGCTGGCGGCGCACGGTGAAGTAGTCCACCTGCCAGCCGCGGCGGTCAAGTTCGGCCACGGCTTCGCCCTCCAGTTCCGACATATCGGCGTGGCCTTCCCGCACGCGCTGGGCCAGGGCATTGAGCTGCTGATACAGACGGGGGGCCTCGGCCCGTTCTTCGGGGGTCAGGTAGACGTTGCGGGACGACAGCGCCAGGCCGTCGGTGTCGCGCACGGTCTCATGCGCCAGAACGTTCACCGGCAGCTGGAACTGACGGCACATGGCGCGCACCACCATCAGCTGCTGGTAATCCTTCTTGCCGAACACGGCCACGCGGGGCTGCACACATGAGAAAAGCTTCATCACCACCGTGCTCACACCATTGAAGAAGCCGGGGCGGAACTCCCCTTCCAGAATGTCACCCAGAACAGGGGGCGTCTGAATGCGGTAGCTCTGGGGCTCGGGGTACATCTCGCGCTCGTCCGGGGCGAACAGCACATAGACATCACGCTCGCGCTCCAGTTTCTCGATGTCATTGGCCAGGGTGCGAGGGTAGCGGTCGAAATCTTCGTTCGGCCCGAATTGCAGGCGATTCACGAAAATGCTGGCCACGACCGGGTCGCCATGCTGGCGTGCCATTTTCATGAGCGCCAGGTGACCGGCGTGCAGGTTCCCCATGGTCGGCACAAAGGATACGTTCAACTGTCCGCGCAGTTGGTCGCGCAGTTCTTCAATAGTGTGAACGACTTTCAAGGACTTCTCCGTTGGTGTTGGAAGCGCGCCGCCGGCTCTCAGGCCGCTGCACGCACGTAGGACAGGCGCACGTAAATCGGCGCGTAGGGTTCGGCCTGCGTGATGTCCAGCAGGGATTCCCTTGCCAGCTCCAGCATTGCCAGAAAATGAACGACCACCACCGCCACCGGGTCTCCGTCGTCGACGCGCTCCATGAAAAGCTCGGTGAACTCCATGAAGCGCACGCTGGAGAGACGGCGCAGAATGAGGGTCATGTGCTCGCGGACAGACAGCTGCTCGCGCGTGATCTGGTGGTGGGCATTGAGCCGGGCACGCCGCAGAATTTCCTGCCAGGCATCCCGCAAGTCCTGGGGGGTGACTTCCGGCAGCAGCTGCTCCACCTTGAGGTTGAGCTCTGCCCGGCTGCGATGGAAGTCGCGCCCCAGCAGAGGCAGGCGGTCGAGTTTCTGGGCGGCCAGCTTCATTTGCTCGTATTCGAGCAGGCGCCGCACCAGTTCGGCACGTGGATCTTCGACTTCTTCTCCGGTGTCGGATTTTTTCACCGGCAGCAGCATGCGGGACTTGATCTCGATGAGCAGGGCCGCCATGAGCAGGTATTCGCCGGCCAGCTCAAGGTTGTGGCGCCGGATCTGCTCCACATACGACAGGTATTGACGCGTGACGTCCGCCATCGGGATGTCCAGCACGTTGAAGTTCTGCTTGCGGATCAGGTAAAGCAGGAGGTCGAGCGGGCCTTCGAAGGCTTCGAGAAAGACCTCCAGCGCATCCGGCGGAATGTAAAGGTCTTGCGGCAGGTCGAACAAGGGCTCGCCGTACAGACGCGCCAATGCCACGGTATCGACAGTGTCGACCGTGCTGTCTTCGGGCGGAGACACCAGGGCGTCCAGCGTGCCCACGGCTCCCTTGCTGACGGCCATTGCGCCCCGGGGGTCAGTCGGTCTGGTACACGTAGGGCTTTTGCGGCACGCGCGCCTGCTTGTAGCCCTCATGCAGTTCGGGATCGATGTTTTTATCCCACAGACGGGCCCGCCCTTCGCGCTGACGCTGCTCGGTATCGGGGTGTTCCTGCTTGTACCGTTTGATCAGTTGCGTGATATCGGACTCGAAATTCTTTGCCATAATACGTAGGTATTCCCGGTTAACCTGAATACCGGAGTTTACTTCACCCGCCCACTTGCATGACAGAGCCTGCTGACACTGCGCCCCCGCCTCCCGACTCTTCCGCACTTTCCGAGAGGGAGCGCCGCGCAGTCCGGATGATTCCCTTCATCGTCGGCTGTGCCCTTTTCATGCAGATGCTCGATTCCACCGTGGTGGCCACGGCCCTGCCCGTCATGGCGCAGGCGCTGGGCGCCAGCGTGGTCGATACCAACGTCATCATCACCAGCTACCTGCTTGCCGTGGCCGTGTTCGTGCCCGTCAGCGGCTGGGCGGCCGACCGGTACGGCGCCAAGCGGGTCTTCACCGCCGCCATCCTGCTGTTCACCCTCAGTTCCGTCGGCTGCGCACTGGCCCAGTCCCTGCCGCAGCTGGTGGTGGGGCGCTGGCTGCAGGGCGTGGCCGGGGCGATGATGGTGCCGGTCGGGCGCATCATCCTGCTGCGCAAGGTGCCCAAGGACGAACTCCTCCGGGCCATGTCCTTTCTCTCCATGCCGGCCCTGCTGGGCCCCATCATCGGCCCGCCAGTGGGGGGTTTCTTCGTCACTTACGCCAGCTGGCACTGGATCTTCCTGATCAACGTGCCGGTGGGCGTGCTGGGCATTGTGCTGGTGCGCCGCTACATCCGGGAAGACTTCCCGCGCAGCGATGTCCGGCTCGACTGGCCGGGCTTCGTTCTGAGCGGCATCAGCATCGCCTCGCTGGTGATGGGCTTCGAAGCCATCGGCCACGGCAATCTGCCCCCGCTGCAGCTGGGCGGGCTGATCGCCCTCGGGCTGGTGTGCGGCCTGCTTTACATCTGGCACGCCCGCCGCGCCGCCAACCCGATCATCGACCTCTCGCTGCTGCGGGTGCGCAGCTTCGCGATCTCCACCATCGGTGGCAATCTGTGCCGTTTCGCCATCGGCGCCACCCCCTTCCTGCTGGCCATCATGCTGCAGGTCGGCTTCGGAATGACGGCGCTGGCCGCGGGGCTGATCACTTTCACGGGTGCCGCCGGCGCCCTGCTGATGAAACTGGTCGCCACCCCCATCATCCGGCGCTTCGGCTTCAAGCGGGTGCTGACCGTCAATGCCGTCATCACCGGCATTTCCATTGCCCTGTGCGCGCTGTTCCGCGCCGATACCCCTGCCTGGATCATGATGGCCATTCTGGTGGCGGGCGGCTTCTTCCGCTCCCTGCAGTTCACGGCCGTGAACACCCTGACCTATGCCGACCTCGACGCCCGCTCCATGAGCCGGGCCAGCAGTTTTGCGGCCATGGCCCAACAGCTGGGCATCAGTCTGGGCGTGGCCACGGCGGCCGTCACCATGAACCTCAGCATGAACCTGCGCGGGGCAAATGAGCTGGCGCTGGCCGACGTGATCTGGGGCTTCGTGGTCATCGGGGCCATGACGGCACTGTCCGTGATCTCCTTTCTGCGCCTGCCGGCCAATGCAGGGGCTGGCCTGAACAAACCGAAGAAGTGATCGGGGCCGTGTCAGCCGGCCGGCAGCAGCATGACCAGCTTGCAGTCGGGCCGGGTGGCCAGGCGGAACGTGATCTGCTGGTAGCTGAGTCGCCCATCCTCAGGGTGGTTGAACTCACGCACTCCGCCGGCGCGATCCACCACCGTGTGGCGGGTCCACCAGTGGGCGAATACCGGACTTTCGCGCTGCAGCGCCTGGATCAACCCGCTGACGTCAACATCGCCGGCGTGGGCCGCGACATCGGCCCGGAATTCCGCCACCACGCGACTCGCGCGCTCTTCCCAGTCGACCACCAGCGAGCGGGCGGCCGGGTCCAGAAAAATGTAGCGCAACAGGTTGGGCTGCTCGTCGCGGGCGGGCCAGCCGTCAAACAGATGCAGAAACGCCGCATTCCACGACATGACGTTCCAGCAGCGGTCCATGATGTAGGCAGCTGCCGTGATGCTGTGCACACAATCGGCCAGGACGGGCGGCAGCGAGCCATCGTCGCCGGCGCCGTGTTCCGGGTCGGAACAGTCGGCCAGCTCGAACAGGTAATGCCGTTCCGCACGCTGCAGGCGCAACACCGAAGCCAGACGGGCCAACACGGACGGCGACACCGTGACCGGGCGCCCCTGTTCGATCCAGGTGTACCAGGTGGTGCTGATCTCGCAGAGCTGGGCCACCTCCTCGCGACGCAGCCCCGGGGTGCGCCGCCGGGTACCCGCGGGCAGGCCCACCATTTCCGGCAGCACCCGTGCCCGGGCGCTGCGCAGGAAATCGCCCATGGCCTTGCGCCGCGCGGCCTCGGCCGGCGGCTGCCCTGCGTCCCCCGATGGCTGCCTGTTGTTCATGCCTCGCCCGGCCCCATCGCGGCGCCGGCCTAGCGCAGCACGCTGGCCAGGGTTCGCCGCACGTCTTCCTCGGTGCGCCCGCTGCGTTTCACGTAATCTTGCAGCTGATCCTGATCGATGTTGCCGACGTTGAAGTACTGCGACTGCGGGTGGCTGAGGTAGAAGCCCGACACGCTGGAAGCCGGGTACATGGCATAGCTGTCGGTCAGCTGCATGCCAATGGCCTCGGGCGCAAGCACGCGGAACATGTCCGCCTTCACCACGTGTTCCGGGCAGGCCGGATAGCCCGGCGCAGGACGGATCCCCTGGTACTTCTCGGCGATCAACGCGTCGTTGTCGAGATCCTCATCGGCCACATACCCCCAGAGGTCGCGCCGCACGCGGGCGTGCAGGCATTCGGCAAAACCTTCAGCGAACCGGTCGCCCAGCGCCTTGAGCATGATGGAAGAATAGTCGTCGCCGGCCTCTAGGAAGCGCTGGTCGTGGACCTCGATGCCCAGGCCCCCCGTGACGGCAAACAGGCCGATGTAGTCGGCCACTCCGCTTTCCTTGGGCGCGATGTAATCCGCCAGGGACTTGTAATCCACCCCTTCGCGCTTCTCCTGCTGCTGACGCAGGTTGCGCCAGGTGAACAGCACCTCGGAGCGGCTTTCGTCGGTATAGATCTCGATGTCTTCGTGGTTGACGGTATTGGCGGGGTAGAAGGCCACCACACCACTCGCGGTCAACCAGCGGCCGTCGATGATCCGGCGCAGCATGTCCTGGGCGTCCGCATACAGCTTGCGCGCCTGCTCACCCACCTTTTTGTCATCGAGAATGGCGGGGAATTGCCCGAACAGCCCCCAAGTCTGGAAAAACGGCGTCCAGTCGATGTAGCGGGCAATTTCCGCCAGATCGTAGTTGCGGAACTCGCGCCGCCCGATGAACTTGGGCTTGGGCGGTACGTAATTCGCCCAGTCGATGGCCGGCCGGCGGCTGCGTGCCTCTTCTAGGCTCACCAGGCGGGTGTTCGGACGGTTGGCATGGCGTTCCCGAACCTTCTCGTAATCGGCGGCGACCTCGGCCAGGTAGGCGTCCACCTGGTCGGACATCAACGAGGTGGCCACCCCCACCGAGCGGCTGGCGTCCGGCACGTAAATGACCGGCCCTTCATAGTTGGGTGCAATCTTCACCGCCGTGTGCACCTTGCTGGTGGTCGCTCCCCCGATGAGCAGCGGCATCTTGCGCTCGCGGAAGTAGGGGTCGCGCTGCATTTCGGCCGCCACATAGGCCATTTCTTCCAGGCTGGGCGTGATCAGGCCGGAAAGGCCGATCATATCGGCGTTTTCTTCGCGCGCCTTGGCCAGAATTTCGGCGGCCGGCACCATGACCCCCATGTTCACGACCTCGAAGTTATTGCATTGCAGCACGACCGCCACGATGTTCTTGCCGATGTCGTGCACATCGCCCTTCACCGTCGCCACGACGATCTTGCCCTTGGAGCGCACGTCGCCGCCGGCCGCTTCGATCTGGCGTTTTTCCTCTTCGATGAAGGGAATCAGGTGCGCCACCGCCTGCTTCATGACGCGGGCCGACTTCACCACCTGCGGCAGGAACATCTTGCCGGCCCCGAACAGGTCGCCAACCACGTTCATGCCGTCCATCAGGGGGCCTTCAATCACCTGGATGGGGCGCCCGCCCGCCGCAGCGATTTTCTGACGCACCTCTTCCGTGTCTTCCACGATGAATGTGGTGACGCCATGCACCAGGGCGTGGGTGATGCGTTCTTCCACCGACTTTTCCCGCCAGCTGAGGTCTTCTTCCCTGCGTGCGCCACTGCCCTTGACGGATTCCGCCAGCTCCACCAGCCGTTCGGTGGGCGTGCGCTCATCGGAGGCATCGACCTTGCCCAGCGGCTCGGCGCGGTTGAGGACCACGTCTTCCACCATGTCGCGCAGGGTCTTGTCCAGATCGTCGTAGACGGCCAGCTGCCCCGCATTGACGATGCCCATGGTCAGGCCATTGCGAATGGCGTGATACAGAAACACGGCATGGATGGCCTCGCGCATGGCGTCGTTGCCGCGGAAGGAGAAGCTGACGTTGGAAATGCCGCCCGACACGCGCGCATGCGGCAGGTTGCGAGTGATCCAGCCGGTGGCTTCGATGAAGTCCACCGCATAGTTGTTGTGCTCTTCAATGCCGGTGGCAATGGCAAACACATTGGGGTCGAAAATGATGTCTTCAGGCGGGAAACCGACGTCCTCGACCAGGATGCGGTAGGCGCGTGCACAGATCTCCTTGCGTCGTTCCAGGCTGTCGGCCTGGCCCTTCTCGTCGAAGGCCATGACGACGGCGGCAGCGCCATACTTGCGGCACAGGCGGGCATGCTCGATGAAGGCCGCCTCGCCTTCCTTGAGCGAAATCGAGTTGACCACGGCCTTGCCCTGCACGCAGCGCAGCCCCTGTTCGATCACCTCCCACTTCGAACTGTCCAGCATGATGGGCACGCGGGAAATGTCCGGCTCCGAAGCAATCAGGTTCAGGAAGCGGCGCATGCAGGCGGCCGAATCCAGCATGGCCTCGTCCATATTGATGTCGATGATCTGCGCGCCGTTCTCGACCTGCTGGCGCGCCACCTGCAGGGCCTCTTCGTATTTCTCTTCCCGAATCAGGCGCAGGAACATCTTGCTGCCCGTCACGTTGGTGCGTTCCCCCACGTTGACGAACAGGGAGTCTTCATCAATGTTGAGCGGCTCCAGCCCGGACAGCCGCGTTTTCACGGGGATCTCCGGCACAACGCGCGGGGGCACGTCCTCGAGTTTCCGGGCAATGGCGCGCACGTGTTCCGGCGTGGTGCCGCAGCAGCCGCCGGCCACGTTCACCAGCCCGGAACGGGCGAATTCCGCCAACAGCGTCGAGGTTTCCTCGGGGCCTTCGTCGAAACCGGTTTCGGCCATGGGATTGGGCAGGCCGGCGTTCGGATAGACGCAGATCCAGGTGTCGCAGATCTTGGACAGCTCGGCAATGTAGGGACGCATCAGGGCGGCACCCAGGGCGCAGTTCAGACCGATGGTGACGGGCCGTGCATGGCGCACGGAATTCCAGAAGGCTTCAACGGTCTGGCCGGACAGAATCCGCCCCGACGCATCGGTGACGGTGCCGGAGATCATCACGGGCAGACGGATGCCGCGCTCCTCGAACACGGTCTCGACAGCGAAGATGGCTGCCTTGGCATTGAGCGTGTCGAAAATGGTCTCGATGAGCACGATGTCCACGCCGCCATCGAGCAGGCCCTGGAGCTGCTCGGCATAGGCGTCGCGCAGAGCCTCGAAGGTGACGTTACGCGCGCCCGGGTCGTTGACGTCTGGGGAAATGGAGGCGGTGCGCGGCTGCGGCCCCAGTACGCCGGCGACGAAGCGCGGCCGGTCGGGGGTGCTGGCGGCATCGGCCTCGGCCCGCGCAATGCGCGCCGAGGCGAGGTTCATTTCATAGGCCAGGGCCTCGAGGCCGTAGTCGGACTGCGCAATGGCGGTCGCCCCGAAGGTATTGGTGCTGATGACATCCGCGCCCGCCTCCAGATACTGGCGGTGGATCTCCGCAATGATTTCCGGCTTGACCAGGGACAGCAGCTCATTGTTGCCCTTGACGTCCCGGCCGTGGTCCGCAAAGCGTGATCCCCGGAAGTCGCCTTCCGCCAGCTTGTACCGCTGGATCATGGTTCCCATGGCGCCGTCGAGAATGACGATGCGTTCGCCGAGCAGGCGCACAAAGGCCGCGCCATGCGTATAGGAGGAAATTGGATAAGGCAAAGCTGGATAGTTCACTGGTCGGACCCGCAGCCGGCACGGCACCCAGTGGGGAGGTGCCCCGGACATTGACATTTGAAGGAGTCCTCCATTGTATCTTCGCCCGCCGTACACGGCAGAATGCCCCCCTGCTCGCTGCAGGGTTGTGCCGGGGGTGGCGCCTGCTGCGCGTTATACTGCGGCCGTCGAAAAAGGTGCTTCCCGGCAGCCCGCTGCCTGGAGGAAGTCAAACGGGAAACAAACGTCGTGCCGCGCGCTGTCGCCACGACGGGATGTGCTGCCCCCGCAACGGTGTGCATGGCCGGCTTTCGAGCCGCGCCGTGCCAGCCCGATACCGGCCTGGATCGCCCCTGTCAGCCTGCATCCGCGCACGCCACCGCGCCCGAGATGCGGCATTCTTCTTTCAACCATGACGTGCGGGGACGCGCGTCTGCAAGGGACCCTCATGCCTCCTCTGCCTTTCTCCCGGCGACTCATCGCCGCTTCCGTCTGTCTCTCTCCTCTTTCCCTGTTCGCCCAAGACGCGGTGCCCGCACTGGAAAACATCGTGGTGACCGCCAATCGTCAGTCGCAGGCACTGGCCGACACCCTGGGCGACATCACCGTCGTTGACCGCCAGGCTTTGCAGCGCGCGGGCGCCGACAGCGTCACCACCATCCTGTCGCGCCAGCCGGGCGTGCAGATCACGGACAACGGTGGTCGCCAGACGCCCACCGGCGTGATGCTGCGCGGCGCCAATGCCAATCACACCCTGCTGCTGATCGACGGCGTGCGCATCAACAGTTCGGTGCAGGGCGGCGCCAACTGGATGGCCATGGACCCCGCCAGCATCGAACGGATCGAGATCCTGCGCGGTGCCGCCAGCAGCCTGTATGGCTCCGACGCCATCGGCGGCGTGATCAACATCATCACCCGCAAGGGCGACAGCAGCCGCCCGCTCTCGGCCTGGGCCGACTTGGGCGCAGGCACGCACGGCACGGTGCGCAGCGCCACCGGTTTCTCGGGCGCGGCCGGCGGCTGGGACTACGCGCTCACGGCCAGCATGGCCGACAGCGACGGATACAGCGCCACCAGCCCGGACGCCGCCTATGGCAACCATCACGGCGATGACGACGGCTACCGTCAGCATGCCTTTTCCGGTTCGCTGGGGTACCGCTGGGCGGCCGGCCAGCATCTGGCGCTGACCTTCTACAACAGCTACATCAATGGGGAATACGACGCCGGCGCCTGGATGCCCGCCGCCCGGGCGCTCAGCCGCCAGCAGGCCTATTCCCTCACCAGTACCAACGACATCAACGCGGTGTGGCAGAGCGTGCTGCGCGTGGGCCTGAGCAAGGAAAGCTACGACGACCGGGTATGGGATACGCAGTTCTCCACCCTGCTGCGCAGTTACAGCTGGCAGAACAACTTCAAGCTGGGCGACGGGCAAACGCTCGCGCTTTACCTGGAACGCACCGAGGAACGGCCCTCGCACAGCGCCGACATGCAGGTCACGCGGCGCAACACCAATGCGGCGGGGGCCATCTGGAACGGCCGTTTCGGGCGCCACAACCTGCAGGCGAGCCTGCGCAACGACCGCATCAGCGCGTACGGCAACGAGATCACCGGCGCGCTCGGCTACGACTTCGACGTCAGTCAGCACCTGACGGTCGGGCTGGCGGCCAGCACCGGTTTCCACGCCCCGACCTTCTCGGACCTCTATTACCCCGGATCCGAGAACCCCGATCTCGATCCCGAGCGCTCGCGCAATCTGGAAGCGCACGTCCGCTACGAGCGCGACGGTCTGGAACTGGGCGCCACCGTCTATCAGAACAAGATCCGCGATCTGCTCTCCTGGGACAACGCCACTTATCGCATGGAGAATATCGACCGCGCGACCATCCGCGGCGTCACGCTCACGGCAGGCTATGACTGGGGTCACACCTCGCTGAAGGCCAGCGCCGACTTCATGCGCCCGCGCAATGACACCACGGGAGAACGCCTGCTGCGCCGGGCCCGCCACCAGTTCACCCTCGCGGCCGAACATCACTTCGATGCCCTGCGCGTCGGCGCGGAATACCAGTTCACCGGCACGCGTGATGACATTGCCGTGGATCCGGTCAGCTTCCAGTCCGTGCGCACCCAGCTGGGCAGCTTCGGCTTGCTCAACCTGACGGCCGAATACCCGCTGAGCAGCAAGGCCGCCGTGCAGATCCGCTGGAACAACGTGTTCGACAAGGACTATGCCCTGGCGCATGGGTACCAGACGCCGGGTTCCAACGTGTTCCTCAACCTGTCCCTGCGCATGTAGCCATGGTCGCGCCCGCCGCCCTCGCGTCGAGGCTGTTGGCTGCCGCGCTGTGCGTCGCGGCCGCGGGCATGACGGCGTTCGCCGGCGCTGGGCCCGCCTCCGGCGGTCCGTCCCCGCATCGCGTGATCACGCTCTCGCCGCACGCCACGGAGATGATTCATGCTGCAGGCGCCGGTCACACCCTGGTGGGCACCGTAAGCAGCAGTGACTTTCCCGACTCGGCGCGCGCCCTGCCGCGCGTGGGCGATGGCATTCTGCTGAATCAGGAACGCATTCTCACCCTCCGGCCCACTCTGATCGTGGGCTGGCTGCGTTCTGCGGCAGCACGCCAGGTCGAAACCCTGGCCGCGCGGCTGGGCGCTGACGTGATGTATTCCCGCCCCTTGCGCCTGCTCGACATTCCGGAGGAAGTCCGCAGGCTGGGTCAGCGGCTGGGCACCCGGACGGAGGCGGAACGTGCCGCCGGCCAGCTCGAAGCCCGCATCCGTGCACTGGAGACACAGCATGCAGGCCGGCCCAGGGTGAAGGTCTTCATCGAATTGGGCGACCGGCCGCTCTACACCATCGGCGCCGACCCGCTCATCAACGATGTGCTGCGCACCTGCGGCGCAGTCAATGTCTATGCCGACACCGGGATGCCGGCGCCCCGCGTTCCCGTGGAAAGCGTGCTGGTTCAACGGCCCGAGCTGCTGGTGACCACGGAACAGCCCCACTCGGGCGCGGCGGAGGTGCGAAAACGATGGTCGGAACGGGGGCTGGAAGCTGCGCAGAAGGGGCACCTGCACATGGCCGATCCCGATGCCCTTTATCGGCCCGGCCCCCGGCTGGTCGATGCCGCCGAGGCCCTCTGCGCCGCCATCGATGCGGCAAGGTCGGGTTTCAAAACCGCGGAAGCTGCTTCACTAAAATAGATTATCCTTTCAGATTGTCCGCAAATTCGCAGCAACGGCCCTATCCATCATGACGCACAACGACACATTCCTCCTCGCAGGTCGCGAATACCGCTCCCGCCTTCTCGTTGGCACCGGCAAATACAAGGATTTCGATGAAACCCGCCGTGCCATCGAGGCCAGCGGCGCCGAGATCGTCACGGTCGCCATCCGCCGCAGCAATATCGGCCAGAACCCGGGCGAACCCAACCTGCTGGACGTCGTCCCGCCCGATCGCTACACCATTCTGCCCAACACGGCGGGCTGCTACACGGCACAGGATGCCGTCCGCACGTTGCGTCTGGCGCGCGAACTGCTCGACGGTCACGACCTCGTGAAGCTTGAAGTGCTGGGCGACAAGGACAACCTCTTCCCCAACATGCCGGCCACCCTCGAAGCCGCTCGCACCCTGGTGGCCGACGGCTTCAAGGTCATGGTGTACTGCACCGACGACCCCATTCAGTGCCGCATGCTGGAAGACATCGGCTGCGTGGCCATCATGCCTCTGGCTTCGCTGATCGGTTCCGGCATGGGCATTCTCAATCCCTGGAACCTGCGCCTCATCATCGACCAGGCCCGCGTGCCGGTGCTGGTCGATGCCGGCGTGGGAACGGCTTCCGATGCGGCCATCGCCATGGAGCTGGGCTGCGACGGCGTGCTCATGAACACCGCCATCGCCGGGGCGCGCGACCCCGTCCTCATGGCCTCGGCCATGAAGAAGGCGGTGGAAGCCGGCCGCGAGGCCTGGCGCGCCGGCCGCATTCCGCGCAAGCACTACAGCGCGGACCCCAGCTCGCCCGAGGAAGGCCTTCTGCAACCTCTGAACACCTGATCGCAGCAAGATGATTCCCAATTCCCTGACCATCGCCGGAGTCGACCCCTCCGGCGGCGCCGGCATTCTTGCCGACATCAAGGCCATGAGTGCCCTGGGCGCCTATGGCACGGCCGTCATTGCCGCCCTCACCGCCCAGAACACCCAGGGGGTGACCGGCATCCAGGCGGTGCCGGCCGAATTTGTTGCCGCACAGATCGACACCCTGTTTGCCGACGTGCGTATCGATGCCGTGAAGATCGGCATGTTGGGCCAGCAATCCGTCACCCGCGCGGTGGCCGAGCGCATGATGCACTGGAAGCCTGCCCATCTGGTGCTCGACCCGGTCATGATCGCCAAGAGCGGCGATGCGCGGCTGGGACGCAGCGCCATACACGAGCTTCGCGAGAGCCTGGTGCCGCAATCCACGATGATCACGCCTAACCTGCCGGAAGCCGGTGTGCTGCTTGATGCGCGACCGGCCGAAACCGTCAAGGAAATGCGCCACATGGCCGAGCGCCTGCGCCGCCTGCTGGCCGACGACGGCCACCGCTGGGTCTTCCTGAAGGGCGGCCACCTGCCGGGCAATGAGACCATCGACGTGCTGCACGACGGCGACAAGATGATCGAACTGCCGGGCACGCGCATCGCCACCCGCAACACGCATGGCACGGGCTGTACGCTGTCGGCCGCCTTGGCGGCGTTGCTGCCGCAGTGTGCCACCGTTCCCGAAGCGGCGCAGCGCGCCAAGGCCTATCTGGTCGCGGCCATTGCCTGGGCAGGCGAGCTCGAAGTCGGGTCGGGCCACGGGCCGGTTCACCACTTCCATGCGCTATGGTCAGGCGCAAATCGGCTATAGTAGGAAGGTTGCACATGCTGCGCGCATGCAGCACGCGCTTGTCAGAAACGCATTCAAAGAAGATATGAACGCCACCGCCCTTTCCGAACTCGAACGCGCTCGCTTCAACATGGTCGAGCAGCAGATCCGTCCGTGGGATGTCAGCGACGAACAGGTTCTGCAGGCGCTCTTCGACGTTCCCCGTGAACGCTATGTCCCTGCGCCCATGCAAGGCCTGGCCTTTTCCGACATCGAATTGCCGCTGATCATCAATTCGGTCGACACCCGGGAAACCATGCTGTTCCCGAAGGTCGAGGCGCGCCTCACGCAGGAACTCCAGCTCAAACCCACCGACTGCGTGCTTGAGATCGGCACCGGTTCGGGTTACCAGGCCGCCCTGCTGGCGCGTCTGGCCCAGCAGGTCACCACGGTCGAGATCGACAGCCGTCTGGCGGCCTTCGGTGCCGAAAATCTCGCACGCAACCAGGTCCAGAACGTCACGGTCGAAACCGGCGACGCCTGCAGCGGCTGGGGCACCACCGAATACGACGCCATTCTGGTCACGGGTTCCGTGCCGGCCGTGCCCGACGCCCTGAAATATCAGCTGCGCGTTGGCGGCCGTCTCGTCATCGTGGTGGGCCAGGCGCCCGTCATGACGGCCGTCCGCATCACGCGCAGCAGCGCGGCCAGCTTCGAGACCACCCCGCTGTTTGATACGCTCATCAAGCCGCTGCGGGGCGCCACCGTTTCCCAGTTCAAGTTCTGAATGCGCCTGCGCGCCTGGCAACCGCTGCTGGTGGCTCTGGCCCTGTTCGCAGGGCTGGCGCCCGCCCATGGGCGTGACCTCCTCGAGGTCTTCAAGCTGGCGCTCGAGCGCGACCCGGTCTATGCGGCCAGCGGCTACGCCCGCCAGGCCGACCAGGAAAGAGTCCCGCAGGCCCGTGCCCAGCTGATGCCCTACATCAGTGCCAACGCCGGCGCCGATCTCGACAACAGCCGTCGCGCCCGTTCGCTGTCCGACAGCCGCACGAGCCGCAGCGCCGCCTGGACTCTCTCGCTGGTGCAGCCCCTGCTTGACCTGCCTGCCTGGAACAATCTGGAACGGGCCGATTTCCAGGTCGCCCAGGCCGATATTGCCCATCGTATTGCGTATCAGGATCTGCTCCTGCGCACCGCGCAGGCGTATTTCGATGTGCTGGCCGTCCAGGATTCCCTGCGCGCGCTCATGAGCGAGAAAGCCGCCATCGAATACCAGCTCCGGGCGGCTCAGCAAGGGTTTGAACTGGGGGCCACCACCATCGCGGACGCCCACGAGGCCCAGGCGCGCCTCGATCTGGTGCTGGCCAACGAAGTCAATCTGCGCAACGAACTGCAGCTTGCCGAAGATGCCCTGGCACGCATCATTGCCGAGCGCCCCGGTCCGCTGGCCGAACTGGCCCGCGACGTGCCCCTGCCGGCCCCGGAACCCAACCGCCTTGAAGACTGGACCGCCCAAGCCGCACAGGCCAGCCTGACGGTGGCCAATGCCGATCTCCAGACCCGCATCGCGCAGAAGGAAATCGAGATCGCCCGCAGCCAGCGTGCGCCCACCGTGGATTTTGTCGCGCGCACGGGCACGGCGTCCGATTACGGCGTGGACGGCTATCGCGCCGGCGCTCGTTCGCTCGACAGCACCGTCGGCGTTCAGCTCTCCATCCCGATCTTCACCGGCGGTGAGATTTCCTCCCGTGTCCGTGAGCAGACCTCACGCCTGCAGTACGCCCGCGCACTGCTTGAAGACACGCGCCGCGCCACCGTTCAAGCTGCCCAGCGGCATTTCAAAGGGGTGGTGTCGGGTTTGTCGCAGGTCGCTGCCCTCGAAGCGGCGGAACGTTCCAGCCGGGCCGCACTGGAAGCCAACCGTACCGGTTACGAAATCGGCGTGCGCATCAACATCGACGTGCTCAATGCCGAACAGCAGCTGTATGTCACCCAGCGGGCGCTGGCCCGAGCGCGTTACGACACCCTCATGAATGGCCTGCAGCTGAAGGCCGCGGCTGGCATTCTTCAGGAAGCCGACCTCGTCGCCATCAACCAGCTGCTGACGCCGCCCGAATCTTCTTCAGCAAAGCCGTAGTCGAGCGCTGGAACTCGAAGGGAATGGCGACGGCGTCGCCGCCCCAGCTGCGCACCAGCGCCGTTTCCGGCAGAGTTTCCATGTTGTAGTCACCGCCCTTCACGATCAGCTCCGGCCGCAGGGCGGCAATGAGCTGCTCGGGCGTGTCTTCGTCGAACCAGGTCACCCAGTCCACACACCCCAGCGCGGCCACCATGGCCATGCGGTCCGCCTGCTCGTTCAGGGGGCGGTCGTCTCCCTTCCCCAGCCGCCGCACCGAGGCATCGGTATTCAGCGCCACCACCAGCGAGGCTCCCAGTTGCGCCGCCGCATCCAGGTAGGTGGCGTGACCGCGATGCAGAATGTCGAACACCCCGTTGGTGAAGACCAGGGGGCGCGCCACCTGGCCCTGCTCCAGACGGCGGCGCAGCGCCTCGGGCGAGAGGATCTTGGATTCAAAGCGTGCTTTCATGTTCAACCCGTCGTTCAACGAAGAAGGGCCCAGACCGCGACCCCCACACCGGCCGCCAGCACGACCACCAGGGCCGACAGCAGGCGGTTGCTGCGCCGCTGGCTTTCGGTGAGACGCTGCAGCTCGGCATAAATGGCGGGGCCGGCATCGGGCCGGCTCAGCTTCGTATGCACCAGCCTGGGCAACTGGGGCATGAGCTGCGCCCACTGGGTCGCTTCCTTGTCCAGCTGGCGCCGCAGCCCCGGCAGCCCGATGCGCTGATGCATCCAGCGCTCCAGATAGGGCTTGGCCGTCTTCCAGAGATCCAGCCCCGGATCCAGCTCACGCCCCATGCCTTCGACGTTCAGCAGGGTTTTCTGCAACAGCACCAGCTGGGGCTGGATCTCGACGTTGAAACGACGCGAGGTCTGGAACAGGCGCAGCAGCACCTGCCCCAGGGAGATTTCGGACAGGGGGCGATCGAAATACGGTTCGCACACCGCTCGGACGGCGCCTTCGAGCTCTTCTTCCCGGGTGGTGGGCGGCGCCCAGCCCGACTCGATGTGCAGCTGCGCGACCCGGCGATAATCGCGCCGGAAGAAGGCCAGGAAGTTCTGGGCCAGATAGTTCTTGTCGAACTCCGAGAGCGTGCCCACGATGCCGAAATCCAGCGCGATGTAGCGCCCCAGCGTGGCCGGGTCGTCGGACACATAGATATTGCCCGGGTGCATGTCGGCGTGAAAGAAACCATCTTCGAAGACCTGGGTGAAGAAGATCTCCACCCCCATGCGGGCCAGCTCCTTGCGATCGACCCCGGCCTGCTCCAGCCTTTCGATATGGCTCACGGGAATGCCGCGCATCCATTCCATGGTGAAGACGGTGGTGGCGGTGTATTCCCAGTAGACCTCGGGCACGATCAGCAGCGGCGGGCGCCCGCTCTCGGGGCTGAAGTTGCGCCGCAACTGGCTGCAGTTGGAAGCTTCGCGAACCAGATCGAGCTCATCGTGCAGATAGGTGTGGAATTCGGCCACCACCTGGCGTGGCTTGAGGCGGCGGGCATCCGGTGCCAGGCGCTCCACCAGCCCCGCCACCACCCGCATCAGGGCCAGGTCTTTCTCGAGCACTTCGCGCATGCCCGGTCGCAGCACCTTGACGGCCACTTCGCGTCCGTCGTGCAGGATCGCATAGTGCACTTGCGCGATCGAGGCCGAGGCAACCGGGTCGACCTCAAAATGGCGGAACAGGGTGTGGGGCGAGGCGCCCAGGGCATTCTCAATGATGGCCGCCGCCTGCGCCGAGGGAAAAGGCGGCACGCGGTCCTGCAGCAACGCCAGTTCCACGGCAATATCGAGGGGGATCAGATCGCGGCGCGTCGAAAGCACTTGGCCGAACTTCACGAAGATCGGCCCGAGCGATTCCAGCGCCTTGCGCAGCCGGACGCCTCTTTCCATCTTGGGGGGCCGCCCGAAGCGCAGCACTTTCAGCAGTCCGTAGGCCAGCGGGTGCCGAATGCCGGAGAGCACCAGTTCGTCCAGGCGGTAACGCAGACAAATGAGAATGATGTAGGCCAGCCGGAACAGGGGGAACATACGTTCAGGCCCCCTTGCGATGCGAGGTCTCGTGGCGGTTCAGGCGCCGCTCGAGTTCCGCCAGCCGGCGATGCAGTTCGCTGCAGCCGGCCGTGAAGGCCTCCATGGCAGGCCGGGTGGCCAGCAATTGGCCCTCTTCTCCGAGATACTCCGCCAGATTCGCGGTGGCGCGATTCACGGCTTTTTGCGCGCCCCCCACCACGACCTGCCCGCCCTTGAGCAGACCCGGCCCGAGAATGTCGCCAAACCGGCCGGCCAGCTCGTCCTCGACATCGAAACGCAGATCGCGCGCCAGTTCCGAAACGAGGGTGGCCAGCGCGGCGTCACCCTGAACGTGCAGCTTCTCGGTAATGGCGTTGAGGTCACGGCTGCGCAACACGGCCGGCAGACTGGCAAGGTGCTCGGAGGCGATGGTCAGCGACACATCGGGCGTGACGGCGGCGTCACACACGCGCAGCAAACCCGTGCTTTCAATGGTGTAGGCCGCCTGCACGGGGCCGATGTGGAAACGCAGCGACTTCCCGGCATGCCGGCTGAGCCGGTCGGCGGCCCAGGGCTCGCGCCGCAACAAGGCGTTGAGCAGGGACGCACTCAGTGCATTGGGAGAGAACACCGGAGGCAATGGCAGCATGGGTTACGAGATACGCAGGCAAGGGGCTCCCCACTGGAGCCCCGACTAGCCTAGAGTTTAACGGGTTTGGGCGTTCACGGCGGGCCGCCGGCCTGGACAGCAAGGCGCGTGCGCGGGCACGGATGCCTGCTGGCCCGACCGTCACGGCGCGTCTCCTTCCGGCCCCGCCCCCGGAAACGCAGAAGGCACCCCTCAGGGTGCCTTCTTCATCGATGGAGACAGCCCGGGGCCCGAGGAGAAATCGGGCACCGTACAGGAAATCAGCTGGCGTGATCCAGCGGAATCTGCTGGATGCCGGCGAGCAGCCAGCCCGTATTGTCACCCTTGTACAGGTTCCAGACTTCCTCGAAACGGAAGGCTTCGCCCTCGCGGCTTTCGCGCAGCATGCCGGAATAGCGCACGCTGGCCAGGTGGCCGCCGGAGACTTTCTCGATGCCCAGCAGTTCGGCATTGAGCAGCACCACTTCGGTGTAGTTGTCTTCACCGCGACCCATGAGTTCGGGCTTGACCTCGGCGATCAGGTCGTCGGTCATGTACTCGCGCAGTTCTTCGAGATCGCCGCGGTCCCACAGCGACTGAATCTTGATGAACTGCTGCTTGGCGTTGGCCAGGAAGGCGGCTGTGTCGAAATTTTCAGGAATGAACCAGCTTTCGTCGACAGGGGCCGCCGGCACCGGGGCTACCGCCGGGGCGGCCGGAGCAGCCGGTGCGACGGGCGCTTGCGCAGCGGACGGCTGGGAACGTTCGAACGCGCCGCCGGCGTTGCGAAAGCTGTTGTTGCCGCCCTGAGCCATGGCCGGCTGCCGGCTGCCGCCACGCAGACGACGCACCAGATAAATGATGGCGAAGGCCACCAGGCCGATCAGGATGGCGCTGGACAGGAATTCAAGCAGGGCGCCGCCCAGCCCCAGATGGGACAGCAGTGCGGCAATGCCCAGACCGGCGGCAATGCCGGCGATGGGGCCGAGGAAACGGGACATGCCGCTGCGCTGGGCCGCTGCAGCGGTACCGGCCGCGGCGCCTGCGGCGGGGGCGGTGGCATTGCGCGTGGCGTTGGGAGCGGCTGTCGGCGGCGTGGCAGGCGCGCGTTGGGTGGTCACATTGCGGGATTGCGTTCCGAAACTTTTACCGCCACCGGCACGACGGGCCTCGGCGTCGAAAGGCATGGCCAGCATTCCGACGGAAGAAATCGCCAGAACCGCCATGGCCAGGAATCGCGTAAGACGTTGCGACATTATGAATGTCTCCTGTGTGCGCCCGGGTACGCCGCGCGCGTATAAAGAAATCACGGAAAAGAAGACCTGAATCTTACAGGAACCTTAAAAACCGCACAATGCCTGTGCGCCGCGATATCTTGACGCCGTAGGTCGCGATGCGCCATAGCCTGACCACCCCATGCCGCGGTGCCCAAAACCGGGCGGGCGGCCACTCGCCATGGAGCGGGCCGCCAGAAGGTGAGAGGTTCGCCTAGAGGTTGACGCCTTCGTGCAGCGCCACGATGCCGGCGCTCATGTTGAAGTACTTCACGCGAGAGAAGCCGACCTCTTCCAGCAGGGCGGCCAGTTCCTTCTGGCCCGGGTGCATGCGGATGGATTCCGCGAGGTAGCGGTAGCTGTCGGCGTCGCCAGCCACGCGCGAGCCCAGCCAGGGCAGGATGTTGAAGGAATACCAGTCGTACAGCGGCGCCAGCGGGGGCGCAACCTTGGAAAATTCCAGCACCAGCAGCTTGCCGCCGGGTTTGAGCACCCGACGCATCTCGGCCAGGGCGCGGTCTTTGTGTGTCATGTTGCGCAGGCCGAATGCCACACTGACCCGGTCGAAATAGCCGTCGGGGAAAGGCAGCTGCTCGGCATCGCACACGGCGACCGGCGGCAGCAGGCCGTCGTCGGCCAGGCGGTCGCGGCCCACCCGCAGCATGGATTCATTGATGTCGGTGAGCCAGACCTCGCCCGAAGTGCCCGCACGCCGCGCGAAGGCGCGCGCCAGGTCGCCGGTACCCCCGGCAATGTCGAGCACCTTCATGCCGGGACGCACATCGGCCCGTGCAATGGTGAAAGCCTTCCAGGCACGGTGCAGACCGACCGACATCAGGTCGTTCATGACGTCATAGCGGTTGGCCACGGAATGGAAGACCTGCGCCACTTTGGCAGCCTTTTCGCTGGCGCGAACGCTGCTGAAACCGAAGTGTGTGGTGTCGTCCTGGGCGGGTGTGGAGGAAGGCGTTTCTTTCATGATTCGTATCGTACAACATCCTTTCCGCCCGGTGCGCGGCCGCCCGATTCACAAACCTGTAATATTGGCGCCATAGCATTCAGTGAACGCCATTCCTGAATACTTCGCTGAAAAGATCCCTCATGAGCACAACCATTCTCGTCGTTGAAGACGAGCCCGCCATCCAGGAACTGATTGCCGTCAACCTGTCCTTCGCCGGTCACAAGGTGCTGCGCGCCTTCGATGCCGAACAGGCCCAGACCCTGATTCGCGCGGAACTGCCCGACCTCATCCTGCTGGACTGGATGCTGCCCGGTGCCTCCGGCATCACCCTGGCTCGCAGCCTGCGCAGCGACGAGCGGACGCGCCAGGTGCCGCTGATCATGCTGACGGCCAAGGGCGCGGAGCACGACAAGGTGGAAGGACTGGAAGCGGGGGCCGACGACTACATCACCAAGCCGTTCTCGCCCAAGGAACTGATCGCCCGGATCAAGGCCGTGTTGCGTCGGCGCGCGCCCCAGCTCACGGAAGATATCGTGGAAATCGGTACACTACGGCTGGATCCCGTCACGCACCGCGTCTCGGGGGGTGGCAATCCCCTCTCGGTGGGCCCCACGGAATTCCGTCTGCTGCATTTCTTCATGACTCACACCGAAAGGGTGTTCTCGCGAGCGCAGCTGCTGGACCAGGTCTGGGGCGATCACGTGTTTGTCGAAGAACGCACCGTCGACGTTCACATTCGCCGGCTGCGCAAGGCCCTGGAACCCACGGGCCACGACACCCATATCGAGACCGTGCGGGGAGCGGGCTACCGCTTCGCGGCCCAGCCGCAGGCTTGAGCTGAACTCACACACCGTTGCCACCCATGACGAAAACGCTGATCACCGTCGCCCTCTGGGCTCTGGCCGGCGCTCTGCTCGGTTCCTGGTCCAACCCCCATCTGGGGTGGGGCGTGCTGGCGTTCGGCCTGCTGCTCATGGTGCTGGTCAGTGGCAGGCAGGTCTCG
>JAJUFT010000083.1 GCA_029263615.1 Alcaligenaceae bacterium | reverse complement strand
TCGGTGTCCTGGGTGAATTCGGACGGAGGCGCCAGATGTAGATTGAGCACCGTATGCGTGCGTCCTGGGGCAAGCGCCTGCCAGGCCTCCGGCTTCAGCGCAGCCACTCCGTCACAGAGAATGGCCGCATCGGCGCCTTCAGCATCGATCCGCACGGGGCCCGTGGGGTTTTGACCGGCGGCGATCCGCACATGGCTGATGACGGCACCGCCTTTCTGCGCCAGGCCGGTGACGTCCAGCACTGATGCGGCCCGCCCTTCCAAATGGGCCGCCATCGAGATCACGGCGCCCACCGTCACCACGCCGGTGCCTCCCACGCCCACGACCAGCACGCTGGCATCGCGAGACCGGGTGCCACCGGGCTCCGGCAGTCGCGCCATCAAGGCCTCAAGACGCGCCCGTTGCGATTCGGGGACGGCTGTGCGTGGCGTCCGCAGCCGTGCCCCTTCGACGGACACGAAACTGGGGCAGAAGCCTTCGGCACAGGTGAAATCCTTATTACAGGATGACTGGTCGATGGCGCGCTTGCGGCCCTCCGGAGTTTCGACCGGCACGATGGAAAGACAGTTGGATTGCACGCCACAGTCACCACAGCCTTCACAGACCTCCTGGTTGATGAACAGGCGCCGGCTGGGCTCCGGCATTTCTCCTTTCTTCCGGCGGCGCCGTTTCTCCGCCGCACAGGTCTGGTCGTGAATGAGCACGGTGACTCCCGGCATTTCCCGCAGCTTGCGCTGCAGGGCGTCCAGTTCGCGGCGGTGATGCACGTCAACGCCGACAGGCAGCGAGACCTCGCGATAGCGCTCGGGCTCGTCGGTGGTGATGACAATGTGGCGCACGCCCTCCCCGAGCAACTGCTGGCACAGGGAAGGGACGGTGATGGGGCCATCAACGGGCTGGCCTCCCGTCATGGCGACGGCATCGTTGAACAGAATCTTGTAGCTCATGTTGGCGCCCGCCGCGACGGCCTGACGGATGGCCAGCAGCCCGGAATGAAAGTAGGTGCCTTCGCCCATGTTCTGGAAGACGTGACCGCTTTCCACAAAGGGCGTGAGGCCGACCCAGTCCACGCCTTCGCCACCCATCTGGGTGAGGCCGGCGGTATCGCGATTCATCCACGTCGCCATGTAATGACAGCCCACCCCGCCCAGGGCGCGGCTGCCCTCTGGCACCTTGGTGGAGGTGCTGTGGGGACACCCCGAGCAGAAATAGGGACGACGCAGCGCGATATCATGAGACGGAGCCGGGGGCTGCGAGGGCGGGGCTTCCAATTGCAGATCGCAGGCCCAACCCAGCCATTTCGCCAAGGCGCGACTCACGCGGTCGGGGGCGAGCTGGCCGGTGCCCGGAATCAGCGTCTGGCCGTCGGGGCCCAGTCGGCCATGCACAGAAGGCCGCCTCGCCAGACTGAAGAAAATTTCCTTGATCTGCGATTCAACCAGCGCGGTTTTTTCTTCCACCACCAACAGGTGATCGAGACCCTGGGCGAAGTTACTCACGGTCTCGCCATCCAGCGGCCATACCAGGCCGATCTGCAAATGGCGCAGTGCCGGCATGTGCGGATGGGCCTCGCGCAGATGCCGAAGGGCCTGCTCCACGTCGAGGGCAGCCTTCCCCACACTGATGACGCCCAGCCGAGCCGCCGGTGCGGGGTCCCGAACCCGGTCCAGCGAGTGATGACGGCTGAACAGCCGGATGGCGTCCAGGCGCTGCAACATGCGTTCTTCGATCGCCGGGCTCAGGAATTCGCGGGGGCTGTATTCGCGCCGGTGCTGCAGCATGAGGTCGGCCGGCATGGCGAAGTCGGGCACTTCGGCTGGCACGAAGCTGCGCCCGCTTTCCACGGTTTCCGTGATGGCCTTGAACGCCACCCAGCTGCCGGAAAACCGAGAGGCGGCCCAGCCCCACAGCCCGAAGTGTTCGTAATCCTCGACGCTTCCGGGGTGGATGACGGGTATGTTCCACGACGCGAGCGTGGCGTCGCTGGCGTGCGGAATCGATGATGAAGCAGCCGTGTGATCGTCGCCCACGATCAGCAGCACGCCGCCCTTACGGGAGGCACCGGCAGCATGGGCATGATGCAGAGCGTCACCGGCCCGATCCACACCGGGGCCCTTGCCATACCACATGCCGAACACCCCCTCGACCAGCCGTTGCGGATGCACCCCGGCCTGCTGCGAGCCCATCACCATGGTGGCGGCGAGGTCCTCGTTGATGGCCGGGACGAAACGAATGTCATGCGCCTGCAACAGCGACTGGGCCCGCCACATGGCCTGATCGACGCCGCCCAGCGGGGAGCCGCGATAGCCGCTGACGAAGCCGGCCGTGCGCCACCCGGCGTCGCGATCACGTTGCCGCTGGCGGATCAGCAGGCGCACCAACGCCTGGGTGCCGGTCAGGAAGATACGTTCGTGACGGGCCGTCAGGTTGTCTTCCAGGCGGTAGGCAATGTGGGGTAAAGCAGCCATGGCGAAGCCCTCCTTTCCACCATGGTAGTGCGAGCGTGGTGTACGTTTATTGCGTAGTGCGGCCGTAAAATCCCTCTAAAACGAAATGAATATTGCGTCAAACACCGGGAAGGAGAAACAAATGGATAAGATTGACCGGCACATACTGAAGGCGCTGCAGGCCGATGGCCGTGCATCGGCCCAACAGACGGCCGAGCAGGTCGGGCTGTCGGCAGCCCCGGTCTGGCGTCGCATCAAGGCATTGGAGGCCGAGCGAGTCATTCAGGGATATCATGCCCGGGTCGACCGTCAAAAAGTCGGGCTCGGCGCTTGCATGTTCACCCAGATCAGCCTCGACCGGCATTCAGGTGAAGTTGTGGAAAATTTCGAACTCGCCGTTCGCGCGGCACCCGAGATTCTGGAATGTCATGCCGTCACTGGCGACTCCGACTTCCTGCTGAAGATCCTGGTCGAAAGCCCGGAAGCCTACGACGGCTTCCTGCATCGTTTCCTGTTCAACCTGCCCGGGGTGCGCCAGACGCGGACCATCGTGGCGCTCAGAGAGATCAAGAACGAGATATGTCTGCCCATCAAGGATTAGCACTTTCCCGGCCCGCGCTCACGCGCAGCTTTCTTGTCACGGGGGTGGCCGGCGTGGTGTTGCTGGCCGGCTGTGCGGCTCAGCGTCCGGCACCGCCTCCCGCAGCCGAAGTCATCCGGTGCATACCGGCAGCGGCCGGCGACGCTCTGGTCGGTAGCTGGCTGAGCGTGCACAGGCAAAAAGGGGTGGCGGGAGAACTCCATACGCACATCGTGCTGAACGCCGATGGCACGATGCGCTATGGCGAACAACTGCGGCGCCCGCGGAACCCGCCGCAAGGGTTGGAGGAATCCGGCTGCTGGCAACGCGATGGCAATTCCGTGCAGATGCGGACACTCGAGTCGAATGGTTCCCCGGTCGACACGGATGACCCGATCTACCTCAACCGCTATTCCATCACGCGCGAAGGGGGCGATCGCATGCGACTCAAGTCGCCCGAAGGCGTCGATCTCGACTTCAAGCGCATGCCGCCCGATTACCGGCTGCCTTGGTGAACCCCGGGAGGGGAGTGGCCGGCAAGCGCGCCGGCCACGGCCAACCCGGGTTTCAATAGCCGGACAGGCGCTCCAGGACCAGATCCCGACCCAGAATGGCCAGAACGTGTCCGATGGACGGCGTCTGCTTCTGCCCGGTGACGACCAGACGCAACGGAATGCCCAGCTTGGGCATCTTGACGCCGTGGGTGGCCAGCAGGGCCTTGATCAGGGCATCTATGCCTTCGGCGTTCCATTCGGGCAGCGCACGCGCCTGGGCAGCGAAATCGGCCAGCAGGGTGCGGGCCGTGTCGTCCACATGCTCGGCCATGAGCGCAGGGTCGGCTGGGGTGTATGGGCCGCAGAACAGCATCGCGCCCTCGGCAAGTTCATTCAGGGTTTCCGCTCGCGCCTTGAGTAGACTCATGACGTCAGCCAGATCGACGGCCTGTGGGTCGCCACCGCGTTCCAGGATTCGTGGCGCAACGCGTGCAGCCAGGTCGGCATCCGAGCTCTGTTTGATGTAGTGCGCGTTCACCCAGTTCAGCTTCTTCGGGTCCCATTGCGCGGGGGATTTGCTCAGATTGCGGGTGTCGAACCATTCCACAAGCTGCTCGCGCGTAAAGATTTCATCGTTGCCGTGACTCCAGCCCAGACGCGCCAGATAGTTCACCATGGCGTCCGGCAGATACCCGGCCTTGTCGTATTCCATGACGCTGACTGCGCCGTGACGCTTGGACAGTTTTTCGCCGTCCGGGCCAAGAATCATCGGCACGTGGCCGTAGACGGGAATGTCGGCGCCCAGCGCGCGCAGGATGTTGATCTGACGCGGGGTGTTGTTGACGTGATCGTCGCCCCGGATGACGTGGGTGATGGCCATGTCCCAGTCGTCCACCACCACACAGAAGTTGTAGGTGGGCGTCCCGTCGGGCCGGGCAATGATCAGATCGTCCAGTTCGCTGTTGTCGAAGGCGATGGGGCCCTTGACCATGTCGTTCCAGGCGGTGACACCGTCCTGCGGGTTGCGGAAGCGAACCACGGGTTTGCGGTCGGCAGGAATGGGCGGCAAGGTCTTGCCCGGTTCCGGACGCCAGGTGCCGTCGTAGCGGGGCTTGAGACCGGCGGCACGCGCCTTCTCGCGCATGGCCTCGACCTCCTCGGGGCTGCTGTAGCAGTAGTAGGCCGTGCCTTCGTCCAGCATGCGCTGAATGACCTCGCGATAGCGGTCCATGCGTTGCATCTGATAGAAGGGGCCTTCATCCGGTGTCAGTTCGAGCCAGGCCATGCCATCCAGAATGGCCTGGACGGCTTCCGGGGTGGAGCGTTCCAGGTCGGTATCTTCAATGCGCAGCACGAAAGTGCCGCCATGATGGCGGGCGAAGGCCCAGGAAAACAGCGCAGTGCGCGCGCCACCCAGGTGCAGGAAACCGGTGGGGGAGGGAGCGAAGCGGGTACGGACGGCGTTCGGTGTGGTGGTCATGGTAAAGAAGTCGGCCATCGCGCCGGGGCGCTGACGGCAAGGTTGGCAAGGAGCTCGCTGTATTTTAGAGTAAGCCCGAAAGCCTAATGGAAAAAAGGAAATCATGCTGCGTCACAGACTAGCTGCCTTGTTCGAGCCGCGGGCCGTGGCAGTCGTGGCCGATCGGCAGTTGCCTGTCGAACTCGACACGCCCAGCCGACTGCGCAACGCGGTGACACGTGTCAGTGAAGAGGAAGTGGCCCGGGGCGAATGGCCGGAAACCCTGGCCGGCGTGGCGGCCGGTGAACGGCTGGACCTGGCCCTGGTGTGCGTGCCGCCTGCGAGCCTGCCCCAAGTGCTCGACGGCCTGCGCCGTTATCGCCCCCTGAACGTCATCGTGTTGGCTCATACCGAGCAGTCGGAAGACCCGGTGCAGGACATGGTGTATGCGCGTAGCTGGAGCCAGCTCAATGACTGCCTGATTCTGGGTCCCCGTTCATTCGGTGTGCAGCGCCCTCATCTGGGAATGAACCTCAGCCATCATCCACACAGTGCCCTGACGGGGCGGGTGGCCCTGGTCACCCAGTCCCGCAGCATCGCTTCGGCCGTGCTGGATTGGGCGGCCGATGTGCGTCTGGGTTTTTCCGCCGTCATCTCGGTGGGCGACGAGGGGGATATCGATGTGGCCGAGGTGCTCGACTACCTCGCCATGGACCCTCGCACCGACAGCATTGCCCTTTATCTCGAAGAGACCACGTCTTCGCGCCGCTTCACCAGTGCCGCCCGGGCTGCTGCCAGCGTCAAGCCGCTGATTGTCCTGAAGGTGGAAGAGCCGCTGGACCGCGACCCCGCCCACGTGGCCGCCTTCAACGCCTTGCTGCGCCGTGTGGGTGCGGTGCGCATCCGGTTTTTCGTTCAGCTGTTCTCGGCCATCAAGGTGCTGGTGCATACGCGCCGGCCGCGCGGCAAGCGCATTGCGCTGCTCTCCAATGGCGACGGTGCCGCCAAGCTGGCGCTGGACGTCATGGGGGAAGCCGCCGCCGTGCAGCGCGCCGAGCTGTCAGCAACCAGCCGGCAGCAGATGGCCGAGCTGCTGGAAACCGGTGCTCGCACGGACAACCCCGTCGTGTCGTTTGCGCCGCTCACGGCGGAGCGCATGCGGCGCCTTCTGGAAATCCTGATCGAGGACAAAGGAGTGGACGGGGTGCTGGTCCTGCTTGCGCCCGACCCCCTGGCCGATCTGGAAAGCGTGGTGGACGAGCTGGCGGCCATGGCGCCCGCGTCACGCAAGCCCATCGTCAGCTGTCTGATGGGCGACTCAGAAATGCGGCGCCTGCGGCACCGGCTCGACGAAGCCGGCACCCCGGCCTTTCGCACGCCCGAAACCGCTGCCAATGCCTTCGGCATTCTGGCAGCCTACCACTATAGCCAGACGCTGTCGCAGCAAATTCTGCCTCCCGAGGCGCTCAGCCGGCCGCCTGATGAACAGCGTGCGCGCGCGCTGGTGCGCGAGGCCCAGCATCAGGGGCGTCTGGAACTGTCACCCGAGGAAGTCCTTGAGCTGCTGGCGTGCTTCCAGATTCCCGTGCGTCTGGTGGACACCGAGCCGGAAGACGCTCCGGCGATGTCCATCCGCGTGCATACCGACCCCATGTTCGGCCCCTGCATCGCCTTCGGGCGCGGCAAGGAGCCCTTCAGCCGGGCCGAGCTGGCGGTGGAGCTGCCTCCGCTGAATGGTTATCTGGCGCGTCAGCTGGTTCAGCGCAGCGACTACTGGGACAACACGCTGGCCAACCACCTTACGCCGACCGCCTTTGAATTCCTGCGCGAGGCGCTTGAGCGGGTCTCGCTGCTGGTCTCCGATGTGCCCGCCGTGAAGCGTCTCGACATCGACCCTATGTACGTGGAAGGCGATGCGCTGGTCGCCACGAAGATCACGGTCGGTCTGGCCAGCGCCTCCATGCTGGTGCTTCCCGAGACCTCGGGTTATCAGCACATGGCGATTCACCCCTACCCGCGCCACCTTGTCCAGCTCCGGCAGATGCGCGACGGGCGGGAATGGGTGCTGCGGCCCATCCGGCCCGAAGATGCCGAACCCTTGCAGAATTTCATCCGCGGCCTGTCCGACGAATCGCGCTACATGCGTTTCGTGTCCATGCTGCGCGAACTCACGCCGCGCATGCTGGCGCGCTACACCCGCATCGACTATCACCGCGAGCTGGCGCTCGTGGCCACCATCCAGGAGCCGAATCCGGAGCAGCGCGGGCGCCTCAGTGAGCGGATCATCGGCTTCGCCCATTACCTGCGCAACCCGGATGGCCGCGGGGCCGAGTATGCGCTCGTCATCGGCGACGAATGGCAGCGCTGCGGGTTGGGTTCGCAGCTCATGCGCGCGCTGATCGAGGCGGCCCAGGAGCAGGGCCTGACCTACATTGACGGTCTGGTGCTGGGGTCGAACAAGCCCATGCTGAGCCTGATGTCCTACCTGGGCTTTCGCATCGACCCCGATGAAGAAGACCCGAGCATGCGCCGGGTCTGGCTCGATTTGGGCGAAACCCTCGGTTGAGGGTCAGGCCAGCACGTCGCGCAGGAAGGCCGCGATGTCGACGATTTCTTTCAGACACACCGAATGGGGCATGGGGTAGGTCTTGAAGCGCACGTCGTAGCCCATTTTCTGAAGTGCTTCGAGCGTGGCCTGGGCGCGTTCGAAGGGGACCACCGGGTCCATGGTGCCATGCGCCAGGAAGATGCGGGTGTCGGCGTTGGCGCTGTGCCGCTCGGCCGCGGCGGACTGGGCCAGCGGCAGGTAGCCGGACAGCCCGATGATGCCGGCGAGTTTCGCGGGGTAGCGCAGCCCGGTCTGCAGGGCCATGGCGCATCCTTGCGAGAACCCGGCCAGCACGATGCGTTCGGCGGGGATGCCGCGGCTGATTTCACGCGCGATCAGGGCCTCGACCAGCGTCTGTGAATGGCGCAGGCCGGCTTCATCTTCACGCCGCACCAGGTCGGCCATGTAGATGTCATACCAGGCACGCATGGGCACGCCGTTGTTGATGGTGACCGGCTGAATGGGGGCGTGCGGAAAGACGAAGCGCAGTGGGCCGATGTCGTTCAGCCCGAGCTCCGGCACCACGGGGGCGAAGTCGTTGCCATCGGCGCCCAGACCATGCAGCCAGATGATGGCATGGGTGGGTTCGGGGCCGATTTCGATTTCGATGCAGTCAAGCAGCTTGTTGTCGGAGGTCATGAGTCCAGATTGAGGGTCTTGAGCGCCTGAAACAAGGCGCGGTAGTGTTTGCGTTGGGGTTCGCGGCCGGGCGGCAGCGATTCGTTCTGCTTCATTTCCTTGCGTGCCGCACGAAGGGTGGCACGGAACTGCTGCACATCGGGCACTTCATGCTTGGCCAGTAGTTCGGTGAGAGCGTCATCGTCGTGCAGCAGCAGATCACGCAACGCTTCCAGCCGATGCTGGGCGCGCGCTTCTTCCTTGGAACCGTGTTCCCAGGTATCGAGCTGTTTGCGGAGGGCGTCCGCGTCGACGTCTTCGTTGCGCATCAGCTTGCCGACATAGTGGATCTGCCGGCGCCGGCCTTCGCGGCTGGGCGTGCGTTGGGCCAGGCGAATCGCCTCGTAGAGCGGTTCCGGCAGGGGCAGCTTGCGCAGACGTTCGACAGGAAGGCCCACCAGTTGCTTGCCCAGCTCGGTGAGCGCGAGCATCTCCCTTTTCACCTGGGATTTGCTGGGGCGGTCATAGAAGGAGTCGGCGTCGACGTCTTCGGGGGTCTCGGGGGTGTGGGTCATGGCTGACTACAATACGCGTTGTGTGCAGCTATGATAACTGCGAAATCATCCGGACACGGGCACACGCACGGGGCATCCCGGGCCAGATACCGCGTCCCGCCGCCAGATCCCAAACATTGAAAGAGCATTCATGAGCGAACAAAGCGCTGCCTTCCTGCCCATCGCCCAGCAACAGATTCTGTTTCGCGAACTGGTCGCAGACGCCCTTTCCCATGCAAAGAGGGTGGGGGCGAGTGACGCCGTCGCAGAAGTGTCCGAAAGCAAAGGGCTGGTGGTCTCGGTGCGCGAAGGCGATATCGAAACCATCGAGCAGACGCGCGACCGGTCTCTGGATGTCACCGTTTACGCCGGCAAGCGTCGCGGTTCGGCCTCCACCTCTGATTTTTCCCCGCAGGCCATGCGGGAAACGGTCGAGGCGGCCTGGCATATCGCGCGCTACACCGCCGAAGACGACTGCGCCGGGCTGCCCGATGCCGACCGCCTGGCCACGGGGCCGCACGCCGACCTGCAATTGCACCACCCCTGGGACGTCAGCGCTGACGCCGCAGCGCAGCTGGCCATTCGTGCAGAGAAGGCCGCGCGCGATCTGAGCCCACAGATCTCCAATACTGACGGGGCCTCCGTGGATACCTTCGAAGGGCACTTCGTACTGGGGAACACCGCGGGCTTCATGGGCGGCTACCCATACAGCCGTCATAGCATCGGCGTGTCGCCCATTGCCGGCAAGGGCAACGCCATGCAGCGGGACTACTGGTACAGCACGGCCCGCGACTGGCGCATGCTGGCCGACCCGGAGACCGTGGGCCGCTATGCCGCGCAACGCACGCTCTCGCGTCTTTCCGCGCGCCGCATCAAGACCGGCCGATTCCCCGTGCTGTTCGAAGCACCGCTGGCCGTCGGGTTGATCGGTTCGTTGGTGCAGGCTGCCAGTGGCGGCGCGCTGTACCGCAAGGCCAGCTTCCTGCTCGACGCAGCCGGCAAACAGGTCATGGCCGACCACCTCGACATTTACGAAAACCCGTGGATGTCCGGCGCCGCCGGCAGCAGCGTCTTCGACTCGGAAGGCGTGCGCACCCAGCCACGTTCCGTGGTGCTGGGGGGCGTGCTGCAGGGGTATTTCCTCTCCACCTACACCGGCCGCAAGCTGGGGCTGCCCACCACCGGCAATGCCGGAGGCTCCCACAACCTCGAGCTGCGCTCGCGCCTGACACGCCACGACGATGATCTCGAGGCCATGCTGCGCAAGATGGGCACCGGCCTGCTGGTGACCGAACTCATCGGGCAGGGGGTCAACTACGTCACGGGCGATTATTCACGCGGGGCGTTCGGCTACTGGGTGGAAAACGGGCAGATCCAGCATGCCGTGCAGGAGATCACCATTGCCGGCAACCTGGCGGACATGTTCCGCCAGATCGTGGCCGTCGGCAGCGATGCCATGACGCGTGGCTCCAAACGCAGCGGCTCCATCCTGATCGAACAGATGTCGATTGCGGGCGCCTGAGGCCCGGAAGGCCCCGTTTATATTGCGGTAAGCCCTTACTTCCGCACACAAACGGCAGGTCACGGTGTAGTATCCCGGGACTGCCGGTTCACCGGCATGGCTACGGCCACCCCTCAAGGTTTCAACGGATGCTGGAATAGGAGAACAATTGATGCAGCGTCGTTCATTTCTCAAGAAGGCCGGGCTGGGCGCAGTCGCCGGCACCGCAGCGATTGGCGCACCTGCGATCGCGCAGAGCAATCCCAAGATCAGCTGGAAGATGACTTCCACCTATGGTCCGTCGCTGCCGGCGCTTTTCGGTACGGCGCAGATGTTCTGCAAATTCGTCGAAGAAGCGTCCGATGGCAATTTCACCATCCGTCTCTATCCGGCGGGCGAGATCGTGCCGGGCTTCGAAGTCATGGAAGCCGTCGGCAACCGTACGGTGGAATGCGGCCAGACCGCCTCGTACTACTACTACGGCAAGGATCCCTCCTTCTGTTTCGACACCGGCGTTCCCTTCGGTCTGAATGCCCGTCAGATGTACGCGTGGATGTACGAAGGCGAGGGCATGGCCCTGATGCGCGAGCTGTTTGCCGAACGCAATATCGTCAACTTCCCGCTGGGCAACACCGGCACGCAGATGGGCGGCTGGTATCGCAAGGAAATCAATTCGGTGGCCGACCTCAAGGGCCTCAAGATGCGTACCGCCGGCTTCGCAGGCGAAGTGCTGTCGCGCATGGGTGTGATCCCGCAACAGATTCCGCCCGGCGATATCTACCCCTCGCTGGAAAAGGGCACGCTGGACGCCGTGGAATTCGTCGGCCCCGCCGATGATGAAAAGCTGGGCTTTCAGAAGGTGGCCAAGTATTACTACGCTCCGGGCTGGTGGGAAGGCGGCGCGCAAGTGTCGCTGTACGTCAATGACGCGGCCTACAACGAGCTGCCCAAGGCTTACCAGACCATCATCGACCTGGCCACCCGTGCCGCCGGCAGCAGCATGGTTGCCAAGTACGATTCCACCAACCCCGACGCTCTGCGCCGCCTGATCGCTTCGGGTGCCGTGCTGCGCAGCTTCCCGCGTGACGTCATGGACGCCGCCTTCAAGACCTCCAACGAGCTCTTCAAGGAATTCAGCGACAAAGACCCGCGCTTCAAGAAGATCTACGACAGCTACATGGGCTTCCGCGACAACAATGCCCCGTGGCACCGTGTCGCCGAAGGCGCATACGACAACTACCTGGGCGCCGCTCTGGCTGCACAACGCAGGTAACCGGCAGCGCCCCGCAAGGGGCGCCGTACAACGCTTTGCCACGAGCCACCCCTCGAGGGTGGTTTCGTGTTAATATTCAAGGCTTTTCCGGGTTATTGGAGCCGACTTTTGCGCACGGGCGGGTAACAACGCTTTGGCGCTGGCGGTGGCCTTTTCGGGAAAGAAACCCTCATCACTTTATTAGGAACCATCATGAAGACCTTTGTGGCCAAGCCGCATGAAGTCAAGCGTGACTGGTACGTGATCG
>JAJUFT010000136.1 GCA_029263615.1 Alcaligenaceae bacterium | reverse complement strand
GTGACGAAGTGGAATGCCCAGATCCGGCGTGGCGAAGAGATCGCCGCGATGACGGCGAAGGCTTATCGGCTGACCACACAGGGTCGGCCCGGCCCGGTGCTCATCGACTTCCCGAAGGACGTGCAAATCGCTGAAGCGCCGCCGTTGCAGGCGGAAGACGAAGGCGCCATCGGGGTGGAGCCCACCGATCTCGACAACCCCTCGCTAGAAGCCGCCATCAAGCGCGCTGCCGGGCTGATCGCCAATGCGAAGCGGCCGGTGTTCTATGGCGGCGGTGGCCTGATCAATTCCGGCGCAGAGGCCTGCGCCGCGTTCACGGGGCTGGTGCAGCAGGTGGGCGCACCGTGCACACTCACCCTGATGGGCCTGGGCGCCTTCCCCGCGCACGATCCTTTGTTCATCGGCATGCTGGGCATGCACGGCACGCTCGAGGCCAACCTGGCCATGCATCATGCGGACCTGATCGTCTGCGTGGGGGCGCGCTTCGATGACCGGATCACGGGCCGGCTGTCTGACTTCTGCCCACACGCGAGCAAGATTCATATCGATATCGATCCGGCGTCCATCAACAAGGTGGTGCGGGCGGACGTCGCGATGGTGGGTGATTGCCTGCCCTTGCTTCAAGCACTGCACCGCGAGGTGGCGGAGCTGCCTCTGCAGCCGGAACGCCTTCAGCCCTGGTGGGATCGTGTGGCCGTATGGCGCGCCCGCGACTGCCTGAAGGTCACGCCTTCCGACGAACACATCCTCCCGCAAGACCTGATGCAACGCCTGGACGGCTTGCTGGAAGGGCGGGATGCCATCGTGTCGACCGATGTCGGCCAGCATCAGATGTGGGCCGCCCAGTATCTGCGCTTCTCCAAGCCACACCGCTGGCTGACGTCCGGCGGTGCCGGCACCATGGGCTATGGCCTGCCCGCGGCCATCGGTGCCCAGATCGCGCACCCGGACAAACTGGTCGTGTGCGTGAGCGGCGATGCCTCGGTGTTGATGAACATCCAGGAAATGGCGACCGCCATGCAGCACCGGGCCCCCGTAAAGATCATTCTGTGCAACAACCGGCACATGGGCATGGTCAGGCAATGGCAGGAACTGATTCACGACGGCCGCTACAGCCACAGCTACAACGAATCACTGCCGGACTTCGTGGCGCTGGCAGCCGCTTTCGGCTGGGGAGCCGCGCGGGTGGACGACCCAGCCCAGCTGGATGACGCGCTGGCCGCGTGTCTGAATGCGCCAGGGCCGTACTTCCTGGATGTCGCGGTCCAGCCGCAGGAGAACTGCTTCCCCATGATGCCGGCCGGCTACGGCCACCAGCAGGTCATGCTCTCGGAAGATACGTGGTACGTGGAGGAGTAGCGGTGGGGAGGGGAGCTTGCGCGAAAACCCGCATTTTCCCGAGGGTGGGGCTTTGACATAATCGGTTGCCTGCGTCTGCGTCCGAGCAGACTCCTCACCCGGTTGAAGGAAAGACCCACTATGCGCTCCACCTGGCTTGCCAAATTGCTTACCGCCGCCTGCGTCGCCGGCGCCTTTGTGGCGGCTCCCGCTGCTGCCAAGAATCTGAAGTTTGCCTACGCGCTTTCCACGAATTCGCATTACGGTGCCGGGGCTGACGCCTTCGTGAAATCGCTGGAAGCCGACCTGCCGGGCAAGTTCTCTGTGGAGCAGTTCCCGAACAGCGCGCTGGGCGGCGAACGGGAAGTCCTTGAAGGTCTGCAGCTGGGCACCATCGATCTGGCCATTGTCTCCACCGGGGCCACGGTCAACTTCGTGCCGGCCACAGGCGTCTTCGACATCCCTTTCCTGTTCCGTGACCTGGAGCATGCCCGCGGCGTGCTGGATGGCGACATCGGCGACAAACTCCTGGCCGAGTTTTCCAAGCGCGGCCTGGTGGGCCTGGCCTGGGGCGAGCAGGGCTTCCGTCAGCTCACCAACAACGTGCGCCCCGTGGCCACGCCGGCAGATGCCAAGGGCCTGAAGGTGCGCACCATGGAGAACCCGGTGCATATCGCCGCCTTCCGCGAATTGGGCATCCTGGCCACGCCCATGGCCTGGCCCGAAGTCGCCACGGCTTTGCAGCAAGGCACGATAGACGGGCAGGAGAATCCGATGTCGGTGATCGTATCGGCCAAGCTTCCGCAATTGCAGAAATATCTGTCGCTTACTTCGCACGTCTACAGCCCCGCGGTGGTGCTCGCGTCGCCCTCAAGCTTTGACGGCCTGTCCGACGCCGAAAAAGAAGCCTTCCGTAAGGCAGGGGCCGAGGCTGTGAAAGCCATGCGCGCCTACGTCGACAACGTCGAGAAGAGCGGCCTCGAGGAAGTGCAGAAGGCCGGCATGCAGGTCAACAAGGTTGACCATGCCGCGTTCTCCAAGGCGCTCGAGCCGGTCTACCCGCAATACCACAAACAATTCGGCAAAGAGCTGGTCGAATCCATCCGGAACGCTCAATAAGGAGCGCGCGGCTGATACGAGTCCGGGGCCGGCGCACGTGCCGGCCCTTGCTATTGGTCGGCCAGCCTGGCCCGACCCGCGCTCTTCCACGGTGCCATCGTGAAATTCGTCAACCTGCTTGATCGCGGCCTGTTCCGCTTCGTGTCCATCATCTGTCAGCTGCTGCTGTTTTCAGCGGTCGCTGCCGGCTTCTACCAGGTGATCGCCCGCTTCGTGCTGCAGTCGCCCGCCGATTGGAGTGAAGCCTGGACCCGTGCGTCGCTCATCTGGACGGTGATGCTCGGCCTGTGCCTGGCATTCCGCCACGGAGCAATGCTGAGCGTGGAGATGTTGCACGGCATCCTGAAGGGCACGGCGCGTCGCTGGCTTGAACACGTGGTGATGCTGATCTGCGTAGGGTTTCTAGGCTTCATGGGCTGGGTCGGCGCGCAAATGACCTGGCGGGTACGGTTTCAGACGCTTGCCAGCCTCGAATTTTCGATCTCCTGGATTTACATCGCCATTCCAATCGGGATGGCGCTCGCCATTCTGGGCGTGATTGGGCGGTGGCTGGACAACACCGAACCCCCTCCCGTAGACGACACCGTCATCTGAGCCGGAACTCTCATTCAATGAAATTCATCCTTGAAAGGCGAATCGCATCATGTCGCAGCTGATGGTTCTCTCGATGCTGCTGTTCTTCGCCGTATCGGTACCGGTGGCGGTGTCGATCGGTTTGGCCAGCCTGCTGGGCGTGGCGCATGAGGGCATGACATGGCTG
>JAJUFT010000033.1 GCA_029263615.1 Alcaligenaceae bacterium | reverse complement strand
GAACCCCCAGGATTCTTGTGGTGTATGGTTCACGTGATTGCTCGCGGTTGGTTGGCGACGCCCCTCCTGGCGGAACGGCGAAGCGATGCCGCGAAGTGTAGCAGGGAGGTCACGCCGGAACGCCGAACGTGCGGCAAAAGGATGTCTCCACACACCGATGAACTCCATCATCGGTTTCACGGAGCTGCTGCTCCAGACGCGTCTGGATGACACCCAGCGTCAGCATCTGGAAACGGTCCGGCAATCGTCCAGATCCCTGCTGCGACTGATCAACGACATCTTGGACACCACCAAGATGGAAAAGGGGCAGTTCCAGCTTGAGTTCATGGATTTTTCACTACGTGCCCTGGCCATGCAGGTGGAATCGGCCATGCGCCTGTCGGCGTATGCCAAACATCTGGATTTCGTCGTGCGCTACCCGGAGGACATGCCGGAACACTACAAAGGCGACCCCCTGCGGGTATTGCAGATTCTGAACAATCTGGTGGGCAACGCCATCAAGTTCACGGAAGCGGGGCGGGTCGAACTGGCGTTTGCACAAGAGCAGGGCGGGGTGCACATCCAGGTTCGCGACACGGGCATCGGCATGACGCCGGAACAGGCGGCACTCGTCTTCGCGCCCTTCGCTCAGGCCGACGCCTCGATCAGCCGGCGCTTCGGGGGTACGGGGCTGGGAACGACAATCGCGCGGCAGCTGGCCGAACAGATGGGTGGCAGCATCGAAGTGGAAAGCAGCCCCGGTGTCGGCAGCACCTTCCCCGTGCGTCTGCCCCTGCCGGCCGGCGAGCGCCCCACTGCGAAGATCACGAGCGAGCCGGTAATGAGCCTGCCGCCGCTCAATGTCCTCATCGCCGATGATGTGGCGCAGAACCTGGAACTGCTCGCGCTGACGCTCTACCGCAACGGCCACACGGTGGTGACGGCCAGGGACGGCAATGAGGCCGTGCAACGCTTCAAAGCGGCGCGCTTTGACGTGGTGCTCATGGATGTCCACATGCCGGGGGTTGACGGCCTCAAGGCCTGTCGGATCATCCGCGCGCTGGAGGAGGAGCGGGGTCTGCCACGCACGCCGATCATTGCGCTCACCGCCAGCGTGATGCCGGAAGACCGCCGCGCCGCCGCCCAGGCAGGCATGGACGGCTTCGCCGTGAAGCCCCTGGAAGTGCCGGCCCTGCTCAATGAAATTGCCCGCGTCGTCACACAAGGGTGGGCAGCGGCCCATCCGGCCGAAGAAAGCGCGTGCGCAGACCCGGACGCCACGGATATGCCGGTCGTGGATTGGGAACAGGGTGAGGCGCTCTGGGGTGATCGGGCAAAGCTCGCCCAGGCAGCGCTGCGATTCCTGGATTCCGTCGACGAACAGTACCCCTTGCCTCAACAGAAAGGCGAGATGGACGCCGACACTCTACTGTTCAGTCTGCACGGCATACGAGGGGCGGCGGGCAATCTGGCCCTGCGTCGGCTGGCGCAGCGGGCTGGCGACCTGGAAACGCGGCTGCGTGAAGGCCGCTCGGTCGACAGCCAACCGCTCGTTGAGCTCGGCACAGAACTGGAGCGCGCCCGGCGGGCGGTTCAGCACGAACTTGGCCGGGGAGCGGGCGACACCTCCCCCTCCGGCATCGCGCCCCAGAGCACTTCCGCCGACAGGGCCGTGACAGACTCCGGCGCCCCTCACTTCCTGACCGCCCTTCAGGACCTGCGCGAGGTCACACGCCGTCAGGAATGGGATGAAGCCCTGCTCGAAACGGTCTGTCGTCATCTGGAGACCGAGGGCCGGCACACGGACGCCGGGGCCTTGCGGGACGCCCTGGACAGCTTCGAATTCGGCCGCGCAATGACCGTGCTCGACCGGCTGATCGCGGACACCGAGCAGGCCGACCATGTCTGAGTCTGATCAATCTCTCGTCATTTCCGGGCCGGCACCCTGCCATGCGTCCGGAACGTCACGTGTACGGAGTATTCGTTGAAGCATTCCCTGGAGCAGCGTCCCACTCTTCTGCTGGTGGACGATGAAGCGAGTAATTTGCAGGTCTTGCGACACACCCTGCAGCACGACTACCGGCTTTTGTTTGCCAAGGACGGTCCCACGGCACTGGAGCTGGGCGCAGTGGATTACATCATCAAGCCGTTCAGCCCGCACATCGTGAAGGCAAGGGTGCGTACGCATTTGCGCCTGGTCAGCGTGGAAGAGGTAGTGCAGACCCGGCTCGAGATCGTGCGTTGCCTGGGCAAAGCGGCCGAATACAAGGACAACGAGACCGGCGCCCATGTGCTCCGCATGAGCCACTATTCGCGCATTGTGGCGCTGGCCCTGGGGCTGAGCGATGCGCACGCCGACCTGCTGCTGCACGCAGCCCCCATGCACGACATCGGCAAGATCGGCATTCCCGATTCGATCCTGTGCAAACCGGGCCGGCTGACCGAGCAGGAATGGGAGATCATGCGCCAGCACACGGTCATCGGCGCGCAGATCCTGGGCAATCACCCCTCGGGACTGCTGCGGCTGGCGGCCACCATCGCTCTCTGCCACCACGAAAAATGGGACGGCAGCGGGTACCCCAGGGGGCTCGCGGGGGAAGACATTCCTCTGGAAGCCCGGATCGTGGCCATCGCGGACGTGTTCGACGCGCTCACCAGTGTGCGCCCCTACAAGCGGGCATGGTCGGTGGACGACGCAGTCGAGTTGATCCGCAGTGAAAGCGGCGGGCATTTCGACCCGCGGGTGGTGGAGGCTTTCCTGGAGAGCCTGCCCGAGATCCTGCAGATCAAGGAATGCTGGCAAGACGCACCGGCGACGGAAAACCTGCTTCGGGCCTGAGTCGGGTCTTTCAGGCCAGGTGTTCGGGGTGCGCGTAGACGGTGAAGCCGTCGCCGCGCGCGAACCCGGCCAACATCAGACCCAGCTCATCGGCGAGTGTCACCGCATGGTGGGTGGGCGCAGAGACCGCGATCAGCGCGGCGATGCCTGCCGCAGCGGCCTTCTGCACGATTTCGAAGCTGGCGCGGCTGGAGATCACCACAAAGCCGGCAGACACATCGGCCGGCTGGCGCCTGTGCATCAGGACGCCAATCAGTTTGTCCAGGGCATTGTGTCGGCCCACGTCCTCCCGTACCTGCAGTATGTCTCCCGCCAAGCTGGCCCAGGCAGCCGCGTGCGTCGATCCGGTTTCCCGATGCAGCGGCTGCATGTCGCGCAGGCGTGTCGTGGCGGCAATGAGGGCGGCCGGGGCGATGGGCTGGCGAGGGGCCCGCACCGGGGGCAGGGGGCGCACGACATCTTCCAGGGTTTCCAGCCCGCACAGGCCGCAGCCGGTGCGGCCGGCCAGGCTGCGGCGCCGCGCTTTGAGCCGGGCGAAGCAGGCGCTGGAGATCGTCATGCGGGCGATCAGCCCCTGGGGGGCCTCGACAATGTCCAGGTCGTGCAGATCACTGGCGCTGCGAAGAATGCCTTCCGTCAGCGAAAAGCCCAGCGCCAAGTCTTCGAGATCGCAGGGCGAAGCGAGCAGGGTGGCATGACTGACGCCGTTGTACTCGAAGGCCACGGGGGTTTCCCGGGCGAGAAAGTCCATCTTGGCGGGCCCCTGAACGCGGCCGGCGGCGTAGCGCCTGACCTGTGCCGGGGCCGATCCGCCGGAAACGGTACCCTCGAACCGGGAGTTCATGGGCGGCTCCCTTCAAGCTCAGGCAAGGGCGGGCGCACGCAGAATGTCATCGAGTGCGGCCAGCTGTTCTTCTGCAGAGAGGCTGGCGTCCAGCGTGGGAACCCGGCCATCGAGCACGGCCTGCGGCCGTTTCAGGGCACCGGCATACGCTTCCCAGTGTTCGAGTTTCCATTGGTCGCGAGGGTCGCCCCGATCGATGATGCGCTGCTTGCGGATTTCCAGGGGAAGGTCGAGCCAGACGTGGCGCAACACCGTGTGTGACGGCAGGCCCAGCGCTTCGGGAGAGAACAGGGCGCCGGACGCCAGTTCACGGCTCCAGGGCCCCGGGAAGACCACGCTGGTGCCGTGATCGATCTGGTCGCGGCCAATGCGCAGCGTGCTCTGGTAGCCGAGGTCGCGCGCCACCTGTTTGAAGAAGGGGCTATCGCGGTCGTTGGGGTCGTGCCCGTGGGCGGCCAGCAGCGGGCCAGTCCAGACTTCACTCACGACGTCCTTGTCGAGCACGCACCAGGAGTGACCGCGTTCGTGCTGTTGCGATACGAAGCGATGCGTCAGCCAGGATTTTCCGGTACCGGCGTGACCCAGGATGAAAAGGGCGTGAACCTTGTTCGAAGCAGAATGATGCATCAAGACGGTCTGCGAAGCGGGGTGAGTCGGAAGAGGAGGGCGCGGGCCAGTGGCCACGCACCCTCCTAGGATAGCAAATCCCCGTCCCGACGCGACCGTCAGCGCAGGCGAATCAGAACGTGATGTTGGCAGACAGCCAGAAGGCGCGGCCTGCGTAAGGGAGCGAGCCCCGCGTGGAGCGGCCGGTCTCGGTATAGGGGCTGCCGCACAGCACGTCACCGGCCGAGTTCGTCCAGGTCTTGCACTCCAGGAAATCCTTGTCGAACAGGTTGTAGATGGTCGCGTTCAAGGTCACGTTCTTGGAAGCACGGTACTGGCCACCCAGGTTGAACACGGTGTAGCCCTTGAGGTCGCCCAGCGCCTCGTAGGCTTCGAGCGTGTCACCCGTGTAGGTGGAAGGATCGCCATCGAAACGGCGGCTCTTGCCACGATACTCGCCCTGCAGCCAGAAGCTGAAGCGTTCGTTCGCATCCCAACGCAGGGTGGCGTTGGCCATGTGCTTGGCGGTATCGCTCAGGGGACCATTGTCGCGACCATCCTGCCGAATCTTGCTGTCGGTGTAGGTGTAGTTCAGGCGCAGCGACCAGTTCTCGATCAGATCCAGGCTGGTGGTGAACTCGAGCCCCTGGGTGGTGGCGCTGTCCAGATTGACCGGGTAGCTGGAATTGGCGTTGGCACCCTGCACCAGGCAGCTGGAGATCATGTTGACCGCGCAGGTGGTGCTGGAAATCTTGTCCGAGATGCGGTTGTGGAAGGCGGTGAGCCCGGCCGTCCAGCCCCGCAGGCTGTCATAGTGCACGCCCACTTCGGTGCTGGTGCTGACTTCGGGTTGCAGGTCGGGGTTGCCCACATTGATCTGGGTGCCCTGACCGGAAACGCTGTTCACGCCGCCGTGCAGCTGGTTGAGCTTGGGCGTCAGGTAGCCACGGCTGATGCCGCCCTTGACTGTCCATTGTTCAGTCGGGTTCCACACCAGGTAGGCGCGCGGGCTCACATGGCTGCCGAAGGCGTCGTGATGGTCGTAGCGGGCACCCAGCGTCAGCAGCAGGTCGTCGGTCAGGGCCCACTCGTCTTCGGCAAAGAGTGCGTAGGTATCCTGTTCATACTTTTCCGACACCAGGCTGTCCGTCATCGACGCGCGCCAGTATTGGCCGCCGACGGTGAGCACGTGGGAGTCGCCCAGCGGTTTGATCAGCTTGGTGTCGAACACGGTATTGGTGGTTTCCAGCTCGCGCGGCATGCCGATGCTGGGATCGCCGGCAGGCCGTGCTTCAGAGGGAATGGTGCGGCCCAGGGTTTCGGTGGTGCTGCGCATGATGCTCGATTCCACCGTGCCGAAGGTAAAGCGGCTGGTATGACCCAGGGCAATCTGGTCACGGTTGAAGCGCATCACATCTTCATAGCCCCAGACAGCATTGCGCTGGGGGGCCGTGCAGTTGCGGTTCATGCCATCCAGGGTGCCCAGCTGGCATTCGTCGTTGTCAAAGCGCTGGCTCGAGCGGTCGAGGTCCAGCCAGAAATCATGATCTGTGTTCGGCGTGAAGCTGAACTTGGTTCCCACCGAATAGCTGCGCACGCCCACGGGGGAAGGCCCACGAGTGGACACGGCGCTGCCGTCGTCGAATACCAGAGAGGAATCGCCGCGGCGCAGCACGCTGCCGCGAAGGGAAACGCCAAGCTTGTCGGCCACGATGGGGCCGCTCAGATAAAAGCTTGCCTTGTTCGTATCACCCGCGTCGCTGTTCTGCTCAAGCCTGGTCTCCAGCGTGGCCGAGCCACCCCATTCCTTGCTCACCTTGCGGGTGATGATGTTGACCACCCCGCCCATGGCGTCTGAACCGTAGAGCGTGGACATCGGGCCACGGATGATCTCGATGCGTTCGATGGCCGACATGGGCGGGATGAACCCGGTGGAGGTGTCGCCGAAGCCGTTTGGCGTGACATCGCCTGCGGAATTCTGGCGGCGACCGTCGATCATCACCAGCGTGTAATCGCTGGGCATGCCGCGAATGCTGATGTTCAGGTTGCCGGTCTTGCCGGTCGCGCCCCGTACATCGATCCCTTCCACATCCCGCAGTGCGCTGGCCAGGTCGGTATATGACTTTTCTTCGAGTTGCTGACGTGAAATGACCGAGATGGAGGCCGGCGCCGACTTGACGTCCTGTTCGAAGCCCGACGCAGTGACAACGACGGTATCCAGTTGCTGAACGGAAGATTGTGCCGCAGCCGGCATGCTGACCAGAGCGGTGCCCAGGGCGGCACTCAGCGTCAGCGTCAGACGAGTGGCCCGAAAGGACAGGCGAGGATGCGTGACGGTCATGTTTCCAACTTTGCTTAGTGAATGGGGATTGAGAAACCCGTAACGGGTTCGCGCAATTGGATACTTTCGTATCAAATGCTGATCGAGATGCAAATGATATCTATTGTCATTATCGATATCAATGGAGAATTGCCAAGCTCGCCCCATGACGCCCTGATTCTGTTGGTTTTCGGACGCAAAAACGACAAACCCGGCGCAGGGCCGGGTCTGGAAAACAGGCAGTAAATGGGCTCAGCCCTGGGCAGTGACCGCCTGTTCGGCAATGCGCGCCAGGGCGCGCGATTCCTTCACCACGGTGGTCACATAGCCACGTGCATTGCCAGAATATTTGCGCAGCGCCCGATTCAGATCGCCGCCGGCCTGGGCGAGGTATTCTTCGAGCACATCGGCGCCCACTCGGATATTCACCTGCGGGTCATACAGCGACTCGGAGGGGTGGAGCTTGTCGTGATGCCAGCGGCGCACCACCTGCATCAGCCCTTGCGCGCCATAGCGGCTCTTGGCCTTGGGGCGGAACTCGCTCTCTTTCTGAATGATGGCGATCAGCAGTTCGGGATCGACAAATTGACGGCGACTGGCTTCCTCCCAGGCGAGGTCGATGTACGGGCGGACCTGAGATTCATCTTTCTTGAGCTTCTTGGCCAGATAGCGGGCCTGCGCCTGTTTTTTGAGCTCGTCCATGCTGTTCGAGCCCAGTGGCGCTTCGGAACGCCGTTCATTGCTCAGATCTTCGATGCCGTGCAGTTTCAGCCGGATGCTGCCTGCGGGGGCAGGCGTCTGATGCAATGCGAGCTCGGCAATGGAAGAGGGCGTGGAGGTTTTCTCCCCGGCATGAACCGGAAGGACGGCGGGCGCAGCCAGACAGGCTGCAATCAGCAGAGCGAGGCACTTCTTTGGACGGGCAGGGCCGGCAAGTGTTTGCGTGTCGGTCGAGAACGGATTCATGGGTTCTTGAGCAGCCGGTCTCCCTTCAGGCGCCGGACGGGATGGAGACATGGCTCGCAGAAACCCTGTGATGAAGACGGCGCGGGGAAGGCGGCTTGAAATTACCTAAGGAAGTGAGGGCCCGCAATGATTCGGACCCGAATTGCCAGGGGTGATCATATCACCCCTTGCCACGCCCTGCCGCCGCCGAGCCCCGCGGATATTTCTATCCGTTACGGGCTGCTCCGACGGCTCGGCGCTCAAGCCGCCAAGTGACGGAATCCAGGGACTTGAGACCTCGTTCGGCAAACTTGGGTTCCTTTTCGAGGATGTCCATGCGCGCCAGTAGGGTGGCTGAGCTGTGCGAGGCGAAGTGCTGTTTGATCTCGGCGGCCTCCACGGAGAAGGGCGGCCCTTCCATGGCGTCCTGGTTGTATTCAAGTGTCAGGAGCAGCCCCCGATAATCGTCGGCCAGCTTGCCATAGACATGGTCGATATATTTTGCACGCATCGAGGGCGGCAGGGCGACCAGGGCGCCGCGATCGTAGGCGCCCTGACAGGCGGCGAGGGTGACCTCGTCCAGTTGAAAGATGTCGCCGCAGAGGATCTCGATCCGGCCGGCCACGTAGTGTTTGCCCAGCGGGCTTTCATGCACGGCGGGTTCCAGATTTTGTTCCGTGAAGAACTGTTCGACCGCCAGTGGCGAGAGTTCGACGCCCAGCACGTCATGGCCTTGCGAAGCCAGCCACACCATGTCGAGGGACTTCCCGCACAGCGGGACCAGAACGCGCGAACCTGCAGGCACGCCCAGCTGCGGCCAGAATTTGGCCAGCAGCGGAGTGACCCGCGTCATATGAAACCCGGTGGCCCCTTCCTGCCACCGTTTCAGCCAGAAGTCGGCGTCCATGTGTTTGTCTCCCGTTGTGTCGGCGTGATGATCAGATGGGGCTGCTGGATTCGGCGGGAGTGTGCGGGCGCCCGCCCCGGCTTTTTTCAGAAGCCGCGCCGCTTGGCGTTGAGCCTGCGCTCGAGGCGGCCGATGTAATGCTGAATGAGCGTGGCGTCGGCGCGTGAAAGATCGACAAACTTGCAGCCCAGTTCCACGACTTCCTTTTTGTTGGGCAGTTCGTGCTTATGCACTCTGAGCACGGTCAGGTTGACGGTCACTTCGCCGGTTTCCGGCAGGGTGAGCACCACACCGTCGAAGTTGGTGCCGGCCTGGTGCGGCAACTGTGCGTCGGTGTCGATCAGCGCGAGGCCCCCGGCACTGAGGTCCTTGACGCGAACCCCGGCGCGGCGCAGGGGCTTGCCCGGCTCGACGTAGGGAACCACGCAGGAGATCGGTTCGCCCAGTGGAATTTCAACGCGATAGTACTCGCGCCGCTGGATGCGCCTGAGGGCGGTCGGGTAGGGGAGGGCCAGGGCGGGCGCGCCTTCGTAGGTGGTGCGCTCCAGATTGCCGCCGGAAAAATGAATATTGACGTGGTCGACCTGAGTGTCGAAGATGATCGACGGTGCCCGCGTCAGACGGGTGTTCAGGTCTTCGTCCGGGGAGTTGTCAACGATCACTCTTCCTGAGCTGTCGTCCAGCTCGAGAATCGTCGTCATGATGGACTGATCCGGGTTCCCCCGCGCATACATGCGCACCAGCGCATTGTTACGTTGGATGGAACGCAGGATGGACCGGATCTCCAGCTCTGACGTGATGAGAAAGGGATCGTCGTCCGTGTCGGCAGGGATAATCATTCAGCAAAAACGTGTTTCGGTGTGACGGTAAACCTGAAGGATAGATCATTGGCCGGAAGGCCGCCACTCGAGGTCGGCGCGCTCAGACCCCCGGAAAATCGGGTCGTGACGTATGACGGAAACGCTCGGCGTCTGCTCAATCGGGTCAAGAAAGAAGGATTTGGCCCCCGTGCACCGCAGGGCGCACGGGGGCCAGTCCTTGAACTGTCGGAAGATCAGCGGCTGGCTTCCAGGGCCTGCGTGAGGTCGGCGAGAATGTCGTCGATATGCTCAATGCCGATCGACAGGCGGATCATGTCTTCCGTCACGCCGGCTGCCGCGAGCTCTTCCGCGTTGAGCTGGCGGTGCGTGGTCGTGGCCGGGTGGCTGGCGAGCGACTTGGCGTCGCCGATGTTCACCAGACGCAGAATCAACTTCAGGGCGTCAATGAACCGGGCGCCGGCTTCGCGGCCACCCTTGATGCCGAAGGACAGAATGCTGGCGGGTTTTCCTCCCACGTATTTTTGAGCCAGGTGGTGCTCGGGGTGGCTGGGCAAGCCGGCGTACTGCACCCAGGCAACCTGGTCGTGCGAGGCCAGGAATTCGGCCACCTTCTGCGCGTTCTGCGTATGGCGTTCCATGCGCAGCGAGAGGGTCTCGATGCCCTGCAGGATCAGGAAGGCATTAAAGGGCGAGAGCGCGGCGCCGGTATTGCGCAGGGGCACCACGCGGCAACGGCCGATGAAGGCCGCCGGGCCGAATGCTTCCGTGTAGACCACGCCATGGTAGGAAGGATCCGGCTCGTTGAGCATGGGGAAGCGGTCTTTGTGCTCCGCCCACGGGAATTTGCCGGAATCGACAATGGCGCCGGCGATGGTGGTGCCATGCCCGCCCATATACTTGGTGAGCGCGTGCACGACGATGTCGGCACCGTGTTCGAAAGGACGGCAAAGCGCTGGCGAGGCGACGGTGTTGTCTACAATGAGTGGCACCCCGTTGCGGTGGGCCACTTCCGCTAGTGCGGCGATGTCGACAATGTTGCCGGCCGGGTTGCCGATAGTTTCGCAGAACACCGCGCGGGTGTTGGCGTCGATCAGGGACTCAAGCTTGGCCAGGTCGTCGTGCGGCGCAAACTTGACGGTGATGCCCTGACGCGGGAAAGTATGGGCAAAGAGGTTGTAGGTGCCGCCATACAGCTTGCTGACCGACACGATGTTGTCGCCTGCCTGGGCAATGGCCTGAATGGCATAGGTGATGGCTGCCATGCCCGAGGCCACCGCCAGGGCTCCCACACCGCCTTCCAGCGCTGCGACGCGTTCCTCGAGCACGGCGTTCGTGGGGTTCATGATGCGGGTATAGATATTGCCAGCGACCTTGAGATCAAAGAGATCGGCCCCATGCTGGGTATTGTCGAAAGCGTACGACGTCGTCTGATACACAGGCACGGCCACGGCCTTGGTGGTCGGGTCGGGTTGGTAACCGGCATGAATGGCAAGCGTCTCGAATTTCATGTTTGTCTTCCACGGTTTTTTTGATTCAGCCGACAAGGGTACACGCTCGCGGCGTTTACGGCGTCGGTCGGCTTCTATGTTTAATGGCTTTTCTTATTTCTAAAAGTAATAACGGAAGGAGGATGAGGGGGTGGCCCATGCAGACGGATCTCAATTTGTTGCGACGCTGTGTGCCGGACCCTGCTCCTAGGTTAGTATTCTGGGTTCTTGGCGTAGAGACGCATTGGGGCTTACCCCAGTTTGAGGCGTGAATGAAAGTCTGGTTGAAGCGGGTATTGATCGGTCTCGTCGTAGCGTTCCTGGTGGCGCTCGTCGGGGTCGCTATTTTCCTTCTGACCTTTGATCCGAATGCCTACAAGAACAAACTGCAGGAAATCGTCTATGCCAGGTACGAGCGTTCGCTGAACATCAACGGCGACATTGAGCTCTCCCTGTTTCCCCGAATCGGGCTGGCGGTGCAGGATGTCACCCTGTCGGACCGCGGCAATAGTGATCTCTTCGCCTCCATGGACAGCGCCCGGCTGGCCGTGGCAATCTGGCCGCTCATGTTCAATCGCCTGGTCGTCGACCACGTGGCCGTCACCGGGTTTCAGGCCTGGGTGGTGAAGGATGAGAAGGGCGATTTCAATTTCAATGACCTGCTCAGCCGGCACCGCGCCATGAGCCTGCCGGCGCCGGACCTGGCCTCACCCCTGAAGGCGATTGCAGGTACCGTCAACCTGGCTCAGGCCGCCGTGGCGACGGCTGCCACCGGCAACAGGGCCAACGCCGGCGAGGCGGAGCCCCCCGCTGAGGAAACGTCCATCGAGGCGCGGAGGGCCGGCACACCCGGCGCCGACCTTCAGATCGACATTGCCGGGCTGACCCTGCGCAATGGGCAGATTCACCTTCACGACAAGAAGCGCGGCTATGTCGGCCATATCGCCAACCTCGAGGTGAACACGGGCCGCATGACGGCGGATCAGCCCTTCGACCTCGCCTTCCGGGGGCGATTGCTTGGCGATTTTCCCAGTGCCGATGCGCGATTCGACGGCCAGGCGCTGGTGCAGTTCAACACCGACCAGAAAAATTATTCCGCGCAGCGCGTCAACGTTCAGGTGAACGGGCTGTTGGGTGAACTGCAGGCACGCTCGCTGACCTTGAGGGGCAATCTGGCCTACAGTGCCTTTTCACGCATGTTCAGCGCCAGTGGCCTGGATTTCAACCTGCAGGGTGACGTGACCGGTGCCGAGCCGATCAAGGATTTCGAAGCGACACTCACCGTGCCTCGTCTGAAACTGGATCGCAGCCAGGCTGAACTGCATGTTGAGAAACTCAGCCTGCGCGCCAAGGGACTGCGGCCGGAAGAGAGTTTCGACCTGGGTCTGGATGCCCCCAATCTTTCCGTGTCTCCCGACACGGCGCGGGGCGAACCCCTCACGGCCACCTTGCAGCTGCAAGGCAAGAATGAGCGCCTGGCCATGGTGCTGGGCATGAGCGGGCTGGCCGGCAATGCCTCGCAACTCAGCTTCAAGGAAATCAAGCTCGACGGGCGCATGCAGCAGGGCGAACAACAGGTGCAGGTCAAGATGACCTCGCCCGCGGCCTGGAGCGTCTTCGAAGAAAAAGGCAATTTGCCGGCCATGCGGGGAGACGTACGCATCGAGCATCCTGCCCTGCCGGGCGGCGTGTTCGAATTCCCCTTTATCGGCAGCATGTCGGCCGACTTGGTGAAGGACTATATTCGCAGCGAACTCGATGCCGTGCTGAGCGGCAGCAAGCTGGGGTTCCGTATCGGGGTGCAGCGCAGCTCCGAGCGCCCCCAAGTGGACTTCGCCTTGCAGGCCGACCAGCTGGATTTCAACACCCTGTTCCCCGCCGCGTCCAAAGTGGCCTCCCCGGATTCTCCGGCCGCGGAAGCGGAACGCAAGGAGCAGAAAGACGCAGCTTCCGAAAAACCTGCCGAGGGCAAGCCCGCGGAAGCAGCGGCTGCCCCGGAAGCAGCGCGCGCGTTCAGCCTGGCTTTCCTGCGCGATATGGACCTGACCGGCAAGATTGACGTCGGCTCACTCAAGATTCAACGCATGGAGGCCGCCGATTTCCACGCTGACCTGCGGGCACTGGACGGCAAGCTGACGGTCAAGGATCTGCGCGCAGAGCTGTACGGGGGCAGGGCCGTCGGCAGTCTGGTGGCCACGGCCGAAAACACAGTTGCGGTGGACCTGAATGCGGCGAATGTCGCCATGGAGCCCTTCCTGCAGGCCGTTACAAGCGAGGCGCGCCTGACCGGCGTCGCCAACTTGCGTGCCAAGCTCGACAGCAAGGGTCAGACGGTACCGGCACTGATGGCGGCGCTGAACGGTTCGGCGCAGCTGCAGATTCGCGACGGTGCGGTACGCGGTATCGACGCGGCCCAGACCCTGCGGCAGGTGCAGGAAATCGTGCGCAGCGTCACCAAGGGGGAAACAGGCACGGTGGCCGTTAACTTCGATGCAGGGACGGAGACCCGATTCTCACGCATGGATGCCGACCTGCGCTTCAAGAGTGGCCAGGGCACGCTGAGCAAGCTGGACGTGGTGTCGCCTGCGGTGCGCGTGGCCCATGGCAAACCGGCATCCATCGACCTGGTGAATCAGCAGCTCGACCTGCTGGTGAATCTGCGTGTGAGCGGCAGTGCGCAGGACACGCAAGACCTGATGGCGCTGCGGGGCGTGACGGTGCCGCTGCGCATCACCGGCCCTTTCAAAAACCCGTCGTATCAGGTGCAGTGGAAGGATATCGCGGGAGTGGCCGTGCGCGAGGCTGTGAAGAGCGGCTTGCTGGAATTGTTGGGGAGTCAGCTGGAAAGTGCAGTGCCTGGCACGCCGGTTCCGCAGGAATCGCCGCAGGCGCCTGCCGCACCTGCATCCAAGGATCCCGTGCGCGCCATCGGAGACGCGCTCAAGGGCCTGCTCGGGCAGTAAATTCCTGCGCAGGCGTCGGGAAACGGCCAGGGCCCGGGGCGTGACTCCGTAACTCAATGAGGCTCAGGACACCGCCAGGATCTGGAACTTCGCCAGAAGTTCGTCCTTGGTTTCGGTGTGATCGGGGTCGACTTCAATGCATTCGACCGGGCAGAACACCTGGCACTGAGGCTCGTCGAAATGACCGACGCATTCAGTGCAGCGGGAGGGATCGATGTCGTAGTGTTCCGGCCCCATGGAGATGGCCGTGTTGGGACACTGCGGTTCGCAGACGTCGCAGTTGATGCATTCGTCGGTGATACGCAAGGCCATGATGCTTGGACTCTCAGGTAATTCACCCGCCAGGGACTTGGCGGGCATACCTCCAGTGTAGCCCAGCGGCCGGGCGAGCGCCGGATTAACCCTGGCCGCTCTGGGCTTGTTGCTCGCGCAGGGCCTTGGCCTTGGTGTGCAGCCAGCGCTCCACCGAGGGGAACACGAACTTGCTGACGTCTCCGCCCAGAATGGCGATTTCCCGCACGATGGTGCCGGAAATGAACTGGTACTGGTCGGAAGGCGTCATGAACAGGGTCTCGACTTCGGGCAGCAGGTGGCGGTTCATGCCGGCCATCTGAAACTCGTATTCGAAGTCGGATACCGCACGCAGCCCGCGCACGATGACTCGCCCGTTCTGTTCCCGCACAAAATCCTTCAGCAGGCCGCCGAAGCTCTTCACCGTGACGTTCGGGTAGTGGCTGAGCACCTCGCGTGCGATTTCCACCCGTTCTTCCACGCTGAAAAACGGGCGCTTGTTCGGGCTGTGCGCCACCCCGACGACCACTTGGTCGAACAGGCCGGCGGCACGACGCACGAGATCTTCATGGCCACGGGTGAGGGGATCGAAAGTTCCTGGATAGACGGCGGTAATCATGCGTTCTTGACGTAAAGGGCGTCCGGCGCGCGCCGGTCAGGCGTTGAGGGAAGCGTAATTATTGTCGCTTTTTTGCGATGCAGCAAATCTTGCCAGCTGGAAATGCACCTGCCCGGCCCTGGCGCTGCGCAGCACTTCGAACTGATCGGGCATCTGAAACGGAGCTTCGGCCTCAATATACAGGAGTCCGTCCTCGGTGAGTACACCGGGGAGCTTGTCCCACAATACGTCCAGCCAGTTTTTTCCAAAGGGCGGGTCCACCAGCACCAGGTCGAAGCGGGCGTCCGCCAGGCGTTGCAGGGCGACGGTGGCGTCCCCCGCGTGCACCCTGACCTGGAGGGCACCCAGTTTGTTCCGAAGACTGCGGATGGCCGCCACTGCGGCCGGGTTGGATTCGACCATCTGCACATGGGCGGCCCCGCGCGAGGCGGCCTCGAAACCGAGTGCGCCGGTGCCGGCGAACAGGTCCAGCACACGCTTGTCTGAAAAATTGCCGGCCCAGAAATGGTTCAGCCAGTTGAACAGGGTTTCACGGACACGGTCCGGCGTCGGCCGCAAACCTTCGCCGTCGATCACCGGTATAGGAGTGCGGCGGTATTCACCGCCTACAATACGGATATTGTGTTTTTTCATGCGCCGCTCGATGCGTCGTCCACTGAATTTCGATCGCTAAGTGTAAAACGTATGTTCAGTTTCTTTAGAAGGAAAAAGGCGGAACCCAAGGTCGCGGAGACGCCGGCCCAGTCACCGGAGCAGGTTGCCGACGACGCGGCTCAGCCTTCCTCCGGGTCAGCGGCGCCCGAGTCCGAGGTGGTGCTTGAGCGTGCGGTGGCACCGGAGCCCGTGGCCGCACCAGAACCCGCCGTCGCATCCGAGTTCGAGGTCGAGCCGGAGCCCGAGCTCACGCCAGAACCTGAGGTCGCACATGAGCCCGAAGTCGCACCCGGGCCCGAATTCGCACCAGAACCCGAAGTCGCACCAGAACCCGAAGTCGCACCAGAACCCGAAGTCGCACCCGAACCCGAGACTGCTCCGGAGCCCGAGACTGCTCGGGAGCCCGCCGTCACGCCCGAGCCGGACGTGATTCCTGCGCCTGGAGCGCCGAGTGCGCCGGCTGTTCCGGCTCCCGCAGCGGAAAACGGCGGCAAAAAGTCCTGGCTGGCCCGGCTCAGGGAAGGGCTGTCACGCACGGGCCAGAGTCTGGGCGGGCTGTTCGTCGGCGTCAAGGTGGATGAAGACCTGTTCGAGGAACTGGAAACCGCGCTCATCATGGCGGACGCGGGCATGGAAGCCACGGAAAAACTGCTGACTGCCCTGCGCGCCAAGGTGAAGAAGGACAAGCTGACCGATGCCGAGGCCGTCAAGCGTGCCTTGGGTGACATTCTGGCCGACCACCTTGCCCCGCTGGAAAAGGAATTCCCGCTGCACTCCGCCAAGCCGCTGGTAGTGATGATCGCCGGGGTGAATGGGGCCGGCAAGACGACCTCGATCGGCAAGCTGGCGCATACCTTCCAGGCCCAGGGGGCCAGCGTCCTGCTGGCGGCGGCAGATACCTTCCGGGCGGCTGCGCGCGAACAGCTCATGGAATGGGGGGCACGGAACAATGTCACCGTCGTCGCCCAGGAGGGAGGCGACCCGGCAGCCGTGGCCTTCGACGCAGTGAATGCGGGGCGTGCGCGCCAGGCGAGTGTCGTGATGGTCGATACCGCCGGGCGCCTGCCCACTCAGCTGCACCTCATGGAAGAGCTGAAGAAGATCAAGCGGGTGGTGGGCAAAGCGGACGGCAGTGCGCCACACGAAATCCTGCTGGTGGTCGACGGCAACACCGGGCAGAACGCCATTTCCCAGATCAAGGCTTTTGATGCCGCCCTGGGGCTGACCGGGCTGATTGTCACCAAGCTGGATGGCACCGCCAAGGGCGGCACGCTGGCTGCCCTGGCGGCCGGCAGTCAGGGCGTGAAGCCCGTCCCGGTGTATTGGATCGGGGTCGGCGAAGGCATGAACGACCTGCAGCCTTTCGTCGCAAGGGAGTTCGCAACGGCTCTGCTGGGCGATTGACCTTCAAGGCGGCCCCACACCGGCGTCCGGGCCGACAACATCGCCCCTGCTGACCATTCAACCGCGCTTGCGTTTGCGGGTCCGGGTGGTCGCCGGGTTGAAATTCCCCGCCTTCGCCAGCGTCTGCAGCGCCATTTGCGACGCCTGTGCTTCATGCTGTTGGGTCGCTGCCAGCCAGCCCAGTGCAAACATGGCCGACGAGTGTTTCGCCCCGGGGCCCCGGTAATATTCGGCGGCGACGTACAGGTCATTCAACTGACCCAGCGCCTTCTGGGCCGACACCAGGGCACTGCGCAGTGGCGCCAGGCCGGTCGGTTCCAGTGTGCCTTGAGCAAACTCCATGCTGTAGCGCAAGCGCTTGACGCGTTTGCGCACACGATGGCGCTCATCCCAGCCGGCTTCAACAAAACCGTTCGCGCTCTGGCGAATGTCGTCCAGCCACTTGTTGAGGCGCTTGCAAAGCAGGGGCGCCGCCGGCCGGTTCAGCCGCGCGTGTTCCGCGCGCTGGTCGCCGTAAAGCACCAGATGCTCGAGCAGGTCGAGCAACAGCAGCTGAAATTGCGGTCGGGAGGCCAGCTCGGACCGGGCGCGCGCGGCGGGGGCTTCCGAGGCTTCGCTGCCGTTGGAGTCTGGCGGCATGCCGGCCTGAATCAGTCGGGGAAGCAGTTCGGTCTGGATGACGTCATTGTCGCGGGCCTGTCCCAACACGCGGAACGTCTGCTTGAGGGCGTCCTGAACGGGCCGGGAGGGGCGCGAGTCCTTGCCGAAGAGTTGCCAGCAGGCGCGCAGGCGCCGGATGCCCACCCGCAGCTGATGCACGTACTCAATGCGCTGTTCCGGACCGGGTTTGAACCCGTCCACTCCGGCCAGGAAGGTACTGTTGCGGATGATCTGGTTGAGGCAGTCGTTGGCGCATTCCACGTAGGCGGCCCCGATGGTGACATCGGGTGCCAGCACGGGCTGGCCATTGCGCACGGGGGTGGCCAAGCGGCGCTGATGTTCCTCTGAGAGCGGGGGCAGGCGGGAGGGCTGAGCGGGCGTGTCGGGCAGTTCCGCGATGGCCTGGAGGCCGGTCTTACTGCCCGATGCCAGTTTCGCCAAGGCGTCTCCTCGGGCCGCCTTGCTGCGCAGCTCGAGGATCAATCCATATTCCGTCAGCCATTCGCGTGACAGCTCGAACAAGTCGGACGTTTCGCCCGATATGCCTTCCAGTTCCAGCTCGTGAATCGGCAGCACCAGGCTGCCCGCCATGATGACGCCTTCGTCGTAGGCCAGTTCCGCCAGACCGCTTGCGGTGGGCAGTTCTTTCTTGAGCCGGGTGACATGGGTGATGTAGCGGCAGACCAGCCGGTCGGACAGTTCCGACAGAAGCGCACTGATATGCGTGCCTTCATAGACGGAAAGGTCTAGCACGGCTTCAGGCCGCGGATGATTCCATTCGATGCGCGAGAGCTCGTCAGGCCCGGGCAGCTTGATGGTCTGGATCCAGACGTCACCCTCGCGCCGGAGGCGCAGGGCGACCCCGGCCCGGGCCAGGGCCTGATTGGCCGTGTCGTAATAGCGCGCATGCAGCGCAATGGCTTCCGCACCCAATTTGCCCAGGCGTTGCTTGAGGGCGCTGCGCCGCCGGGGCGGCACATGGAATTTGATTTCGCGTTCGAGCATTCAGAGCAGAGATTTGCGGCTGCGGGTGATGATGACCTCGGCCAGAATGACGACGGCGAAGATCAGCACGAGAATGAGTGCCACGCGGTCCCACTGGAAGAGGTCCATGGCGCTGTTCAGGGCCATGCCGATACCGCCCGCGCCGACCAGGCCCAGAACCGCGGATTCCCGCACGTTGATGTCCCAGCGCAGCAGTACGACCGACCAGAAGGCCGGCCGAATCTGCGGCCAGTACCCGTACTGGATGATGGAACCGAGACTGGCGCCCGTGGCCGTGAGTGCTTCGATGGGGCCCGGGTGCGCCTCTTCGATGGCCTCACCCAGCAGCTTGCCGACGAAACCGATGGAACGGAACGCGATGGCCATGGTGCCCGCGACGGCGCCCGGCCCGAAGATCGCAATGAACAGCAGCGCCCACACCAGGGAATTGATGGAGCGGCTCGACACCAGGATGAAGCGCGCCAGCAGATTCAGGCCGCGGTTCGGTGTGAGGTTGCTGGCTGCCATCAGGCCGACCGGCACGGCCAGCACGATGGACAGCAGCGTGCCCAGGGTCGCCATGTGCAGCGTCTCGATGAGCGCCTTGCTGATGCTGCCTTTGAAGCTTGACCAGTCCACCGGCCACATGCGGTTGACGAGGTCGGCCATTTGGGTCGGGGCGTCGTACAGGAATTCGGGAATGACGTCGATCGTGCGCGCCGACTGCACGATGGCCAGGATGAACAGCAGATACAGCGAAAAGCGCAGAAGACGCTGGCCGGGGGTGTAGCGCTGCCATTCGCGTGGATAGGCCTGAAGGGTCTGCTCGGTACTCATGCATCTTCTCCTGCGGGGGCGCGATCGACCGACTTGCCGCGACGGCGAAACAGCTCGCTCAGGGAGACATTGTCCAGAAGAATGGCGCGAACCATGCGCGCCAGCAACTCACCCAGCATGATGATGGCGATGATGGTCAGCAGAATGGTGCAGACGAAGTCGTAATCGAAGCGCTGGAAGGCAGAGAACAGGGTTCCACCAATGCCGCCCGCGCCGACAATCCCCACCATGGTGGAATTGCGCAGGTTGGAATCCAGCTGATAGGTGGCGAAGCCGACGAAGCGCGCGAAAACCTGCGGCATGACCGCAAAGATGATCACGTTGGCAAAGGAAGCGCCCGAGGCGCGGACCGCTTCCACCTGCTTGAGGGAAATTTCCTCGATGGCTTCAGTGAACAGCTTGCCGATGAAGCCGATGGAGGCCACGGTCAGGGCCAGCACCCCGGCCAGTGCTCCAAAGCCGACCGCCTTCACGAAGATGATGGCCACGATCACCGGATGCAGGGCGCGGCACAGTGCCACGATTGCCCTCGACGGCCAGGTTGCCCAGGCGGGCATGAGGTTGCGCGCGCCCAGCAGGCTGATGGGCAGCGACAGCAGAATGCCCAGGGTGGACGCCAGCACGGCGATTTCGAGGCTCTCGGCAATGCCTTGCCAGAGCACATTCAGCCGCTCGAAGGAGGGGGGAAACAGACGGCCGATGAAGCGGGCGCCCAGCTCCCAGCCGGCCTCGAAACGTTCCCAGGAAAAGCCCAGCTGGCTGGCCGCGTAGACGGCATAGACCAGCACCGCGATGGCCGCCGCCCGCGCACGCCAGGACAGTGCGAAGGGCCTGACCTGTGGTTGCGTCGCGGGGCTCAATCCAGCCATGACTCACCCCCGTAAATCTGCTTGAGGACATCCTGACTGAGCCCGCTGGCGTCGCCGTCGTAGACGATGCTGCCGCCGGACATGCCGACAATGCGCGAGGCATAACGCTTGGCCAGTTCGACGTCGTGGATGTTGACCACGACGGGAATGCGTTGGGCGCGACCCTGTTCGAGCAGGAGCTCCATGATCTCGACCGAGGTTTTGGGGTCGAGCGAGGAGGTGGGTTCGTCGGCCAGCAGCAGCTGCGGGCGCTGCATCAGGGCGCGGGCAATGCCCACACGCTGACGCTGCCCGCCCGAGAGAGCATCGGCCCGCTGATTCGCAAACCCGCCCAGACCGACGGTTTCCAGCAGCTGGTGGGCGTACTGGATGTCTTCCGGCTCGAAGCGCCGACGCCAGGCATTGAAGGCCGATGTGAAGCCCAGCCGCCCCGTCAGGAGGTTCTCCATGACGGTCAGGCGTTCCACCAGGTTGTATTCCTGGAAGACCATCCCGATACGGCGGCGTGCCCGACGCAGCGCCTGGCCACGGACCGTGGCCAAATCCACCGTGTTTTCGTCGTCTTTCAGCAGGATCCGGCCACTGGTCGGCTCGATGAGGCGGTTGACACACCGCAGCAACGTGCTCTTGCCGGTGCCGGACGGCCCGATGACGGCAGTGAGGCCATCGCTCGTAATGTCGAGGTTGATCCCCTTCAGTACGGGCTGGTTGGCCTTGTATGCCTTGACGAGATCAACAATGTGGAGAGTCGCTCCCATGCGTGCTTACTTCCCTTTCTTCTGAGCTGCATCATAGGCGGAGCGGGTGAAGCTCTCGCCACCGGCGGCCGCGACGTCACGCACGATCTTCCACTCGTTCTTGTAGGTGATCGGGTAGAACCGGTCGGCTCCATCGAAGGCTTCCTGCATTTCCTTGGGGAAACGGTAGTCGTAGAAGCACTTGAGCATCTGGTCGCGGAACTTCGGCTCTAGATCGTGGGCATACGCGAAGGACGAGGTGGGGAATTTCTCGCTCTGGTAAATGATGCGGAAGTCGTCCAGCTTGATCTGCCCGCGTTCGGCCATGCGGTGGAACACGTCGGAGGCCACGGCCGCGGCGTCGTAGTCGCCGGAATTCACACCCATGACGGACTGGTCATGCTTGCCGGAGAAAATGTACTCGTAGTCTTTGCCCGGGGTGAGGCCTTCCTTGGGGAAGAGGGCGTTGGGCGCCATGTGACCCGAGTTCGACGAAGGCGAGGTGTGTGCCAGCTTCTTGCCCTTCAGGTCGGTGAGGCTCTGGAAGGGGCTGTCCTTGCGCACGATGACGATCAGGTGGTAGCCCTGGTAGCCGTCGGCATCGCCCTTCACGGCGAAAGGCACGGCGCCGGCCAGGTTCACCGCAAAGTTGGTGGGGCCGGTCGAGAAGCCCCCGACGTGCAGACGGCCCGAGCGCATGGCCTCGATTTCCGCGGCATTGCTCTGGACCTGGTAGAACACGACCTTGCGGTCGACGCACTCGGACAAGTATTTGGTGAACGGCGAGAAGATGTCTGCGTAGACGGCAGGGTCTTCTACGGGCGTGTAGGTGAACACCAGCGTGGACGGGTTGCGCAGCTTGGAAGCGTCGGTGGGCGTGTCGGCCACCAGGTCGCCGTCGGCGTCGCAGTACATCGTGTCAAGATCACCGCGGTTGGGGCAGTTGTCCTGAGCACTGGCCGCGCCATGAGCGAGGAACAGGCTGGCAAACAAGCTTGCGTACGCAAAGGCGCGTGTCGTTTTCTTCATGATCTCGTCTCCGTTTTATGGTGAGCTTCGGGGTGCATCATATATGAACAGACATAAATAGAGTACACAAAGACTCTCCGGCCCGGTTCGGGCCGGCCTTACTGACGGTACCCCAGCTGGCGCGAGATGTCTGCCGCACAGGCAAGCAGCTCGCGTGCGATGGGGCCTTCAAAGTCGGCGTCGAACAGGCCGGAGGGGCCAAGGCAGGTGAGCGCCAGGGCGATGCGGTCGGAATGGTCGAAGACGGGTACGGCCAAGGCGTCGATGCCGGGCAAGGGGTTGCCCAGGGCCTGCGCCATGCCGCGCTGTCGAACTTCCTTGCCGACCCGTGACACCGTGTCAGGGGAACAGGCGGTTTCACTGATGCTGGTCACAACGGACGCATCGCCGAGTTCGCGCTCGATGTAGTGCTGTGCCACGCCCGGTTCGAGCCACGCGACAAACACCCTGCCTGTGGCAGTGTGAAGCATGGACATGACGGTGCCATGACGCATGTTCACGTGAACGGGGTAGCTGGCTTCGCGGATATACACCATGGTGGGGCCATGCGAACCCAGGACGGAAATGCCGGTGGTGTGGCCCACTGTGTCGGCCAGACGGTTCACGCGGGGCAGCGCCACGCGCACCGGGTTGCTGCTCTGCAGCCCTACCAGGCCCATCTGCAGGGCGAAAGGCCCCAGCTCGTAATGGCCGGTGGTGGTGTCCTGCTGGACCAGGCCGACCCGGATGAAGCTCACGAGGTAGGGGTGTGCCTTGGCGGACGTCATGCCGGCGCGGGTGGCCAGATCGCGCAGGGAAAGCGGCCGGCCGACATCCACGAGCACGGCTAACAGCGGGAAACCAGTCTCGACCGACTGGATGCCGCGCTGGTTTTCAGCGACGCCTGTTGTCCTGTTCCTGGGGGTGTGCATGACGAGATCGTAGCGCTTTTGTCTAGCCGATGGCGTTGCGGTTTACCACGATGCGGGTATTCCTCAGGTAGAGGGTTAAAATGGGCCAACTTTCTTGAAGACGATTTGCATGAGCACTCAACCTGAACTGGAAGCCGACACCGAAATCGGCACCGGCATTTCTCCCGTATCGGAGATTGTTGCCGAACTTCGCGCCGGGCGCATGGTCATTCTGGTCGATGAAGAAGACCGCGAAAACGAGGGCGACCTGGTGCTTGCGGCCGAGTTCGTCACCCCCGAGGCCATTAACTTCATGGTCACGCATGCGCGCGGCCTGGTGTGTCTGACCCTCACCGAAGAGCGCTGCCGCCAGCTTGACCTGCCGCTCATGGCCAGCCGCAACGGCACGCGCTACGGCACCAACTTCACGATGTCCATCGAGGCCGCGGAAGGGGTTGAGACCGGTATTTCCGCGGCCGACCGGGCACATACCATCCGCACGGCCGTTGCGCGTGAAGCCAAACCGTCCGACCTCGTCCAGCCCGGTCACATCTTCCCCTTGCAGGCGGCCCGCGGCGGGGTGCTGGTGCGGGCCGGCCATACCGAAGCCGGGTGCGACCTCACCGCCATGGCGGGTCTGACACCGGCCGCCGTCATCTGCGAGATCCTCAACCCGGACGGCACCATGGCGCGCCTGCCCGACCTGCTCGTCTTCGCGAAAAAGCACAACCTGAAAGTCGGCACCATTGCCGACCTCATCCAGTACCGCAGCGAACACGAATCCATGGTCGAGCGGCTGGCCACCACCGCCGTGAACACTCCCTGGGGGCGCTTCGACGCGGTCGCCTATCGCGATCTCTCCTCCGGGGCGGCCCACCTGGCGCTGGTGCATGGCACCATCGAGCGTGAAATCGAGACGCTGGTGCGGGTGCATGAGCCCACCACGGTGCTTGATGCCCTGCTGGAAGGGGAAGGCAAGCACAGCTGGGGGGTCGGCCAGGCCCTGCGCACCATTGCGGCCGCCCCTTCGGGCGTCGTCATCCTGATGAACTGCCAGGGCGATGCCGACAAGGTCTTCGACCATTTCGAGTCGTGGAAATCCGGTGGCGACGCCACGGAAGTGCTGTCCAGCCGGGAAAATCGCTACGGCCTGCGCACCTACGGCATTGGTGCGCAGATCATGCGTGATCTCGGCGTGGGCAAGGCGCGATTGCTGGCCCGGCCGCGCAAGATGCCCAGCATGGCCGGGTTTGCGCTTACCATTACGGGTTACATTAGCGAACCTCCCCAAAACTGCTGAACAGGAAGCCGGTTATGAATCCTTATACTCTCTCGCCCGATTTGAACGGCGAAGGCCTGCATATCGGAATTGTGCGTGCCCGCTTCAACGAGGAAATCGGCCAAGCCGAGCTCGCCGCCTGCCTGGCAGAACTTGCCGCGCTGGGCGTTGATGAACGCGACGTCATGGTCGTGACGGTTCCTGGTGCACTGGAACTGGGTGTCGCATTGGCCCAGATGGCTGAAACTTTCGAATTCGACGCCCTCATTGCGCTGGGTGCCGTGATCCGGGGTGAAACCTACCATTTCGAAGTGGTCAGCAACGAAAGCGCCTCGGCCATCAGCCGCGTCGCGCTCGAGACCGGCATCCCGGTTGCTAACGGCGTGCTCACCACCGAAGACGAAGAACAGGCGCGTGTGCGCGCTGAAGAAAAGGGGCGTGACTGCGCCCGCGCCGCCGTCGAGATGGCGAATCTCGTTGCCGCGCTCGAGCCCGAGTCGGACGACGATGACGACGATGATGATGACGACGACTACGACGACGAGGAAGACGATCTTGACGACGAGTAAGTCCCGGGGCGCCGCTGGCGGCGCCTCGCGCAGCAGCGCCCGCAGCGCTCGCCGCCGCGCCCGCGAATTTGCCCTGCAGGGGGTCTATGCCTGGCTGTTACGGGGCACGGACAGCCTGCAGGAGGCGGGTGACATCGACGCCCACATCCGCGACAGCGAAGATTTCAGCGATGCCGACGCCGAATGGTACAAGACGCTGCTGCACGGGGTGATGCGCGATGCGCCTTCCCTGCGTGAAAGCTTCATGCCACATGTCGACCGTCCCCTGGCGGAACTGTCGCCTGTCGAACACGGCATTCTGCTCATCGGCAGCTACGAGCTTCTCAATCACATCGAGGTGCCCTACAAAGTCGTCATCAACGAGGCCGTCGAACTGGCCAAGTCGTTCGGTGGCACGGATGGCTTCAAGTTCGTCAACGGGGTGCTCGACAAGCTGGCGGCCGATCTGCGGCCGCTTGAGGTTCAGGCGGCCAATCGCCGCTAGCGCCGGAGCCCCGCCATGGCCGGCGAATTCGAACTCATCGGCCGGCATTTCAATTGGCCGGCGCCCCAGGGCTATCTGGGCGTCGGCGATGACTGCGCCCTGCTGCCGGTGGCCACTGGCCACCGTCTTGCCGTCACCACCGATCTCTTGGTGGAAGGCTGCCATTTTTTTCCCGATGTCGACCCCGAAACGCTGGGGCATAAAGCGCTGGCCGTGAACGTGTCGGATCTCGGCGCCATGGGTGCGCGCCCCATCGGCTGCGTGCTGGGCCTGTCGTTACCGCGCGCCGACGACGCCTGGCTGGCTGCGTTTGCACGCGGCTTCCGGGCCCTGGCGGATGCCGTGAACTGTCCCCTGGTGGGGGGCGACACCACCCGAAGCCCCTCGGGTGTGATCATCAGTGTGACGGCGATGGGCGAAGTGCCGGTGGGTTCCGCACTGAAGCGTTCTGCGGCTCGGCCCGGCGACGATCTCTGGGTCACCGGCGTGCTCGGTGGCGCCCATGTGGCGCTTGAACTGTTGCAGGGGCGGCACCCTCAGTACGACGATCGTCTTGACGCGCTGCAGCCCTGTCTGGAACGGCCCATTCCGCCCGTTGCCTTCGGCGCTGCCCTGGCCGGGCATGCCCATGCCGCGATCGATATCTCCGATGGTCTGCTGCAGGACCTTGGCCATATACTCAAGGCCAGCGCTTGCGGCGCGGATATTGATTTCGGGCTGCTGCCCGTGCACCCTGCCCTGGAAGGGCTACCCCCCGAACTCGTGCAGAGTGCGGTTCTGAACGGGGGGGATGTCTACCAGTTGTGTTTCACCGCCGCGCCCGACATGCGGGAAACCATCACTGACCTGGCAGGTCAATATGGCGTGTCAGCGAGCCGGGTGGGGCGCATCCGGGCAGGCACCGGCATCCATGTCGGCAACAGCCTGCTGCCGCTGGGTGCAGACAGCTACGCCGGTTTTGATCATTTCGGATGATATGCGCAACTCCCTCACGCCCAGACCGACCTCACACGTGACTCACCCGACCGCGGGGTGGGTGTTCCAGAATCTCTGGCGGATTCTCGCGTTCGGGCTGGGCAGCGGCCTGCTGCGCCCGGCACCTGGCACCTGGGGCACCTTGCTGGCCTGGGGGCTCTGGGCGGGTTTGCTGCACCGGATGCCCGACCTCTACGTTCTGATCTTCCTGCCGGCGGCGTTCGCCCTGGGCTGCGTGGCCTGCGAACGCACCGGCCGGGCCATGGGGGTCTCCGACCATGGCGGCATGGTCTGGGACGAAATGGTGGCGTTCTGGCTGGTGCTGTGGCTGTCGCCCGACAGCGTGTTCGCCCAAGCCGTTGCCTTCGGTCTGTTCCGCGCCTTCGACATCATGAAGCCGCAGCCCATCCGTTATTTCGATGCCCGCCTCAAAGGCGGTTTCGGCGTGATGTGGGACGACCTGCTGGCCGCAGCATACAGTTTGCTAGTCATGGCCGTCCTCGTCACATTCGGAGCGTTTTGAATGAACACAGAAGAAATCTTCCATCTGGCCCAGCTGCTGGGCGAACGGCTGGCCAGCAAAGGGTGGATGTTTTCCTGCGCAGAATCCTGCACTGGTGGCCTGCTCGCAGCCGCCATGACGGACACCCCGGGCTCCAGCCGCTGGTTCGACCGGGGCGTGGTCAGCTACAGCAACGAAGCCAAGCAGGCCCTGCTCGGTGTTCATGCCGAAACCCTGGAACGCTTTGGCGCCGTCAGTGAAGAAACCGCCATGGAGATGGCCGCCGGCGTGCTCGCCACCGCGCCGCAGAGTGATTTCGCGGTCTCGACCACCGGCATTGCCGGCCCGGGTGGCGCCACGCCCGGAAAACCGGTGGGCATGGTGTGCTTCGGCTTCGCCACGCGTACCGAGGAAGGGCTGGTCACGCGGGCCGCCACCCGCGTGTTTCCGGGTGACCGCCGGGCGGTGCGGGCCGCGGCGGTGGCCTTTGCCCTGTCCACCGCACTGGAATTCAACCCGCTCGACTGAAGTGGGAGCCGGGCTGCGCCGCCGAATGTACCCGGCGGCAGCGGCCGTGAACGACCACTGACGCTTCTATCAGGCTGCCGCCTGAATGGCGTCGCGCGTGGCCCGGGCCGCTTCGGCCGCTGCCTCGCGCCAGTCGGGCCCTTTGCTCGCGTAGAGCACGGCACGAGACGAATTGATCATCATTCCCAGACCGCGGCTGTCGCGGCCCGCCCGTACGGTGTCGGGCACGCTGCCGCCCTGGGCACCAATGCCGGGGATGAGCAGAGGCATGTCTCCCACGCGTTCACGAACCTTGCCGATCTCCTGAGGGAAGGTCGCTCCCACCACGAGCCCACACTGACCGTCACGGTTCCACTGATCTGCCACCATGGACGCCACGCGCAAGTACAGCGGGGTGCCGTCGCGGTCTTCGATGAATTGAAGGTCGGAGCCACCCGGGTTGGACGTGCGGCACAGGACGATGATGCCGCGGTCCTTCCATTCCAGGTAGGGCGCCACGCTGTCGTGCCCCATGTAGGGGTTCACCGTCACCGCGTCTGCCCCATAGCGCTCATAAGCCTCGCGCGCGTACTGTTCGGCCGTGGAGCCGATGTCGCCCCGCTTGGCATCCAGGACCAACGGCAGTGTGGGGTGCTTTTCCCGGATGTGGCGGCACAGCGCTGCGAGCTGGTCTTCGGCGCCACAGGCTGAGAAATAGGCAATTTGCGGCTTGAAGCCACATACAAAGGGCGCCGTCGCGTCGACGATGTCGCGGCAGAATTCGAAAATCGCGTCCGACCGGCCCTGAAGCTCGGCAGGAAAACGGTTGGGGTCCGGGTCAAGCCCGACCATCAGCATGGAGCCGGATTTGCTCCAGGCGGCATCAAGTTTGGATTTGAAGGTCATTTCGTGAGTACGCCGGCGCGGGTGGGTATGCGGCGCGCCAGCCTGCTTGTCGTTCGTGAGATCGGCTGATTATGCCACGGCCGACGCCGCCGTCCGGCCATGAAAAAACCCGGGAGCAGGGATGCTTCCCGGGTTTGAAGAAGCGGCGCGCGATGCGCGCCACCCCAAGCGGCCAGACCGAAGGGCCTTCGGCCTGGCGAGGAGACGGGCTGATGTCCGGCTTAGAAGCCGCCCATGCCGCCCATACCGCCCATGCCACCCATGTCGGGCATGCCGGCAGCGGGCTTCTCTTCGGGGATCTCGGCAACAGCGGCTTCGGTGGTCAGCAGCAGGCTGGCAACGGAAGCAGCGTTTTGCAGCGCGGTGCGGGTGACCTTGGTCGGGTCCAGAACACCTTGCTCGACCAGATCGCCGTACTCGCCGGTGGAAGCGTTGTAGCCGAAGTTGCCTTCGCCTTCAGCCACACGATTCACGACCACGCTGGGCTCGTCACCGGCGTTGGCAACGATGGTGCGCAGCGGGGCTTCGATGGCGCGCAGGACCAGCTTGATGCCAGCGTCCTGGTCGACGTTGATACCCTTCAGGCCTTCGACAGCCTTCTTGGCGCGGATCAGGGCTACACCACCGCCCGGAACAATGCCTTCTTCCACGGCAGCGCGGGTGGCGTGCAGGGCGTCTTCCACACGTGCCTTCTTTTCCTTCATTTCCACTTCGGTGGCAGCACCGACGCGGATCACGGCCACACCGCCAGCCAGCTTGGCAACGCGCTCCTGCAGCTTCTCACGGTCGTAATCGGAAGTGGCTTCTTCGATTTGAACGCGGATCTGCTTGACGCGGGCTTCGATGCTCTTGGCATCGCCAGCGCCGTCGATGATGGTGG
>JAJUFT010000072.1 GCA_029263615.1 Alcaligenaceae bacterium | reverse complement strand
TGCTGTCCCTGGGCCTGGTGCTGTCGCTGGCGTTCCTGCTGCTCGTTTCGCTGCTGGTCAGCACCCTGCTGTCGGCGCTCGGGGGCTGGGTGGGCGGCCTCATGCCCGCCTGGGAATGGGTGCTGCAGGGCTTGAATATTCTGGTGTCCCTGGGCATTCTCACCTTGCTGTTCGCTATGATTTTCCGTTTCATGCCCCAGGCCGATGTCACCTGGAAGGATGTCTGGACGGGCGGCTGTGTGACGGCGGTCATGTTCGAGCTGGGCAAATTCCTCATCGGCCTCTATCTGGGCAAGGTATCCGTGGCCTCTTCCTATGCGGCCGCCGGTTCGCTGGTGGTAGTGCTGATCTGGGTGTATTACGCTGCCCAGGTGTTCCTGCTGGGCGCAGAATTCACCTGGGTTTATGCGAACGAATTCGGCTCCCGCGCGGGTCGCGCGGCCCCCCCGGATCCGCGCGCCACTGCAGTGTCAAACGCCCGCCAGGTAGGGCCCAACGTCACCCCTCCAGGTGGGTAGTCTGCCGCCCTGGGGGCAACCCAAGGCACGTGATGTGCTGGCCCGAACTTAACCCTTCGCGAATGCAAACTGGAGAACGACCTTGCAACGCACCGTAATCATGTTGGCCCTGATGGCCACTGCGCTGGCGCCCATGGGTGCCGCCCTGGCAAAGACCCCCCTCGCCAACCGCGAGCCCGGCTTGTGGGAAATCCGTCTGGTGGACGGCAACAGTCTGGCTTCTGTCGCCCTGGGCATCGAGCAGGCGCTGCAGAATCTGCCGGAATCCCAACGGCAGCAGATGCAGGCCATCGTGGGTGGCAAGTCGCTTCAACTGCCCACGGTCATTCAACAATGTCTCACCCCCGAACTGGCGCGCAGCGACCTCAAGACCTTGCTGGCGACCCACGATATTCAGTGTACTGAGCTGGAGTGGCAGGAATCCGGCGGGTCGGGGCGCTTTCATTTCGTCTGTTCGAACCCGGAGGGAGACTGGACCGGGGAAGGGCGTATCAGTGCCGCCACGGGGCGCAGCTTCGACAGCGACGCCAGGGTCCAGGGCAAGTACAAGGGCCAGCGGGTTGCCATGGACATGAAGCACCAGGCGCGCTGGCTGGGCCCCGACTGCGGCGCCGTCAAACCGGCGGGCTGAGGAAACCGCTGCGGATCAGCGCGGATCGTCGTGCCAGGTGACGAATTCCTCCAGCGGGATGCGATCCGGCTGGAACTGGTTGATGGGGGCGTCCGGGTCGGCGTAGCCGATGGCCATGCCGCAAACCAGGATCTTGTCATCGCCAATGCCCAATTGTTCCTTGACGATGCGCGGATAGTTCGCCAGAGCAGCCTGAGGGCAGGTGTGCAGGCCGAAACCGCGCGCGCCCACCATGATGTTCTGCAGGAACATGCCGTAATCGAGCCAGCTGCCCGCCTCCAGGTCCTTGTCGATGGTGAAGATCAGCGCCACGGGCGCACCAAAGAGTTCGTAATTGCGCCCATGCTGGCGCGCCGACGCTTCTCGGTCGCCTTTCTCGATACCCAGCAAGGAATACAGACCCCACCCGGTGGCGCGGCGCCGGTCGATGTAAGGGCTGCGCCATTTCACGGGGTAGTACTCGTATTCCCGTCTGGGAGGCTCGCCGCTCTGGTGGGCCGCCAGCAAGGCCGCCGAGAGCCGGTCGCGAGCGCTTCCCGACACCACGTGCACCTGCCACGGCTGGATATTGGTGCCGCTGGGTGCCGTACCCGCCATGCGCAGCAGCGCTTCGAGCGTGGCGCGGTCGACCGGCTTGGGCAGGAAGGCGCGGATACTGCGGCGGGACACAATGGCCTCGTGCACGGCTTCACGGAAGGTGTCGCGGGGAATCGAGTCTTTCATTTCCTGTACCGAAGAACGCGAAAAAGGCCTCAGCATACTTCAGGACGACGCCTGGCGATGCAGGGCAAAAGCCAGCGCCATCCCGGTCGTTCCGAGCACGGCGGTCGTGAGCCAGGCCCACTGCCATCCTCCCGCCACGTTGACCACCATGGCCATGACGGGAGGGCCGAGAAATTGACCCAGCGCGGACCCCTGCTGCATCCAGCCCACGGTCGTGGTGGTGGTCTGGGGCGAGGGCGCCACGCGCAGGGCCAGAATGAAGCAGCTGGCCGGAATCAGGCCTCCCACCGTGGAAAAGAGCAGCACCGCCGTGAAGCGCGCCGGCAGGGAAGCGGGGACGGCGAAGGCAAACAGCGTGGCAAGCATCATCACGACAAAGCCCGCCAGCTGCAGCCGCAGAACGGGCACGCCCCGGTGCAACAGCTGGCCCGCGGCCAGATTACCGATGATGTTCGCGCCTGCTACCAGCCCCGTGAGCCCGCCCGCCATGGCCACGCTCAGATTCTCAGCGGCGTAGATGGTGGGCAGAAAGCCGATGACCGCCATCCACTGTGCGGCATAGCAGCCGAAGATGAGCGCCACCAGCCATACCCGTACACTGCCCAGCGTTTGCCGGATCAGATGCCAGGCGGAGGGCGTGTGTGCTGCGGCGCCGGACCCGCCCCCGGTTTCCGCGTCTTTTCGGGTGGAGCCGGGCGCATCGTCGGGCACCATCACAAGGACGGTGGCCATCATGGCCAGCGTCAGCACCGCAAGCACCCACCAGAGCACGCGCCACCCCCCAAGACTGATCAGCCAGGCGCCGAAAATCAGGATGAGGATGGTGCCGGTCGGGATGTAGGCCCCCCACAGGCCCATCACGCGGCTCAGCGTGGAAGGCGGCAGCCTCTGACGGAACATGGAAGGCACGGGCAGCACCGCCATGAGGAAGCCGCAGCCTTCCAATGCGCGGAACAGCAGCATCATGGTGCCCGAACTGAACACCGTGCTCAGCAGCGAGACGCCGGCAAGCAGCGCTAGCCCGGCCGCGATGCAGCGGCGCCGCCCCATGCGTTCGGCCATCAGGCCGATCATCAGGCCCAGGGTCATGCCGGCGAACTGCACCATGGAAAGCAGGAAGCCGGCCTGCACCAGGCTCATCCCCAGCTCGACCTGCAGCACAGGCAAGGCGGGGGCCAGTTTCCAGACATGCAGTGCCGCGCAGACGCCAGTGGCCAGCAGGCAGATGGAGATGCGTGTGGAATCGGAAGACGATGTTGATGCGATGGACATGACCCTGCCTGAAACAATGAAACCGTCTGAGTCCGGCGGCCTCGGATACCGGCACCCGGAATCATAAGCAGGTTTAACATCGAGCATGAAGGATTCGAGACAAGGAGATGCAGATGACGACGATCCAAGCCTACGGCGCCCTGGCGGGCGACCAGCCCCTCCAACCCCTGCAGATCACCCGGCGAGCACCGGGGCCGCATGACGTGCAGATCGGCATTGCCTTTTGTGGCGTCTGTCATTCAGACCTCCATCAGGTGCGTTCCGAATGGGCCGGCACGCTCTACCCCTGCGTCCCCGGGCATGAAATCGTCGGGCGTGTCACCGCGGTCGGCCGCCATGTCACCCGCTTCAAGGAAGGAGACCTGGTGGGCGTCGGCTGTATTGTGGACAGCTGCCGGCACTGCGAGGAGTGCGAGGCCGGCTACGAGAACTACTGCGACGGCATGGTGGGCACCTACAACGGCCCGACCGACGATCCGCCCGGCCATACGCTGGGCGGGTACTCGCAGCAGGTGGTCGTGGATGAACGCTATGTGCTGAGCATCCGGCATCCGGAATCACAACTGGCGGCGGTGGCCCCACTGCTGTGTGCGGGCATCACCACCTATTCTCCCCTGCGTCATTGGGGCGCCGGCCGCGGAAAGACGGTGGGCGTGGTCGGGATCGGCGGGCTCGGTCACATGGGCATCAAGCTCGCGCGCGCCATGGGCGCCGATGTCGTGGCATTCACCACCTCCGAGTCGAAGCGCGACGCCGCCTCGCAACTGGGCGCTCATGAAGTCGTGGTGTCCCGCCACACCGAGGAAATGGCGGCGCAGCAAGGCCGCTTCGATTTCATTCTGAACACGGTGGCGGCGCCGCATTCGCTGGACGATTACCTGGCGCTGCTCAAGCGCGACGGGGTGTTGGCGCTGGTGGGGGCGCCTTCCAGCCCGCACCCCTCGCCGAACGTGTTCAATCTCATCATGAAGCGTCGCCACATCGCCGGTTCGCTCATCGGCGGCATTCCGGAAACCCAGGAAATGCTGGATTTCTGCGCCGAGCACGGCATCGTTGCCGACATCGAGCTGATCCGCGCGGAGCAGATCAACGAGGCCTATGAACGCATGCTTCAGGGCAAGGTGAAATATCGCTTCGTGATCGATATCGCCAGCATGGGTGGTCAGGCGTAAAGACATGCGGGCACGCCGGGCCTGGGGCCCGGCACTCGTCGCTTTTCGGAGCAGGAGGCCGGCGCAGTGTGCCCGCCCTGTCTCTTTCAGGAGGACAGCTCTTCCACCGCTTCCAGGCGACTGCCTTCGAAATGCAGGTTGAAGCTGACCGTGCCCGCGCGCGTCTCGAGGTCGAGCTCGAGAACCTTGCCCTGCAGCCGCGCGTGGCGGGTCCTGATGGGGCGGGAGCCCATCCAGCTTCGCGCAACCACCTTCTGGAATTTCTGCCGGATCTGCGTACGGAACGGCGTGCCGTCCACCGCTTCCCAGGACCATTCCCCAGCGACGCGGGCAGGAACCACCCATTTGTGGATCTTGATGCCGCCCACTTCCAGGATTTCGTCTGCCTTCCAGTCCCCCATGCCGAAGGCGTGAGAGACAATGCGGGTGCCCGGCCTCAGCTCTTCCAGCAGGCGTGGTCGCAGCTGCAGGTTGATGGAGTCCAGCAGATAGAGGGTCACGACCGTGGCCTCACGGAATTCGACGCTGAAAAGGTCGCCTTCAATGAAATCGACCAGATATTCCACGCCCGTGTCGCCGGCGTATTCCATGGCGTCGGCAATGCGCAGGGGGTCGATTTCCACGCCGACCGCACGGCAATCATGGTCTTTGGCGGCAGCGACCACGATGCGGCCATCGCCGGCGCCGAGGTCGTAGAGAATGTCATCCGGCCCCACCTGCGCCAGATTCAGCATGGCCTTGATGACGCCGTCGTCGCTCGGGACGAAGGGGACATCAAGAAACATGCCGGATTGGCTGGGAAAGCCGTCGAAGTCGTCAATCAAGTCTCTGAACACCGCGAACCCTGTACGTTGAGGCTCCTATACTAGCTTTTTCAACGCAAGGGTGCTGTGTCAGCGGCGATGCCGATGGTTGCCGGGGTGTCCCCGGTAGTTACGGTGGCCGCGATGCTTGGCCTGATGAGAACGACCGCCCCGGTCCCAACCGCGCGAGCGGCGGTCATCCGACGTGAGGATGTGCCCCAGCAGGCCGCCCGCTGCCGCTCCGCCAATGGCATAGACCGGGTCGCCCTGGGAGACCACGGCACCCGCCGCCGCACCGAGGCCCGCACCCATCAAGGCGTTGTTGGTCTTGCGGTCATAGTGCGAGGCACAGCCGACCATCGCAAGCGCAACAGCCCCCACACCGAGCAATCGTGCAAATCGTTGAGTGAACATGTTTTCTGCTCCTGAATCGGTTGAATCCATCTCCAGATTACGTAGCAGGTTCCGTGCTCACCAGCGATATTGTGCGTTTTGCAGGACGGTGAAATATTTGCGGTCGGCGCCGCCGTTTTCGTAACCGTTGTGAAGCAGTTTGATGCCGCTTTGCGACAGTTCACGCGGCGTTGAGCTGTGCAATCTGCAGCAGTCGGTCGCGACAGGCAGAAAGAATTTGCGGCTGCAGCGCAGCCAGCACTTGCAGGTCGGCGTCGGGTTGGATGTTCGCCCAGCTCCCCCAGGGGTGGCTGCCCCGCAGCGAAGGGATATTGGGGTCGAAGGCGACCACAAACCGGCCTGTATCAGAATGGAAGATCCTCATGCGCGCGGCACCCGGGAGGGTGCGGCCGATGTAGGTTTGTCCGTGGAATTGAAATTGGTAAGCCATGCGAGTTCCTGTTTAGCTCTTTGGCACCATGCCGGGCGAGCAAGTTGGAGTAAAAGGCCCATAACGAAAAATGCCCGCAATCGCGGGCATTTCCTTTCCCACTGATTGCTTGTGATAGCCGCATCATCTTTCCACCTTGTGTGGGTCACAGGTTGGCATGGGCGCTAGGCCCAACTCTTGATGCAAGGGTCCATTCTAATGCGAAACTTGTGCGCTGTCAGCTCGGTTCACGTGGACAGCGCGCGGACTCATGCCGGTTTCACGAGTTGCCCGAGCACGGCTTCCCTGGTTTCGAGCATGGGCGCTTCCAGCTCGCGCAGGTCGTAGCCCTCGGCCGCCACTTCCGGGAAGAGCTCGTCTTCCTCTTCTTCGATGTGGTGTTCGGTGTATTCGGCCAGCACCGTGAATTTGGCCTCATAAAGCTCGTCGTCGGGGCTCATGGCCATGAGCTGTTCGATGAGCTCTTTGGCGCTCGCATGTTCCACGATGGCTTCGTCCAGCAGGTCGCCAAATTTTTCCGGGTTGGCGTCGCGCAGGAAAGGGTAGAAATGCTGTTCCTCGATCTCTGCGTGTGCGGTCAGTTCCGTACAGGCTTCCATGACCATTTCCTGCTTGCGGGCCGAATCCTCTTCCGACTCGAATGCCTTGAACAGCTTCTGTACTTTGCGATGGTCATCGATCAGCATGCCGATGACGCCTTTCTGCACCTTCGTCAGGTGGGTTTTGTTCATTGCCATGGTGCGTCTCCCTCTTGAAAATGGACGTCGACATTGCCTTAGCAGTAAACGTGCCACCGACGAAAAATGAGGGCGTCCTGGCCGTCCCCGGAGGGTGTCGCAGCAGTATGATAGGCCACACAAGAACCCTGCTTGCATAGGAGACTGACCAATGAAAAGCATCTTCCGCAGCCTTCTCGGTGTGGGCGTGGCCCTCACGCTGGGCGTCACGGCGACGGCGCATGCCGGCCCGCGCCTGGATCGCATCATGGAAAGCAAGACATTGCGCGTGGGCACACCCGGCGATTACCGGCCTTTCGCCATCAAGAATGAAGGCGGCGGCTACGAAGGGCACGATGTCGACGTGATCGAGGCCATGGCCAAACAGCTTGGCGTCAGGATCGAATGGGTGCAGACGTCCTGGCCCAATCTGATGCCCGATCTCAAGGCGGACAAATACGATATTGCGGTGGGCGGCATCACGCGCAATGTGGCGCGCATCAGTCAGGCAGAGATGCTACCCGGCTATGCGCCATTCGGCAAAGTGGCGCTGGTGCGCAAGGAAGAGGCGTCCAAGTATCGCAGCGTGGATGATCTGAACCAGCCTTCGGTGCATGTCATCAAAAATCCGGGCGGCACCAACGAGCTCTTCGTGCTCGAAAACCTGAAGAATGCCAAGGTCAGTACCCACGAGAAGAATGCCGAGATTCCGGGCCTGATTGCGGAAGGCAAGGGCGACCTCATGATCACGGAAACCTACGAGGCGCTGCACTACAGCAAGGCCGACCCACGCCTTGCCGCACTGTTCATCGACGAGCCGCTCACGCCCAAGAATTACTTGGGCTTTCTGATGCCGGCCGATGACGCCGATTACGTGCGCGTCATGAAGTTTGTTTGGGGTCTGCTCGACGAGCGCGACGTACTGGAGGCGGCAGAGGAGAAATGGCTGGAGTAAGTTATAAGCTTATTCCTTAGGGTAATATAAAGTTTTGCCCGCATTGTCGCTCTTGGGCTCGGTGTCCTGGCTGCGTCATCCAGGGCTCCGAGCCTTCTCTCTCTCTGCACCCCAATCATGAAGTCCGATCCAAGCCGACTGTTGAACCGCAACCTGCTGTTGTTGATACTTTGCCAAGGGCTGTTCCTGACCAACAACGTGACCTTCATTGCGGTCAATGGTCTGGTGGGCTTCCAGCTCACGCCCATTCCCTGGATGGCCACGCTGCCGGTGATGGGTTACGTGGTGGGGGGTGCCGTCTCGACAGCCATCGTGGCGCGCACGCAAAGCCGATACGGTCGCCGGCGTTCCTTCCAGCTGGGCCTGGTCATCGCGTTGATCTCGGCCCTGATGTGTGCTCTGGCCGTGTGGCTGGAAAGCTTCGCGCTGCTGGTGTGCTCCACCTTTCTGGCCGGCTATTACAGTGCCAATGGCCAGCTGTATCGCTTCGCCGCGGCAGAGCTTGTGGATACAGGGTTCAAGGAAAAGGCGATTTCGCTCGTGCTGGCCGGCGGCCTCATTGGCGCCATCATCGGGCCCAACCTGGCGAAATACACCAAGAATGCGGCCGCCCATCCCTTCATGGGCGCCTATCTGGCGCTTGCCGGGGTGGCGGTGATCGGCTTCATGCTGATGAGCTTCATCCGTTTTCCCGACGATGTGCGGGCCCGAGGCGCCTCGGGCAGCGGGCGCGGGCTGAATGCCATCATGCGCCAGCCCGTATTCATCGTGGCGGCGCTGGCGGCGTCGCTCGGCTACGGCATCATGAATCTGCTCATGGCGGCCACCCCGCTGGCCATGGAGATGGCCGGTTTCGAGTTCGCCAGCACGGCCACCGTCCTGCAATGGCACGTCATCGGCATGTTTGCGCCGGGATTCGTGACGGGTTCGCTCATCAAGCGTTACGGCGTGCTCGAAGTCATGTCGGTGGGGCTCGCGCTCAACGTGCTGTGCATCGGCATTGCGCTGGCCGGCACCAGCTACACGCATTTTCTTGTTGCCCTGTTCCTGCTGGGGGTGGGCTGGAACTTCCTGTTCACCGGTGCAACGACCCTGGCCACCCAGGCTCACACAGCCCAGGAACGGGACAAGGCGCAAGGGGCCATTAACTTTGCAGTGTTTTTCGTGATGGCGATCTCGTCGTTCAGTTCCGGCGCGCTGGTCACGACCCGCGGCTGGTACTGGCTGAACATGGGCTCGCTCGTCATTTGTGCGGTGTTGTTTTTCGCCTTGCTGGCGCTGTTCTTCCATCAGCGCCGGCGGGTGGTGGCGGCTGAATGAATGGGCGGGAATGCATTTCCGCCGGTTTTTGTCAAATATCCCCACGCTTGCAGGAAAGGGCGTAACATGAGACCACGCGCCCAAAGGGTGACGATAAAAAAATAATGATCCGGTTACAAAAACTGGAATAATTCTTCGTTCGAGGCATTTCCCAGGCAGTCGTCGCCACGTTCCACCTGCGCCACGGACCCTATGTCTACTGAACGGAACCCAAGCATGTCTCAACATCCTGCCGAATTCGCCCCTCCCGGGCGGGGAAGCCTCTTTGAGCAGATCCCCACCGGCTTCATCAAGGCCGTGCGCGGCTGCGTCCTTCTGCTGCTTGACGACAGCGGCCAACTGATCGTTTCCAATCGCGGCACCCGAGAGCTCACCGGTTACGACGAGGACGAGCTCACCGGCAAGCTTTACACCGACGTCTTCATCGAAGCCGGACAGGAACCGCGGGCCCTGCAGGCCTGCCTTGAACTGGCTGAACGTCAGGGCACCTATGAGGCCCAGGGCTGGCTGCGACGCAAGGACGGCACCCAGCTCTGGGGAGCGCTTGCGCTCAGCCCGGTCGTCAATCACGAGGGCGTGCTGCAGGGGTATGCCGCCCTGATCCGCGACATTGGCGAAGCCCGCGTGCAAAGCACCGAGCTCAGCCATGCCGAGCGGCAATTCCGCATGCTCGTCCAGGGGGTGCGCGACTATGCCATCTACATGCTGGACCCCGACGGCTACATCACCAACTGGAATGCCGGCGCTGAACTGATCAAGGGATATACGGCCGACGAAATCATCGGTCGCCATTTTTCCACTTTCTATACCGAAGAAGACCAACTGCAGGGGGCTCCCCAGCGCAGTCTGGAAACGGCCGTGCGGGAGAACACCTTCCAGAGCGAGGCCTGGCGGGTCCGCAAAGACGGTTCCCTGTTCTGGGCCAGCGTGGTCATCGACCCCATTTACGATGAGCACGGCACTTTACTTGGCTTTGCCAAAATCACGCGCGACATCACCGACAAGCGTCGCAATCAGGAAAAAGTCGATCGCCAGCGCGAAACCGTGCATCAGGCGCAAAAGCTCGAGGCCCTCGGCCGCCTGACCGGCAGTGTGGCCCACGACTTCAACAACATGTTGTCGGTGATTCGCACGGCGGCAGAGATGCTGGGCAGCGGCATGACGCTGCAGCATGATACCGAGCATTACGTCAAGATGATCACGGATGCCAGCGAACGCGCTGCCCGGCTGACCGACCAGCTGCTCACGTTTGCACGACAACGGCCCTTCCGCCTTGAGGTCTTCAGCCCCGCCACCCGCATTGACACAATGTTGCAGGTCATGCAGACCTCACTGGGTTCGCGCAATGAGCTGGTGGTTGATGTGGCGTCCGACCTGGGCATGATCGAATCCGACACCAGCCAGTTCGATACCGCCTTGCTGAATCTGGTGATCAACGCGCGCGACGCCATGTCTGAATCGGGCAGCGTCACCATCACCGCCCGCAACGTACGCGCTGCCCTGGAAGACGGCGAGGCATTCCGCGACTGGGTCACGGTGCAGGTCCGTGACACGGGCAGCGGCATCGACCAGGATGTGCTGCCCAAGATCTTCGATCCCTTCTTCACCACCAAGGAAGACGGCAGGGGAACGGGCCTGGGTCTCAGCCAGGTCTATGGCTTCGTCCGGCAATCTGGTGGGGATATCAAGGTGGAAAGCACCCGGAACAAGGGTACCGCTTTCACGCTTTATCTTCCGCGGGCGACAAAGAAGGCGGGCGACAGCTGGGGCGACCTGCTCACCCCGACGGCGGAAAGCGAACTGGCAGAAGCTTTGCAATCGGCGGCAAAATCGTCCGGCGATTGATTTCAGCAACTTCGTTCACAGGAGACGCACAATGGCCAAGAAACTGTTGATGTTGGTGGGTGACTATGCCGAAGACTACGAAACCATGGTGCCGTACCAGGTGTTGTTGACGGTTGGGCATACTGTCCATGCCGTCTGCCCTGAAAGAAAGGCAGGCGACTCGGTGGCCACTGCGATCCACGATTTCGAGGGCGACCAGACCTACAGCGAAAAACCGGGGCATCGCTTTACGCTGAATTACGATTTCGACAAGGTGAACCCCGCCGACTATGACGGTTTGGTCATCCCCGGCGGGCGGGCCCCCGAATACCTGCGCATGAACGAGCGCGTCCTGGAGATCGTGCGTCACTTCGACCAGGCGTCCAAACCCATTGCGGCCGTGTGCCATGGGGCGCAATTGCTGGCGGCAGCCGGCATTCTCAAGGGGCGCACCTGCTCCGCCTATCCCGCCTGCGCAGCGGAAGTGAAGCTTGCGGGCGGCACCTATGCGGATATCGCCATCGATGCTGCGCACACGGATGGCAATCTGGTGACGGCTCCCGCCTGGCCGGCCCATCCGGCCTGGATGGCGCAGTTCCTCAAGGTGCTGGGAACCCGCATCGAGGCGTGATGATTTCGCGGTGACGGCCGGCCGCGGTGGTGTTCCGAGCGCCGGCCCGCTTCAGCCCCACGCGCGTTCGGGGGGCTCGTTCACCGGCTCATTTGCCGATGATGGTCGTGCACACCCGATTCCTGCCCTGCTGTTTGGCCCGATAAAGCTGTACGTCGGCTTGCTTCAACAGGCCCGGCAGCCCCGGGTCGCCGTGCAGCAGGGTGGCCACGCCGATGCTGATCGTCACCCAGGGAGGCGTGACGGTCTCATTCGGCAGACGGGCCGCTTCCACCGCACGCCGCATGGCTTCAGCAATTGACCGGGCCTTGGCGGCGTCCGTATCCGGCAGGAGGCAGATGAATTCTTCGCCCCCATAGCGGGCGACCCCCCCCACATGCCGTGCGAGCACGTCCGAGAGCGTTGCGGCGATGCTGCGGAGATATTCATCGCCTTTGTCATGGCCATAATGGTCGTTCACGCTCTTGAAGTGGTCGACGTCGACGATGAGCAGGCTGAGTTGTGTGCCGTTGGCCACATTCTGTGCATACTTGATCTTGGCGCGTTCATCGAAATGGCGTCGATTCGGCACATTGGTCAGCGGGTCGGTCAGGCTCAGGCTTTCCAGCTTCTGCTTTTCCTCAAAAAGGGCGCGGCGTTCCTGCTCGAACTGTTTGTTGCGTTTCTTGAAGCGGCGCAGCTGACGACGGTGCCGCCAGAGCAGGAGCAGAGCGGCGAGACACAGAAGCCCTGCAACCACACTGACCACGAACAGCCAGATCGCCTGCTGGCGTTTAGATTCATAGCGTTCCAGGAAGATGCGTTCACCTTCCTGGTGGGCTCTGACCGATGCCGTGATGTCGAGCGCCGGAAGGAACCGATTCATTGCCTCGACCAGGCGTTCATGCGCCGGGCTGTTGCTGAAATAGAAGCGGTAGGAGCGGGGAAAGTCCTCGAAGATGTACTTGGTCTCCAGGTCAAACAATTCCTCGACAAACCGTTTTTCAGTGAAGACATGGGCGTTGTAGAGGGCCAGATCGATATCGCCGCGTTTCACCGCGTTGAACAGCGAGCCGTCATACCAGTTGTCGTAGGGCTGAAGTTGCGCTTCGGGGACCACTTTGCGCAGCATGGCCTCGATGGACGCGCCCGCTACATAGTCCAGCCGGTATTGGGCCACGTCCGAGGCATTGCGCAGGAGTATGTTCGCGTCTCGACGCCCGATCGCGGCGTAGTAACTGCGTGAGAATTCTTCGCTGAAAATGCCCTGCGTGGCACGCGAAGCCAAATCGCTGATGGGCAGAATCAGGTCGGCCTGCCCCTGCTGGACTTGCCGGAGCTTGTCGAAGACGGGTTGATGGCGGTCGGGCTCCGAGAATTCGAAGTGCACGCCGAGACGCTCGCCGACAAAGCACAGGATGTCGATGCCGATGCCTTCATGGCGCCGGGTTTCCGGGTTGTAGCTCACCAGTGGCGGGGCGTCGATCGCCAGGGCCTTCAAGGGGGGGAGGGTGCGTAATTCAGCCAGAGTGGCTGCGTCGATATGCACGTCGCGGACCAGCTCAACCGCGTGTGCGTGTTCGCAGTCGCCCGTGGCGAGGCTGGGTGCAGACAGGAGCGCAAGCAACCATGCAGCGCACCCACGCCAGAACCAGCGGACGGCTGAGCGAGACCTCGCGACTCGAACACGGCGCATCAGGGGCATTCTGCAATGAGCAAGGGGGAGGGGGCGCGCGCAGCGAAACGCTGCAAAGACCGCTATTGTAAGCTGGAATGACAGAACGTAGCGCGTTCTCGCCCTGGGCGGTGAAGCGCCCAGGGCATGCCGCTTGCCGTGCCCGCGATAGCTCCGACTTCTGCAGATTGGACGCCGGGCGTTCATAGGGCGAAAATAAGGGGCTTTCCGCTCAGCCAAACCGGCTGCCACTTCGATTTTTCACTATGCAATTCGATGACACTCAACGCACGCTGAGCGAAACGCTGTCGCTCACCATTGAGGGCATTCAAGGGGACACTGTCAGTTTGCGCGACTTGATGGCGGCCATTGGCGAACAGGGCCTGCTGCTGTTGTGCGCGCTCGCGACGCTGCCCTTTCTGTTTCCCGTGTCCATTCCCGGCGTGTCGACAGTCTTTGGCGCGGCGATTGTGCTGCTGGCGGTGGCCATCACGCTGAATCGGCTGCCCTGGCTGCCGGAGAAAATTCTCGACCGTCAAATGGAAACGGCGAAGCTGATCCCCGTGATGCGCAAGGGCGTCGGTATTGTGTCCCGCATGGACAAATGGGTGCGGCCACGCGGGCTGCATCTGACATCGGGGCGCATGACCGTCATCAACGGCTGTGTGCTGGTCTTCGCCGGTCTGCTGCTGATGGCGCCATTCGGCCTGATTCCCTTCTCCAACACGGCGCCCGCCGTCGGCATTCTCTTACTGACCATCGGCATGATTCAGCGCGACGGTGTGTTCGTCATGCTCGGCTATCTGGGCACCGTATTGACCGTGGTGTACTTCAGCATTCTGCTGTATGCCGCCTGGTGGGCGGGCGGTGCCCTGATCGGTTAACGCTGGACG
>JAJUFT010000116.1 GCA_029263615.1 Alcaligenaceae bacterium | reverse complement strand
TTCAGCAACAACTGGAAGAAGGCGAAAGCCCGCGTCCAGCGCATTCACTCCCGTATCGGCAACGCCCGCCGCGACTACCTGCACAAGTGCTCTACAACGATCAGCCAAAACCACGCGATGGTGTGTATCGAGGACTTGCAGGTGCGGAACATGTCCAAGTCGGCGGCAGGCACGGCAGATGCCCCGGGAAGAAACGTTCGGGCCAAGTCCGGACTGAACAAAGCCATCCTCGATCAAGGCTGGTTCGAGTTCCGCCGTCAACTGGACTACAAGCTGGCGTGGAACGGCGGGCATCTCATTGCCGTGCCGCCGCAGAACACGAGCCGCACTTGCCCATGTTGCGGCCATGTGTCGAAAGACAACCGCCAGACACAAGCCCGGTTCGAGTGCGTGGGATGCGGCTTCGAGGAAAACGCCGATGTAGTCGGCGCGATCAATGTTTTAAGGGCGGGACACGCCCGGTTCGCCTGTGAAGTGAGCGATGCAGCAGGGTCGCCAGCAGCAGGAACCCACCGAAGCGACTCAGGGGCGGTTCAATGCCGCGCCTGAGCGCCGTAGGAATCTCCAGCCTTTAGGCTGGGGAGGATGTCAACGCCCGACGGTCACTCCCAGCGAACGAGCCAGTTGTCCATGAAACACCCCTCCCCCTCCTGGCTCGTTCCTGTCCTCACCATTCTCACCCTGCAAACGCTCGCTTCCTTCATGGCGCGGCTGATCCCCGTCATGGCACCGGCCATGGCACGCGACTACGGCTGGGACGGCAGCTCGATCGGTTATCTGGCGGCCAGCCATTCGCTCGGCGGTGTCGTCGTCCTGGTGGCAGGCAGCGAGGTGCTGCGACGCACGGGCGGCACGCGCAGCCTGCAGGTCTCGCTGCTGGCCGGTGCACTCTCGCTGGGCATGTTCTACCACCCGAGTGTGGCCATGGCCATTGCCGCGTGCTTCATCATGGGAACCAGCACGGGCACGGCCAACCCGGCGGGCAGCGAGGTGCTGCAACGGTTCTCGCCTCCCGGTATGCGCAATCTGCTGTTCTCCATCAAGCAGGCAGGCGTGCCGCTGGGCGGCATGGTCGTGGGCGTGCTGCTGCCTTTTCTCATCGTCCTGTCCAGCTGGCAGATTGCCCTGCTCATCTGCGCCGTGATCGTGGCTCTCCCCACGGCGCTGAGCTGGCGCCTGAGCGAACAGCTGGACGGCGAACGTGCAGGCCGTTCCCCTTCACGCGAAAGGACGTCCTGGCTCGAATCCATCAAGCGCTGCTGGTTGCCGCTAACGTCTCTCACGCATAACGCTGACTTGCTGCGGATCTCGATCGTGGGGGCGCTGTTTGCAATTCCCCAGAGCTGCTGGTTCACCTTCACGGCGGTCTATCTGGTGGACCGGCTTCACTACTCGCTCAGCCTGGCCGGGCTGGTCTACGCCGTCATGCAGCTGGGAGGCGTGCTGGGCCGCATTTTTCTAGGCTGGCTCGCCGATCACCTGAACTCGGCACGCCTCACCCTGACGGTGGCGGCGGTGTTCTCGGCTCTCACCACGACCCTGCTCGGGCTGACCGACACAGCGTGGCCCTTGTGGGCCGTGCTTGTGCTGGCCTTCATCGCGGGCGGCACGGCAGCCAGCTGGAACGGCGTGCAGATTGCCGAAACCGCCCGCCATTCGCCGCCCCACCTGATCACCGAAACCGCGTCGGGCGCATCGTTGCTGGTCAGTGCCGTGAATGTGCTGGCTCCCACCCTGTTCGCCCTCACGGTGGCCGCCATCGGCCGCTACGACCTCGCCTTCTTCGTCGCCGGTGCATGCGCGCTGCTGGTGCTGGTCACCTTGCCGCGGGATGGGCGCCCGCCAAACTGAAGGGGCATGCGCAAGCCGCCCACCGAGTGAGCTCAGTGCACATGCCCGGTCTCTGCCGAGAGCGTGGCAAAGCGCAGGTCGAATTCATCACGTGCATCGAGCGTTTTGCCCGGGAACACGCCGGCGCCCTGCAGCAGGTCGATGGTCTGTTGCTGGGTCGCGAGTACCGCATCGCCGAGGCCGGGGAACACGACCTCGCCATGGCTTTCGATGACCTTCTGCGCATCGTCGGGCTTCAGGCGCTGATTCTGGATCAGGTACGCCTGCAACCAGGTGTCGTGGTTGCCGTTCTTCCATTGCTGGGCGCGATACCAGTGAATGATGAAATCGCGGATCGCCGCCGATTGCGCCGGGTCCTCCAGTGCCTCGCGCGATGCGTAGGCGTAGAGGTAACCGGGGTTGGTGCCGGGTTCAGTTTTCAGCTCGACCGCCCCCTGGGCCGCGGCGGTGGCCAGGTAACGCGCGCGATCTGGCTGCTTGAGCACGGCGGCATCGATCTGGTTGGCCCGCAGGGCGTCGACGAATTCCGACACCCCCAGCTTGACCGGGACGATATCGCTCGCACTCAGCCCCACCTGGCGCAGCGCGCGCAATACGACGGCATGCTGGGCCGTACCTTCGTTGATGGCCACGCGCCTGCCCTTGAGGTCCTGGATGGTCCTGATGCCGGAACCCGCCGACGTGGTGATGACCAGCGAGGGGCCGGTATTGGCCACCACACCGACAATGCGCAGATCCACTCCGGCGTAATGCGCCAGAATCGGGGGGACATCGCCCACAATGCCGACCTGCGCGGAACCCGAGCGGATGGCCTCCATGCGCAGGGGGCCACTGCTGAAGCTGGCATACGAGACATCGGCCGCCAGTTTCTCCTGTTCTCCCGAGAGTTTCAGCAGAAATTCCGTGCCGCGGGCATCGTCCGCGATCACCAGTTTCGTTCCGCGCGGAACCTCGACCGGCAGTGCCGTGCCGCTGGCCTGGGCAGCTAGGGGAAGCATCAACGTGCCAAGACTGACAAGCAGCGCTTTCAGAAATGCAAGACGGGAATGGGTCATTCAACTTCCTTTCAATCGGGAATGAGGGTGATGTCGGTGCGCGCAGGCAAAGGGACGCCCAGCAGCGCGAGAATTTCCTGGCGCAGGGATTCGAAGTCGGTGCTGCCGCGACCCTGCGAAAGCTTGAGCGGGTTGAGCCGGTCGTAACGGATGCGGCCGGCATCCAGAACAATGATGCGGTTGGCCAGCACCAGCGCTTCGTCCACATCGTGCGTGACAAACAGCACGGCGGGCTGAAACCGCGCGTGGACGTCCAACAGCAGCGACTGCATGCGCATGCGTGTCAGGGCATCCAGCGCGCTGAAGGGTTCGTCCGCAAGGATCAGCGCCGGGTTGCGCATCAGGGCGCGCGCGAGGGCGACACGCTGCTGTTCCCCGCCCGACAGGGTCTTTGGCCAGGCGGACGCCTTGTCGGCCAGCCCCACGCCGTCCAGCGCGCGCCGCGCCCGCTCACTGTCCATGTCATTGGGCGTGCCCAACCTCACGTTGTCCAGCACACTCATCCAGGGCAGGATGCGGGAATCCTGAAAGAGCACCGAGCTCTGCCCGGACACAATCAGCTGACCTTCGCCCGAGATCCCGGTGTCGAGCCGGGCGATCGCACGCAACAGCGTGCTCTTGCCGCAGCCGCTACGGCCCAGCAGCGCCACGAATTCCCCCGCATGGATGTCCAGATCGACCCCATCGAGCACGGTCTGATGGCCGAAACTCCGTGTCAGATTGCGCAGGGACACGACGGCGTCGTTCACGTTCAAGCTACGGTCTGCCGCCATCCCAGCACCTTCCTGTGTATTGTGCGAATCAACGCGTCAGTGCCGAACCCCAGCACCCCATACAGCACGAGCCCAGCCATCACGACTTCGATCTGCCCATAGATACGGGCCTGGGAGATCATGTACCCGATGCCGCTCGTTGCGTTGATGGTTTCCACCACGACCAGCGCCGTCCAGGCATGGGTGGCGGCCAGCCGCAAGCCCGTGAAGAAGCCGGGCAGGCAGGAAGGAAACACGATATGGCGCAGGAACTGGGCGCGATTCAGGTCGACCGTCTGGGCCAGCTCCACATACCGCAGGTCAATGTCGCGCAGGGCGGAATGCGTATTGATGTAGATGGGAACCAGAACGCCCAGGGCGATGACCGTGATCTTCATCGTTTCGCCAATCCCCATCCACATGATGAAGAGAGGAATCAACGCCAGGTTGGGCAATGCCCGCTTGATCTGCACGAGGCCATCAAACAGGGCATCCCCCAGACGCGTCAGGCCGGCCAGCAGCGCCAGCAGCAGACCTGCGGCAATGCCCGCCGCCAGCCCTTGCCCGGCGCGCAGGAGGGAGGCAGCGATGTTGTCCAGAAGATAGCCATCCGCCCAGAGATCCCTGAAGGTGTGCGCCACCGTGGTCGGTTTGGGCAGCATGTCGGGCGACAGCCAGCCCGACAGCGTCACGGCGAACCACAGCGTGATGACGAGCGTGGGCCCGAGGAGCCGTTGCGAGGCCGATGTGGATTGGGGAAGCAACTGACGGGGGTTCTCCTCGCTGGCCGCGGAACGGGCATGGACCTCGGCGCCGACAGGCGCCAGGCGGCTCAGCTCCGGTAAATGGGTGGTCTGTGCAGACACGGACGTCTCCTTGTATGGATGCACTCAGACGAGTGCTTCTTCTTTCTGGAACGATGAACGCTCGAGCACGGGGGCCGGCAGGGCCAGGCCCAGGTGATCTCGCAACGTGGTGCCGGTGTATTCCGTGCGGAACAGGCCGCGCTTCTGCAGTACCGGCACGACGTGGTCGACGAACGCTTCCAGCGAGGTCGGCAAGGCCGGCGGAATCAGGTTGAAGCCGTCGGCGGCGCCGCTCGTGAACCAGTGTTCGATGGTGTCGGCAATCTGCTCGGGCGTCCCCACGGCCACGCGGTGGCCCCGGCCGGCGCTGAGACGACGCAGAAGCTGGCGCACCGTGAGGGTCTCGGTTTCGGCGATGTGGCGCAGCAGGTCGACACGGCTCTTCATGACGATCTCTTTTTCGTCTCGTGCCGGCAGGGTGAAGACGGAATCCAGGTCATCCAGGGTCAGCGACAGGCCGGTGGTCTGATTCAGCTGGGCCAGGCCATAGGTCGGCAAGGTGAGGTCTTCGAACTCATCACGCAGCGCCTGCGCCTCAGCCTCCGTTCCTCCAATGAAGAAGGAAAGGCCCGGAAGAATCAGCACGTGATCCGGGTTGCGACCGAACGCCCTGACACGCAACTTCACGTCCTGGTAGAAGGCCCTGGCGTTTTCGTAATCCGGCTGCGCCGTGAAAATGGCATC
>JAJUFT010000052.1 GCA_029263615.1 Alcaligenaceae bacterium | reverse complement strand
GCTGATTCGCACGGAACACGGCAAAGGCTCCTTCGTGGCGCCCTTCGACCGCATGCAGGACAGCAGCCCCCTGATGCACCTGTTTGCCTCCCAACCACGTACCCTCTTCGACCTGCTGGACGTGCGCGAGCTGCTCGAAGCTGAAGCCGCGCGCCTGGCCGCCTCGCGTGCGACGGGCGCCGATCTGGTCCTGATCCGCCGGCATTTTGAAGCTTGGAAGCGTGCGCAGCAGGAAGGCCCGGCGGTGACGGCCGACGACCATGCACAGCTGGACCACGCCTTCCACCGCGCCATCAGCGAAGCGGCGCACAATGCCGTCCTCACCCACCTGCTGGAATCCCTCAGCGAGCTGACCCTCAGCAGCGTGTTTGCCTCGGTCGAGCACCTGTACGCCCGGCCACACTACAAGCAGCAGATCGACCAGCAGCACGAGCGGCTCTTCACGGCCATTGTCGAGCGGCAACCGGAAGCCGCCCACCAGGCCGCCCGGGAACACGTTGGCGCCGTGCGCAAGAATCTGCTCGAAGTGGAAAGCGAGGCGGAACGGATTGTGCGCGCCACCCAGCGACTGGAAGGCTGGAAGTGATGCTCGGAGCCATTGGAATGGGGATTGCTGCACAAGCGCTCCACTCCTATGGAGACCCCGACGATGAGATCGATCAAGACCCCGTGGAAGCGTTCCGGCACTCCGCTGGACCAGCAAGGGTTCAGCTGGCGTGACCTGGTCGGCCAGCCGATCAGCAAGCTGGACGATGACGCCTTCACCCGCATCCGCATCATTCTCATGAATGGACTGGAGCTGGATTCGCTCCGGCTCAAGCACATTGCCGCCCGCTTCAATCGCGACCTGCGCGAACCGCTCGCGCGGCTACGGCGCGTGGAGCAGCACCAGGCCACCATGATCAACTGGTTGATCTCGGCCGACCATTCTCCGTTGGAAACCACCATTGCCTATGAGCAGGTGGCCATCGAGATCACCGCGGCGGTGGCACAGGCCGAACCCGATCCCTATCAGGCACAGACATACCGATTCGGCCTGCTCGAGGACTTCGACCATCTGTACCGCTACACCGCCATGCTCGACCGGCTGGAAGGCAAGGATGCCAACAACATCCTGCAAGGCTATACCGACATCGTTCCCGGGCGGCCCACGGTGGACGAGCATCGCCACCCGCACGACGACCTGCGACAGCCCTATCAGAAAGAAGAAGCGCACATCCTCACCAAGATGCACTCCACCCTGATCACGGCGGCGGAATACCAGACACACGATTACTACATGAACATCGGACCGCTGTTTGCCGACCCGGTGGCGCGTCTGCTGTATGCGGAGATTGCTTCCATTGAGGAGCAGCACGTCACGCAATACGGATCGCTGCAGGACCCGGGCGAATCGTGGCTGGAAAAGATTCTGATTCACGAAGCCACGGAGGTCTATTCCTATCTGAGTTGCGTCGAAAGCGAAACCAATCCGCGCATCAAGGCCATGTGGGAGCGTTTCCTCGACTATGAACTGGGGCATCTGGCCGAGGTCAGCGAGCTGTTCAAAAAGTTCGAGCGACGCGACCCCGAGGAAGTGCTCGGCGACGTCATGCCGGGCATGCTGATGATGGGCCCGCAACGCGAATTCATTCGGGAAGTGCTTGAAACCGAGGTGGACCTGCGCGCCAATGGCACGGAATTCGTGCCCAAGGACAAGGAAGGCAAGCAGTCGAGGCAATACCGTGCCACGGTGAACGCCGAGGTTTCTCCCACCAACACCGTCTCCGCCGGTTACCAATGGTCGCCCAGTGGCGAACTCAGCCGGCGCTCGAGTGCCATGGATGAAAGGAGCTGACATGGAAAACCAGACCAAAGTCGGAATGAACCGCACGGGCATGCAGATGGCCCCGGCGCAGGGGGCTGCGCAGGTGGAATACGCGGCTCAGCGGCCGCCCCACCCGGAGACGGGAAGCGAACTGGAGATCGCGAAAGTCCGTGCCGACTACATTGCCGAAGCCGAGCGGGTCGGGTCGGTGCCGGTTCCCGCCACGGGCAAGGGCCTGCTGGAAACCGCCAAGGGCAAGCTCAAGGGTGACAACCCGGAAGTCCTCTTCGACAAGCTGGGAGAGCGGGCGGCATATGAGCGCAGCGGCGTGCGCCTGTACCAGGCCATGATCGGCAAGGTCGAGGCCAGCCAGCATCCGGACAGCGCCGCGCTGCTGGCCGATCTGCAGCACATTATGGAAGAGGAATTTCAACATTTCCAGATGCTCAGCGATCTCATCACCGACATGGGCGGCGACCCGACCGCGCAGACGCCCTGTGCCGACATCAGCGCCGTGGCGGCGATGGGCATCATTCAAGTCCTGACCGACCCGCGCACCACGCTGGCGCAATGTCTGCAAGGACTGCTCACCGCTGAAATGACGGACAACGCTGCGTGGGAACTGCTGATCGAACTGGCGGAACAGGCCGGTCACGAGGAGCTGGTTCCGCAGTTCCAGAAAGCGCTGGCCGCAGAAGCCGAACACGAGGCCAAGATCAAACAATGGCTGCGCACCATGGTGATGGAAGATACCCATGAATGAGTCCGACCTCTCCCCAACCACCCTCAAACGGCGGGGGCCGAACGTGGGCGAGGGCGAGCGCGTGGGGTCCGGCATGCTGGGCACCTTGCTGGTGTGCTGGGGAATGCGACAGAGCGGGCTGTCGCGTGCGCTCGCGCTGGCCGGCGGAGCCCTGCTGATCGGGCGCGCCGCCACCGGTCAGTGCGCGGTGAAACGCGCGCTGCAGGCCTCGCCCTACACACGCCGTGTCGCGCGTGAGCGAGGCTGGCCCAGTGCGTACGTCACCCGCGCCGCCGTCACCATTTCACGGCCGAGGGAAGCGGTCTATGCCGCCTGGCGTGACTTCTCCAATCTGCCGCGCTTCCTCGCCCATGTCGAGCACATCGACGTGATCACGCCCGTCCGTTCCCGCTGGACCGTCACGGCCCCCTTCGACCAGACGGTCAGCTGGATCTCCCATGTCACCGAGGACATCGAGAACACGCGCATTGTGTGGGAAAGTGAATCGGGGGCGCAAATCCCCAACTTCGGATGGGTCGAATTTCGGGATGCCGGTCGCGGGCGAACCGAGGTTCAGGCGCTCATCGCCTTTCAACCTCCTTATGGCGAGGCAGGCCGCTTGCTAAGCCAGTTGTTCCAGGAAACGCCATCGCAGCAGATGCGGGACAACCTGCAACGTTTCAAACAATTCATGGAAACCGGAGAGCTCGCCGTCTCGGGCGGCCCTTCCGGGCAAGGAGAGTGACCGTGCAAGCATTGGTCTGGAAAGGCATCAACCAACTCGGCGTGGAGCGCGTGGCCGACCCCACCGTGCTCAATCCCAAGGACATCATCGTGAAGGTCGCCATGTCGTCCGTCTGTGGCTCCGACCTGCATCTGATCGGTGGCTATGTGCCGGCGATGAAACCCGGGGACATACTCGGCCACGAGTTTCTGGGGGAAATCGTCGAGACCGGCCGCGATGTCACCACGTTGAAGACAGGCGACCGCGTCGTGGTCGCCTCCATCCTGGCCTGTGGCCACTGCGAGCATTGTCTGCGCCTGGAGTTTTCCTGCTGCGACAACACCAACCCCAAGCCACAGATGACGGAACTAGCGTACGGCCATGGCTGCGCGGGGATCCTGGGCTACAGCCATGCCTTTGGAGGCTATTCAGGCAGTCACGCCGATTACATCCGCGTGCCCTTCGGGGAAGTGAATGCCTTCAGGATTCCCGACGGTGTTCGCGATGATCAGGCCGTCTTCGTGTCCGACGCCGTCCCCACCGGCTGGATGGGCGCCGATTTCGCCGATATTGAAGAAGGCGACGTGGTGGCCGTGTGGGGCTGCGGAGGCGTGGGCCTGATGGCCATGCTTTCCGCACGGCTCATGGGCGCACATCGCATCATCGCCATCGATCGCATTCCGGAACGTCTGCAGATGGCCGCCGAGCAGTGCCAGGCGGAAATCATCAACTATGAAGAGGTGGACGTGCACGAGGCGCTCAAGGAACTGACCGGCGGGCGCGGCCCCGACCGCTGCATCGAGTGTGTCGGCATGGAAGCCCACGGGACGGGTCCGCAATATTGGTACGACCGGGTCAAGCAGCGGGCACTCATGGAAAGCGGCCGTGCCGTGGCACTGCGACAGGCCATTCATGCCTGCCGCAAGGGTGGAACCGTCTCGGTCATGGGGGTGTTCGGAGGCCTGGTGGACAAATTCCCCATGGGCGCCATCGTCAACAAGGCACTCACCTTGCGATCCGCCCAGCAAAAGGGCCAGCGTTACATCCCCACCCTCTTCTCGCACATTCAGGAGGGCCGGCTGGACCCATCCTTCCTGCTGACGCACCGGCTGCCTCTGGAGCAAGGCCCGCTGGGCTATGAACTCTTCAAGGAAAAAAAAGATCGCTGTGTGCGGGCCGTCTTCATGCCGCATGCCGCTGCAGCTTGAAATAGGCGCTCTGCCGGGCGAGCAAAAGGCCCTGCAGGACGGGGCTGGCCTGCTCCACGGCCAATTCGATGCGTTTTGCGAGGCTGGCGCTGACGATCTGACCTTGCTGGATATCCTCCGGTGTCGCATACACACCGACCGGCAGGGTCAATGCCTGGAAGAAAGCGAACAAGGGCCGTAGCTGCAGGTCGATCACCAGCGCGTGGCGCGCACTGCCACCGGTGGCGGCCAGCAAGACGGGCTTGCCCTGGAAGGCATCGAGGTCCACCAGATCAAACAGATGCTTGAAAAGCCCGGGAAAACTGGCCCGGAACACCGGTGCTCCCACGATCAGGAAATCCGCCTGTTCGATGGACTTGATCGTCGCACGAAGCGAGGGCGAAAAAGTCTCCCGGGAAAACGCGCCGCCGAGCTCCGGCAGAAGATCCACCAGATCGATGTGGACGGCGTCCAGGGCGATGTTCTCCGCCAGGCGATCACGCAAGGCGTTCAGCAAAGCACGCGTGGTGGAAGGGCGGCCGGGGCTGCCATTGACGATGACGGTCTTGAGCGATGTAGTCATTCTCGATGTTCGATCAGAAAAGGGAACAGTTGCAGTGAGGAAACGCATCCCGCACCGGCTTGACTCATATTAAAAAGCGCGACGCGACACGGGAACGACATTTCCCCAATTTGCTTATTCACGGGAAACTATCTTGGCGACGGCCTCCCCTACGCGGCAACCTCCTTGCGAACCCTTTCCGCCGCGGCCGCGAGCGCCTGCAATTTGCCTCGTGCCACCGCACGGGGCAAAGGCGCCATGCCGCAGTTGGTGCTGGGATACAGCTTGTCGGCGTCCACAAACTCGAGCGCCTTGCGCAAGGTGGCGGCCACTTCCTCGGGGGTTTCAATCGTGTGGGTGGCCACATCGATGGCTCCCACCATGACCTTCTTCCCGCGCAGCAGCCCGATCAGGTCGATGGGCACGCGCGCGTTGTGACACTCGAGCGAAATGATGTCGATACCAGACTGCTGCAGCTTCGGGAACGAGGATTCGTACTGGCGCCACTCCGACCCAAGCGTCTTCTTCCATTCGATATTGGCCTCGATGCCGTAGCCATAGCAGATATGCACGGCCGTTTCACATTGCAACCCCTCGATCGCCCTTTCCAGTGCCGCCACGCCCCAGTCATTCATTTCATCGAAGAACACATTGAAGGCCGGCTCGTCAAACTGAATGATGTCGACTCCCGCCGCCTCCAGCTCCCGGGCTTCCTGATTGAGAATCCTGGCAAACTCCCAAGCGAGCTTCTCGCGGCTCTTGTAATGGCTGTCGTACAGTGTGTCCACCATCGTCATGGGGCCGGGCAGCGCCCACTTGATGGGCTGAGTCGTGTGGCGACGCAAGAATTTCGCGTCTTCCACAAAGACCGCCCGGGGCCGGCTGACCTCCGCCACCACGGTCGGCACACTGGCATCGTAGCGATCCCGAATCTTCACGACTTCGCGTTGATTGAAATCCACCCCATCCAGGTGCTCGATGAAGGTGGTCACAAAATGCTGGCGCGTCTGTTCGCCATCACTGACGATATCGATGCCAGCGGCTTCCTGTTCTTTCAAGGAAAGAAGCAGCGCATCCTGCTTGGCCGCGGCCAAGGCGTCGCCCTCGAATTTCCAGGGCGACCAGAGTTTTTCAGGCTCCGCCAGCCAGGCCGGTTTCGGCAAACTGCCGGCGGTGGAGGTGGGAAAGAGTTTTGTCATGAAGGTTTCCGTCATTGATTAAAGCGATTGAAGCGCGTCGCCGGCCGCCCACGGCTCGAGCAAATGGCGCCAGGGCTGGATGAACGCACGCTCGGCGTACTGTCCTTGCTTTTCCGCGAGATGATTGCGTTCTTCCCGGTCGTACTCAATTCTCGTGAACGAACAGTCCGGGTTATCCAGGCTGGGCCTGAAGACGCTGCCGGCCGCCGAGTTCGCGTTGTAGATCTCGGGACGGTAGATCTTCTGGAAGGTTTCCATGGTGCTGAGCGTGCCGATCAGTTCCAGGTTGCTGTAATCATTCAGCAGATCACCCGTGAAGTAGAAGGCAAGGGGCGCGACACTGTGGGGCGGCATGAAGTACCGCACCCGCATTCCCATCTTCTCGAAGTAATGATCCGTCAGCGAAGACTCACTCTGGCGATATTCCACCCCCAACACCGGGTGTCGGTTGTCGCTGCGGTAATAGGTCTTGCTGCTCGACACGCTGAGGCAGATGACCGGCGGTTTGCGAAACTGCGCCCGGTACGCGTCCGATTTCACAAAATGCTGGAACAGCTTCCCATGCAGCGTGCCAAAGCCGTCGGGAATTTCGAAAACCCTTCTGTTTCGATTATGTTCGCGCAGCAGAATGCTGAAATCATAATCGCGCACATAAGAGGAAAAATTGTTCCCCGGAATGCCCTCAAGGCGTGTGCCGGTCTTTCTGTCCGTGATGAAAGGTTGCAGCACTTCCATCAACGGGAAGGAGCGGCCGTTTTCAGCCCAGGCGAGTTGCAGCTCCACCGAAATGATTTCCAGCTCAACGGCGTAACGATCGCCCGAAGGGTTATCCCAATGCGCCAGGCGATTGAAACGTCTGTCAATCATCGCCAAGGTGTTGCGCAGATTTTCCTGACGCCGCGGCCCCCTCGCCAGATTGGCGAAATTCGTGGTCAGGCGGGTGGCATCGGCCGGCTGATAATCCTCGTCAAACCGAATGCGTTGAACGGAGTACAGAAACAGGTTTTCGTGATGGGGTTTCTCTGAAACCCCGGCCTGCTGTCGGGAGAGCGTGGAGGTATCTGTCATGGCGTGTCTTGCTTGTCGTAGCGAAGCTGGCTCTTGGTGGTGATGAGCTTCCCATGCTACGGGCCGACACCCATGAAGTAAAATGGTCTTATTTCATCTATTGATGATTTCTACTCATAATCAGGCCGCCGCGTCGCTCCGCTGCCCTGCGCAAGTCCGTCAATTCGGGAGCGGCGGCTCAACGGCCAGAGACCGTGCGACATTGATGAACGCCTTCAGATACTCCGGTTCCTGATCGGAGTCGCGGCGGCCCAGATGAATCTGTTTGTGGATCCCCTGCCTGCCCAGGCGCACGGGCACGATGTTCATGTGCTTCGCGTACTCCATCACCAGCCATCGCGGCAAGGCCGCCACGCCCCGGCCCGCGCCCACCATCTCGAGCATGATGTCCGTGCTTTCCAGATGCTTGTGGCGTCGTGGCATCACGCCCGCGGGCACCAGGAACTGGCTGAAGATGTCCAACCGCCCCTGCTCGACCGGATACGTGATCAGCGTTTCCGGAATCAGATCCTCAGGCTCCACGTGGTGATTCTCCGCAAGGGCGTGGCCGCGCCCCACGACCAGCACCTGTTCGTAGTCGAAGACGGGCAGATAGCTGACGCCCGGCGTCATTAAAGGGTCCGGCGTAACAATGAGGTCAATTTCGTAGGTGAACAAAGCCCCCATGCTGCCGAAGCGAAACTTCTGCTTCACGTCGATATCGACGTCCGGCCAGTCCCCCAGATAGCGGGACACCACTTTCAGGAGCCACTCGTAGCATGGGTGACATTCCATGCCGATGCGCAAGGTGCCGCGCTCGCCCTGCGCATACTGCTTCAGAAAGGCTTCCGCGGTCTCGAACTGGGGAAGCAGGCGCTGCGCGGTGGCCAGCAGGTATTCACCCGCCTGGGTCAGCCGCAGGGAACGCCCTTCCCGTACCCATAGCTGAACGCCGGAAAGCCGTTCGAGCTTGGCCACGGTGTGGCTCAACGCCGATTGCGTCAGATGCAGCGACTCCGCGGCAGCCGTGAGCGTGCCGTGTTGATCGATCGCCCGCAGGATTTCAAGGTGAGCGCGTTCTAGCATGATGAACAGATTTCATTGATTCTGAAGAATCAACCATGGTAGCTCATCGGTTGAAATCCATCAGATCTGTATCATCCCCCCCAGCTGGACCGTCGCATTTTGCGGCAGCCGCATGAAGTCGGTGATCTCCCCGGCATTGCGATGCATGTGGACGAACAGCATCTTGCGCCACTTTGCCATGGGCGTACCGTGCGTCCCGGCTGTCACGCTGTCACGCCCCAGGAAATAGCTGGTCGACATGGTCGAGACATCGAAACCGTGGTCTTTGATGCCGGCGAGTTCACGAGGAATGTCCGGATCATCCTGAAACCCATAGTGAATGATGACCTCGTAACACTGGTTCCCCAGTGACGAGATCTGCACGCGCTCTTCCTGCGCGACCCACGGCTCTTCATGGAACCGCACGGTCAGAAAAAGATTGAACTCGTGAATCACCTTGTTGTGCTTGAGATTGTGCAGCAGGGCGCCGGGCGCCGTCCTGGGGTTCGCGGTGAGGAATACGGCAATGCCCGGCGCGCGCAGCGGCACGTCCTTCAAGGTATGGTTCAACACCATGTCGAGGTCGATGGATTGCGCCTGGCGAGTCGCAAGCAAAGCGAGCCTGCCCTGATACCAGGTGCGCATCAGCACGAATACGCCAAAACCGCACATCAGGGTGAACCAGCCGCCCGAAGCAATCTTCAGTGCAGCGGACAGGCACAGCAGCAAATCAATCGCAAGCAGAACGGTGACGATGATCGCCAGCGGAACCAAATGGAAGTGCCAGCAAAAGCGCATGACGAAGACCAACATGACGGTGGTGATCATCATCAGGCCGCAGATCGCTACGCCGTAGGCGGAGGCGAGCGCATTGGGCGACTGGAAATACAGAACCGCCGCCGCCACGGCGATGAAGAGCGCCCAGTTCACGAATGGGATGTAAATCTGCCCCGCCTGCTCCGTGCTCGTGTGCTGAATGTGCAGACGCGGCAGGAAACCGAGCTGGATGGCCTGCTTGGTGATGCTGAACGCACCGGAAATGAGCGCCTGGGACGCAATCACCGTGCACAGGGTGGCCAGCAGCACGAGGGGTGGCCATGCCCAGGCGGGAGCCAAGAGATAGAAGGGGTTGCGCAGGGCGCTGGCATCGGCAAGCAACAACGCCCCTTGGCCAAAATAGTTCAGCAGCAGGGACGGCATCACCAGCCCGAACCACACCAGCCGTATGGGGCGACGGCCAAAATGGCCCATGTCTGCGTAGAGGGCCTCCACCCCCGTCACGCACAGGACCAGCACCCCGGAGATCACGAACGCAGTCCCGGGCTCCTCGACGACGAAGCGGATGACATGCACGGGCAGCAGAGCCCACAGAATTTGCGGGGTTGCCACAATCTGAACGAGCCCCATGAACCCGATCACGAGGAACCAGACCACCATGACGGGCCCGAAGTAGCGCCCGATGCTGGCAGTGCCACGTCGCTGAACGATGAAAAGGCCAAACAGAACGACGAGTGTGAGGGGCACGATGTAGGCGCCCGTCCAGGGCGCAAGCAGCTTGAGGCCCTCCGTGGCCGACAACACCGAAATGGCCGGCGTGATCACGCCGTCGCCGTAGAACAGGGCCGCTGCAAACCCGCCGATGGCCAGCAATCCCCTGCGCAACATGGGGCGCGCTCCGACCCCGCGCAGCGCAAGGGCCAGCATCGCCAACGTGCCGCCTTCCCCTTTGTTGTCTGCCCTGAGGACGAGCACCACATACTTCAGGGTGACGATGAGGGTCATCATCCAGAACAACAGGGACAGCACCCCATGCACGTGGCCAGGCGTCAGGGACAGATGGCCTGTCGCAAACACTTCCTTGAGTGCATACAGGACGCTGGTGCCGATGTCACCATAAACGATGCCGGCAGCGCCGAGCATGAGGGACGGCAGAGAATACCGATTTGCAGCCATGATTCATCTTTCAAACGAAAAAGCCCCGCTCTCCGAAGAGAACGGGGCTTTTCCCGAACTTCAATGCATCAGCTCAATGCCGATTACATGTTTTCGATCATCACCTGACCGAAGCCCGAGCAGGACACCTGCGTCGCGCCTTCCATCAGACGAGCGAAGTCGTAGGTGACCTTCTTCGACTGGATGGATTTTTCCATGCTGGAGATGATCAGGTCGGCGGCTTCCGTCCAGCCCATGTGACGCAGCATCATTTCAGCGGACAGGATCAGCGAACCGGGGTTCACGTAGTCCTTGCCGGCGTACTTGGGTGCCGTGCCGTGGGTGGCTTCGAACATGGCCACGGAATCGGACAGATTGGCGCCCGGAGCGATACCGATACCACCCACTTGTGCTGCCAGTGCGTCGGAGATGTAGTCGCCATTCAGGTTCAGCGTGGCGATGACGTCATACTCGGCCGGACGCAGCAGGATCTGTTGCAGGAAGGCGTCGGCGATGGAGTCCTTCACGGTGATTTCGCGACCCGTCTTCGGGTTCTTGAACTTGCACCACGGGCCGCCGTCGATCAGCTCGGCGCCGAACTCTTCGCGAGCCAGTGCGTAGCCCCAATCACGGAAGCCACCTTCGGTGAACTTCATGATGTTGCCCTTGTGAACCAGGGTCACGGAAGCGCGGTCGTTGTCGATCGCGTACTGGATGGCCTTGCGGACCAAGCGCTTGGTGCCTTCGATGGACACGGGCTTCACGCCAATGCCGGAGGTCTCGGGGAAGCGGATCTTGTCCACGCTCAGGTCTTTCTGCAGGAAGTCGATCAGCTTGCGGGCCTTTTCGCTGCCTGCTTCGAATTCGATACCTGCGTAGATGTCTTCCGAGTTCTCACGGAAGATCACCATGTTGGTCTTTTCGGGCTCACGCACCGGCGAAGGCACACCCTTGAAGTACTGGATGGGACGCAGGCAGACGTAGAGGTCGAGCTGCTGGCGCAGGGCCACGTTCAGCGAACGGATGCCTCCGCCCACGGGGGTGGTCAGCGGGCCCTTGATGGACACGACGTAGTCGCGAACGGCTTCGAGGGTTTCCTCGGGCAGCCAGACGTCAGGACCATACACCTTGGTGGACTTTTCCCCTGCATAGATTTCCATCCAGTGAATCTTGCGCTTGCCGCCGTATGCCTTGGCAACCGCTGCATCCACCACCTTGATCATGACCGGGGAGATGTCTACGCCCGTACCGTCGCCCTCGATGTAGGGGATGATGGGCTCGTCAGGTACGTTGAGCGAGAAATCGGCATTGACCGTGATCTTCTGGCCGCCGGCGGGAACCTTGATATGCTGGTAGGACATGAATGCTCCAGGGATAGGATCTGACAATCGACCTGAGCGTGCTGGACGCAGCAAGTCTTATATAAGAGTATCGAGTAGTTTAGCCTACTTTGGCACCGGTAAGAAAGACGCCGTTAAAATAGCAGGATTGTTCACAAGATTGCGAGTCAAGCGCATGTTCAACCCCTCTCGCGAACAGGTTCGGCAGTTCTTCACCGACGCCTGGACACGCCACAAGTCAGGTGGGGTGCTGACGCCACTCGAAACCATGGCTGCCCGCATCATGGAGCAGCACCCCGAATATTTTTCCGACCTCGAAGACCCGCAGGCGCAGCAGCGCGACTACAGCGTGGAAGAAGGCCGGACCAACCCCTTCCTGCACATGTCGATGCACTTGGCCATTCAGGAGCAGGTGTCGATCGACCACCCGCCGGGCATACGTGCGGCCCACGCAAAACTGACCGCGCGAATCGGGCCGCATGAAGCCGAGCACATCATCATGGAGGCGCTCGGTCAGGTGATCTGGGAGGCCCAGCGCCTGGGCTCCCCCCCCGACAACGAAAAATACCTGGACCTGATTCTACGCCACGCGACGCACGACTGAAGGTCAGCGACGCACGGCGAGGTCTGATGGCAGGCTGGCCAGCCATGCCGCGATGTTCTGCATGTCGGCTTCGCTGAGCTGCTGCACCATGGCCGTCATGACAGCGTTGTTGCGGGCATTCACGGTAGTGCTGCCGGTGGCGCCACGCTTGTAGGAACGCAGGGCGTGCAGCAGGTAATCGGCATGCTGGCCCGCCAGCACGGGGTAACTGGGCAGCGTGGACGACTTGGCGTCGGCGCCGTGACACGAAGCACAGGCGAATTTCTCGAAGGCCTGCTGGCCCGCGACGAGATCTTGCGCGGCGGCCGTGCCGGACGTGAACGCGATGACCAACCCCAGCGTCGCTGCCAGCTTCATGGAACTCAACTTCTTCATCACGTTCTCCTACTTCAGGCTGGAATAATAGGCAGCAAGGTCAGCCATGTCCTGTTCGGACAGGGTTTGCGCAATGGCTTCCATGGACGGGAAGGTGCGCGCGCCGCTTGCGTAGTCCTTCAGCGCGGTGACGATGTATTCGGCATTCTGGCCGGCAATCTTGGGAACGTGGTAAATCTCGGGAAAGCTGGCCTTGTAGCCCTCGATTCCATGGCAGCCTATGCACATGGAAATCTTCGAGCGGGCCGCCTGTGCATCCCCCTTGATGGTGTTGTCTCCTGCCTGCCCCTGTGCATACGACACAAGAGAGGTTGTCGCGGCCAGCACTGCAAAGGCGCGAGTTAGGGTGCTTCGCAACTTCATGTCGGATCGGCTCTTGTTGAAAGTTATAGGTAGTTGATCTTTATCAAGCAAACCGCGAAAAATTGTCAGTGTACGATAATCGAAACTCCGCCTCGTGGCTAGTGCCGGCCGGTCCGGGCATACTGCCGTGAGCCGCGGTTTCATCGGTCGGACGCACGCCTGTGCTTGCGCGCACGACACATCACCCACAACAGTAGAAAAGGATGTCATGAGCCCCGTATCAGCCACGCCCCAACCCCGATTCGAAGGCACCGAGCGTTACGTCGCCACGCCGGAACTGAAGATGGCCGTGAACGCCGCCCTCGCCTTGCAGCGGCCCCTGCTCATCAAAGGTGAACCCGGCACGGGGAAAACCATGCTGGCGGAAGAAGTCGCGGCAGCTCTCGGGCGTCCCCTGCTGCAGTGGCACATCAAATCCACCACCAAGGCCCATCAGGGGCTCTATGAATATGACGCCGTTTCGCGTCTGCGCGACTCCCAGCTGGGAGATGAAAAAGTCCGCGACATCCGCAACTACATCGTGCGCGGCGTACTCTGGGAAGCCTTTGAGTCCGAGCAGCCGGTCGTTGTGCTGATCGACGAGATCGACAAGGCGGACATCGAGTTCCCGAACGACCTGCTGCGCGAGCTCGACCGCATGGAATTCCATGTCTACGAGACCCAGCAGACGGTGAAGGCACGCCACCGCCCCCTCATCATCATCACCTCGAACAACGAGAAGGATCTTCCCGACGCCTTCCTGCGCCGCTGCTTCTTCCACTACATCTCCTTCCCCGATCGCGACACCCTGCAGGCCATCGTCGACGTCCACTTCCCGGGCATCCGCGAAGGCGTCCTGCGCGCCGCGCTGGACACCTTCTTCACCCTGCGCGACATACCCGGCCTGAAGAAGAAGCCCTCGACTTCCGAGTTCCTCGACTGGCTGCAGCTGCTGGTGAGCGAAGGCGTGCCGGCCGAGCGTGTGGGCGGAGGCGACGACCTGCCCACGCTGGCGGGTGCCCTGCTCAAGAATGAACAGGATCTCAGCCTGATTGAACGGCTGTCCGCCATGAACCGCGCGCGCCGCTGATGGCGGGGCCGACATCATGCTGCTCGATTTTTTCTATCATTTGCGCAAGAGCGGCCTGCCGGTTTCGGTGCAGGAATACCTGACCCTGCTCGAAACCCTGCAGGCTCAGGTCATGCAACCCTCGGTCGACGACTTCTATCACCTTGCCCGCATGACGCTGGTGAAGGACGAAACGCAGTTCGACCGCTACGACCGCGCGTTTGCCTCCTTCTACGGGAAGATCGCCGCCCAGTACCCGCAAGGCAAGGAAATCCCCCTGGACTGGCTGGTGAAGGAGTTTCAGAAGAAGCTCACGCCCGAGGAAAAGGCGGCCCTGGAAAAGCATGGCTGGGACAAGCTCATGGACATGTTCCGTGAGCGTCTCGAGGAACAGAAGGAGAAACACGCCGGCGGCAGCAAATGGATCGGCACCGGTGGCAGCTCCCCCTTCGGCCACGGTGGCTACCACCCGGAAGGCATCCGCATCGGCGGTCCGTCGGCGGGCAATCGCACGGCGGTCAAGGTCTGGGAGCGACGCGAATTCCGCGACTACGACGACCAGCAGGAACTGGGAACCCGCAACTTCAAGGTGGCGCTGCGGCGCCTGCGACGGTTTGCTCGAGAAGGGGCGGAATCGGAGCTCGACCTGGAAGACACCATCGCCAGCACGGCGCGCAATGCCGGCCTGCTCGACATTCGCATGGTGCCGGAACGGCACAATGCAGTGAAAGTGCTGATGCTGCTCGACGTGGGCGGCAGCATGGATGACCACATCGCCCGGGTGGAGGAACTCTTTTCCGCCGCGCGCAGCGAATTCCGCAACCTGGAAGTGTTCTATTTCCACAACTGCCCGTATGAATCGCTCTGGCGCAACAATGCCCGCCGTCATGCCGAACGCTTCGATACCTGGGACATTCTGCGCCGCTATAACGAAGACTGGCGCCTGATCATTGTCGGCGATGCCACCATGAGTCCCTACGAGATCCTGCAGCCGGGCGGGTCGGTGGAGCACTACAACAAGGAGGCCGGTGCGGTCTGGATGCAGCGCCTTCTGCAGGCCTGGCCCAAGGCGGTGTGGCTGAATCCCGAGCCGCAGGCCTATTGGCAATACCGGCAATCCATTGCCATACTGCGCGACATCATGCATGACCGCATGTTCCCCATCACCATGGATGGGCTGGAACGTGCCATGCGCCTGCTGTCCAAATAGTCCATAAGGAAACCATGACACTGCTCAGAGAGAAACGTCCAAGGCTTTTGCACAGCCTCTTCAAGCGGCCTCTTGTCCTTGTTCTCGTGGCGGCCGGCGTATTCCTCCAGCCGGCCCACGCGCGTGACACGGCCGCGCCGGCTCCCACGACCGAACAGGCGAATCAGGCACTGCCTGCCGGCATCACACAGGGCCCCAGCATCGAAGGGGTCACGGAATACCGTCTGGCGAATGGGCTTCGGGTGCTGCTGGCCCCGGATGAGTCCAAGGCGAATACCACGGTCAACATGACCTATCTGGTCGGCTCCCGCCATGAGAATTACGGTCAGACCGGCATGGCCCACTTGCTGGAACACATGCTATTTCGCGGGACCCCCACCCTGCGCAATGCGCTGGCAGAATTTTCCCGGCGGGGCCTGGCCGCCAACGGCACCACCAACGTCGACCGCACCAACTACTACGCCACCTTCGCCACCGATCCGGAAACGCTGGAGTGGTATCTGCGCTGGCAGGCCGATGTGATGGTGAACGCCCTCATCGACGCAGACGATCTCAAGGCCGAGATGCCGGTCGTGCGCAACGAAATGGAGCGCGGCGAGAACAACCCGTTCCAGGTGCTGCTGCAGCAGATGCAGGCCACCGCCTTCCGCTGGCACAACTACGGCAAGAGCACGATCGGGGCGCGTTCCGACGTCGAGAACGTCGACATCGGCCAGCTGCGGGCCTTCTATAAGGAATGGTATCAACCGGACAACGCCGTTCTAATCGTCTCGGGCAAGTTTGACGTGGCTCAGACGCTGGCCGTGATCAACGACGCCTTCGGTTCCATTCCTGCACCGGAGCGCACCCTGCGCCCCGAGTACACCGTTGAACCGGTCCAGGACGGCGAGCGCTCGGTCACCCTGCGCCGACAGGGAGGCACCCCGCTGATCGCTGCCCTTTATCGGGCGCCGGCCGTGGCCGACCCCGATTTCACCGCCCTGGAACTGGGCGTGGACATGCTGTCCGACACCCCTTCCGGGCGGCTGTACCACAAGCTGGTGAAAGAGAACCTGGCCGCCGAGACCTTTGGCTTCAGTGCCACCACCCGCCATCCCGGCTACGTCTTCTTCGGCGGCGTGCTGGAACCGGGCATGGACCAGGACAAAGCCCTGGCCACGCTCACCCAAACGTTGGAGAATCTGAAGGATGAACCCTTCCAGGAAGCCGATCTGGAGCGCTCGCGCAGCCGATGGCTCACCGGCTGGGAACGCAGCTATGCCAACCCGGCCAGCCTGGCTTCCTCGCTGTCCGAGGCCGTGTCCGAGGGCGACTGGCGCCTGTACTTCCTGCGCCGCGACCGCGTCGAGGCCATCACGCTGGAAGATGTGCAACGGGTGACGTCCGCCTGGCTGATCGCCAGCAACCGGACCACCGGGCGCTACATCCCCACGGAAAGCCCGCAACGCGCCCCGGAAGCCGCCACCTTGGATATCGAGGCGCTGCTGAGCGATTACACCGGCCGCGAGCACAGTACCGCCATCGACGCCTTCGACGCCACCCCGGCGAACATTGATGCGTCCACCCAGCGCGAGGTCGTGGACCTGCCCAATGGCAAGCTGCGCCTGGCACTGCTGCCCAAGCCCACCCGTGGCGACCGCGTCGAAGCCCGCATGGTCCTGCGCTTTGGCGACGAAGCGGCGATGAAGGGTCAGCGCAGCGTTTCGGAAGCCGTGGCCTCGCTGCTGCATCATGGCACGCAGAAGATGAGCCGCCAGGAGATCCAGGACCGCTACACGAAGCTGCGCGCGTCGGTCAATGTGGACGGCGGCGGCAACACCGTTGCCATCTCCCTGTCGACCGTTGGCGAGAACCTGCCTGCTCTCATCGAGACCGTGATGCATGTGCTGCGGGAAGCAAACTTCCCCGACGAAGCCCTGGTGGAATATCGCAATCAGATGAACACGGCCATTGCCGACATGGAATCGCAGCCGGGCCCGCTGGCCTCGCGCGCCCTGGCCCGGCACGACAACCCCTGGCCGCGTGACGACATCCGCTATACCCCGACCTTCGAGGAAATGCGGGAGGAAGTGGCGGCCCTGAGCCCCACCGCGCTGCGCGAGTTCCACCGCCGTTTCTACGGCGCGGGGCTGATCGATTTCACCGCCGTGGGCGCCTTCGACCCCGACGCGGTGCGCAAGTCGCTGACCGAGTCGGTGCAGGGCTGGCAACAGGCGCCGGCCTACACGCGGATTCCGAACCCCTACCGTCCCGTGCCGCCGGAGAAGTTCCAGATCGACACGCCCGACAAGGCTAATGCCGTGCTGCTGTCGGCCATGCCGCTGAACCTGCGTGACGACGACCCGCGCTACCCGGCCCTGATGTTGGCCAACTTCCTGCTGGGCGGCTCCGAAACCTCACGTCTCTGGAACCGCGTGCGTGTGGAGGAAGGGCTGTCCTATTCCGTGTACAGCAATGTCGACATCTCTTCCTACGAACCGGGCGGCACTTGGTCCATCTATGCCATCCACGCCCCGGAAAACAGCCGGAAGCTCGAGCGGATCATCAATGAAGAGCTCAAGCGTGTGCTGGAACACGGCTTCACCGAGGAAGAAGTCAATGAAGGGATCCGTTCTCTGCTGAACTACCGCAGGCTGGGTCGGACCAACGACGGTACGCTGGCCTCCGTATGGCTGCGTTACCTCGACCTGGACCGCAGCTTTGCCTGGAACGCGGCGCAGGACGAGCAGCTCTCGGCGTTGACCCACAAGGAGGTGAACGGCGTGCTGCGCGAGCTCCTCAAGCCGGGGCTGTTCAGCACGGCCATTGCGGCCGACCACGCGAAGCAGAAGTGACCTCTGCGGCGCGCGTCGACCGCGCGCGCTCACAAGAAAACGCCCTGCGGTTCGCGCCGCAGGGCGTTTTCACGTGGCGTCGATGATCAGGAGAAGAAGCTCTTGACCCGGTCCCGCCATGACTGGCTGTTGGGTGAGTGCTTGTCCCCGCCTTGCTGCAGCGACGCCTCGAACTGGCGCAGAATCTTCTTCTGCTCTTCGGTGAGCCTCACGGGTGTTTCCACCGCGACGTGGCAATAGAGGTCGCCCGGGTAGCTGGAACGGATCCCCTTGATGCCCTTGCCACGCAGGCGGAAGGTGCGGCCCGTCTGTGTGCCCTCCGGAATGGTGATGGCGGCGCGCCCGCTGAGGGTGGGCACTTCCACCTCGCCACCGAGTGCTGCCGTGGTGAAGGGAATGGTCAGCTCGCAATGCAGATCATCGCCTTCACGCTGGAAGATGCCGTGTTCCTTGAGATGGATCTCCACATACAGGTCGCCCGGAGGGCCTCCGTTGACACCCGGCTCACCATTGCCGGCGGAACGGATCCGCATGCCATCATCGATGCCGGCAGGAATCTTCACCTGCAGCGTCTTGTGGCGGCGTACGCGCCCCACCCCGTCGCAGGCCGTGCAGGGGTCGGGAATTTCCTTGCCCGTACCGTGGCAGGTCGGGCAGTGCTGTTGGACGCTGAAGAAGCCCTGCTGCATGCGCACGACGCCCGCGCCATCACAGGTGTGACAGGTGCGGGGGCTCGTGCCGGGCTTGGCGCCGCTGCCATGGCAGACATCGCAGGTCTCCCAGCTCGGCACGCGGATCTCGGTGTCGAAACCGTTGGCCGCCTGCTCCAGCGTGATGTCCAGTGTGTACTTGAGATCGGCTCCGCGATACACCTGAGGCCCGCCCCCTCGGCGGCCGGCACCAAAGATCTCGCCAAAGATGTCGCCAAAGGCGTCCGCGAAACCACCGGCGCCGCCCATGCCTGCGCCCATCCCCGCATTGGGATCGACTCCGGCATGACCGAAGCGGTCGTAAGCCGCCCGTTTCTGGGCGTCGGACAGCATTTCGTAGGCTTCCTTGACTTCCTTGAATTTCTCTTCGGCTTCCTTGCTGTCCGGGTTGCGATCCGGGTGGTACTTCATCGCCAGTTTGCGATAAGCCTTCTTGAGCTCATCGTCGGAGGCGTTTTTCGCTACCCCCAGAATCTCGTAGTAATCGCGTTTTGCCATTTGAGTTGCTTGCGTCTGTGACGTGCTCCGTATCTGAACGAGAATGCCCGATTTCCGGC
>JAJUFT010000001.1 GCA_029263615.1 Alcaligenaceae bacterium | reverse complement strand
GTGATGCGCGCGTTCCGGACCTTCACGATCGAGCACCGCTTCGAGTGCTTCAAGCCATTCCTGTTCTTCGAGGAGTGCATCATCGACCTCGGTGGCCGAAGACTGCGCGTGTGCAAGAGAGGACATGCGGGATCTCCTGTGATTTTTCAATGTTCGATGTCCAAATAGCTGCGGACGGAGCCTGCTTGCCACCCAGGCCGCGCTGACTGCGAGCCGACCTGCCGGGCAAGGCGAATGCCAAGCCGCGACTCGTGGGTCATTCTAGGGAGAAGCCCGATTCTGAGCAAGCTATATTTCATTTTATGGTATTGATTTTCATAATATGGAATTTTAATGAAGTGCAACCCGTCGTTTCCGGTCGTCAGCGCGTGAATGCGCGCACGGGCGTGTGACCGACTACAATTGCAGCGGCGCTTCGCTCAACGGCACCCGTCTCATGGCCAGTCATTCGAAGAAATCCCTCATCCCCACCACCTTCTACGATCAGGCCCACCACCCGCGCCGCGGGTTCTACTGGCTGACGCCGGTCATCGTCTTGGTCCTGTATTTGTGCGTGATGGGCGCTTTCATCTGGCTGCAGCAGCTGCACAATGACAGCGTCATGTTCGTGACCATCGATCAGGAAACGCGCCAGCAGCGCCTGATGATGATCATCGTCGCGCTGTCGTTCGTCATCGTGCTCAACCTGCTGGCGCTGTGGCGTTACACGCGCTACCGCACACGGGCCGAAGCCGCCCTCATTGCCGAAACCGGTTTCCGCCGCGCCATGGAGAACTCCATGTCCACAGGCATGCGGGTATTCGACATGCAGGGCCGCATCGCCTACGTGAATCCCGCCTTCTGCCGCATGATCGGCTGGAACGAAGCCGACCTCATCGGCCGCACGGCCCCCTTCCCTTACTGGATTCCCGGCCGGCACGCCCAGCATCGCGAAACGCTGGAGCTTCTGCTTTCCGGGCGAACCCCCAGCAGCGGCCTGGAGGTCGAGGCCCAGCGTCGCGACGGTTCACGCTTTACGGCGCGCATGTATGTCTCCCCCCTGCGCGACCCCAACGGCGAGCAGATCGGCTGGATGACCTCCATGACCGACATCACCGAACCCAAACGCATTCGGGAGGCCCTGACGGCCGCGCATGAACGCTTTATGACGGTGCTGGAAGGTCTGGACGACGCCATCTCGGTGGTCGCTGACACCACCGAGGGGCTTGAGCTGCTCTTTGCCAATCGCACGTATCGCCGGTTCTTCGGCGCTCAGTCCAGCGGCCACGCCGAGTTGCTGGGCGGGCGTCTGGGACGCTTCACGGACGAAACGGTCGAGATCTACTCGGAATCGGCTCAGCGCTGGTTCGAAGTCAACCACCGCATACTGGCCTGGACGGACGGCCGCCGCGTGCGTCTGCAAGTAGCCCGTGACATTACCGAGCGGCGAGAGCATGAAGAAGCCTCACAGCGGCAGCAGGAAAAGGTCCAGCTGACCAGCCGCCTCACCACCATGGGCGAGATGGCCTCTTCCCTGGCACACGAGCTCAACCAGCCGCTGACTGCCATCGCCAACTACAATATGGCCGCCGTGGCCATGATCCGTTCCGGCAATGTCAATATGGAGCGCCTGCTCGAGGCCCTCGAGAAATCCGCCGCCCAGGCCCAGCGGGCTGGCAAGATCATCAGCCGCATTCGCGAGTTCGTGAAACGCAGCGAGCCCAGGCGGCAGCGCGTTAATGTCCAGGGCATTCTCGACAACGCCGTGGCCTTTGCCGAAATCGACGCGCGCAAACGCATGATCGACATTCAGCAGCACGTTCCCGAGAACCTTCCGAAGGTGCTGGCCGACCCCATTCTGATCGAGCAGGTATTATTGAACCTGCTGAAGAACGGCGTCGAAGCCATGGAAAAGAGCGACTATCACATCCTGCATGTGAACGTCTCGCAGCAGGGTTCCACGCTCGAGATCGCCGTGATTGATCGCGGTCACGGGCTGCACAACCCCGAACGCCTGTTCGAACCGTTCTACAGTACCAAATCCGAAGGGCTGGGCATGGGGCTGAACATCTGTCGTACCATCATAGAGTCACACCATGGCCGGCTTTGGGCCGAGGAGAACCCGGAAGGCGGAACGATCTTCCGCTTTACCCTGCCCTGCGCACCGCAGGACGAATCTGACACACAAGAAGACCTTCAGGAGCAAAGTGCATGACGAACATCCAAGCAACGAGCACGATTTACATTGTCGATGATGACGAAGCGGTACGTGACTCTCTGCGCTGGCTGCTCGAAGCAAACGGCTATCGCGTCAAGAGCTTCAGTGGCGCCGAAGAATTTCTGCATGCCTACGATCCCGATCAGGTCGGTGTGCTGATTGTCGACGTGCGCATGCCGGGCATGAGCGGCCTGGAGCTGCAGGAAGTCCTGCTGGCCCGCCAGGCGCCCCTGCCCATCGTGTTCATCACGGGGCACGGCGACGTCCCGATGGCCGTCTCCACCATGAAGAAGGGCGCGGTCGATTTCCTCGAGAAACCCTTCAATGAAGCAGAATTGCGCGACATCGTCGCCCGCATGCTCGTGGACGCCAACGAACGCGTGGCCCAGGCCCGCGCCCGCCGCAACCAGCAGGCCGTGCTCAGCCGCCTGACGGCACGCGAGCAGCAGGTGCTGGAGCGCATTGTGGCCGGCCGTCTGAACAAGCAAATTGCCGGCGACCTGAACATCAGCATCAAGACGGTGGAAGCCCACCGTGCCAACATCATGGAAAAACTTGAAGTCACCACTGTGGCCGATCTCATGAAGATCGCCCTCACTCATTCCGAAGGAGCAGCATGACAGCCCGAATCATCGACGGCAAGGCACTCTCGGACACCGTACGCGCCGAAGTTGCCGAACGTGTCAAAGCGCTGCGCGCACAGAACATTCACCCCGGGCTGGCGGTCGTGCTGGTCGGCGAGGATCCGGCCTCCCAGGTCTACGTGCGCAACAAGGCGGCAGCCTGCGAGAAAGCCGGCCTGCATTCCCGTGTGATCCGCATGGGCCAGGACAGCACCGAAGCCGAACTGCTGGATGTCGTCCAGCAGCTCAATGAAGACCCTTCCATTCACGGCATTCTTGTCCAGCTGCCGCTGCCGGGCCACATGAACGCGGCCAAGGTCATCGAAGCCATCTCGGCTGAAAAAGACGTCGACGGCTTCCATATCAGCAATGCGGGCCTGCTCATGACCGGCAAGCCGCTGTTCCGCCCTTGCACGCCGTATGGCGTCATGCGCATGCTGGAATCCGAGAACGTGCCCATCCGCGGTGCCGAGGCCGTGGTCGTCGGGGCAAGCAATATTGTCGGCAAGCCCATGGCTATGCTGCTGCTGGCCGCCGGCGCCACCGTCACCCTCTGCAATTCCAAGACACGTGACCTCGGTGCCCAGACCCGCCGCGCCGACATCCTCGTCGTGGCCACCGGCAAGCCCGGGATGATCACCGCCGACATGATCAAACCCGGCGCCGTCGTCATCGACGTGGGTATCAACCGCCTGGAAGATGGCCGCCTCGTGGGCGACGTCGATTTCGAAGGCGCTCGTGAAGTGGCGGGTGCGATCACCCCCGTGCCCGGCGGAGTCGGCCCCATGACCATCGCCATGCTGCTGGTCAACACCGTCGAAGCCGCTGAGCGCAGCGCCGCACGACAGCAGCAACCTCTTTGAACCACGCCTAGAAGCGACCCTCTCCCCTGAGTATGATCACCAACCCTCTCCTGGCTCCCATCCACTCACTGCTGGATTACGCCGCCGTCCGTCCCGACCACATCGAATCCGCCATTCCCGCCCTCATAGAGGAAGCGCGAGCGGCCGTGGAAAAGGTGGCGGCGAATAGCGGCCCCGTCACCTGGCAGACGGTCGTCGAGCCGCTGGAAGACGCGTCGGAGCGCCTGTGGCGGGCCTGGTCGGTGGCAGGCCACCTGAACGGCGTGCTCAACACGCCGGAGATCCGCAACGCCTACAACGCCTGCCTGCCCGCCGTCACGGCCTACTCCACCTGGGTGGGCCTGCACCGCGGGCTATACGGCCAGTATCTGCGCCTGCGGGAATCGGAAGCCTTCGAGGCGCTGCCGCCGGCCCGGCAACGCATCATCGAGCTGGCCCTGCGCGACTTCCGGCTGAGCGGTGTCGAACTGGAAGGCGAGGCGCGCGAACGCTACAGCCAGATCTCCGACGAAACGGCTCAGGTCTCGCAGAAGTTCTCCGAGAACGCGCTGGATGCGGTCGACCAGTGGGAGCTGATCGTCACCGATGAACGGCAACTGCAGGGCATTCCGGCCGACGTGATCGATGCCGCGCGCGCAGCAGCGGCCGACAGCGGTCGGGAGGGCTGGAAGCTGACCCTCAAAATGCCCTGCTATCTGCCGGTCATGCAGCACGCGCAAGATCGCGAGATCCGGGCGCAGCTGTACCGCGGCTACGCCACCATTGCGTCAGATCAGGGCGATACGCGCTTCGACAACTCTTCCCTGATCGAACGCCTGCTGGCCCTGCGCGCAGAGGAAGCGGCCCTGCTGGGGTTCGACAGCTTTGCCGACATGCGTCTGGAAACCCGCATGGCGGACGACCCCGGCCAGGTGCTGGAGTTCCTCCATACGCTGGCCACCCGCGCCCGCCCCTACGGCGAACGCGACCTCGAAGAGCTCAAGGCCTTTGCCGCAGAATCGCTGGGCCTCACCGACCTGCAGCCGTGGGACGTCGCCTTCGTGTCCGAGCGCCTGAGGGAAGCCCGCTATGCCTATTCGGAAGAAGAGGTGCGCCAGTACTTCACCGAAGACCGCGTGCTCGAAGGCCTGTTCAAGGTGGTCGGACGGCTGTTTGCAGTGGGCCTGCACCCCATTGACGCGCCGGTCTGGCACCCCGGCGTGCGCGTCTTCGAGGTGCGCGACGCCCAAGCGCAGACACTGGGAACGCTTTATCTGGACCTGCACGCCCGTCACGGGAAACAAAGCGGGGCGTGGGTGGACAGCGAACGCTCGCGCCGTCGCAAGGGGTCGGAGTTAATCACGCCCGTGGTCTATCTGACCTGCAATTTCACCCCTCCCCAGAACGGGCGGCCCAGCCTGCTGACGCACGATGACGTCATCACGCTGTTTCATGAAAGCGGTCATGCCCTGCATGCCCTGCTGTCCAAGGTCGATGATCCCGCCGCTTCGCCGTTTTCCAGCGTGGAGTGGGATGCCATCGAACTGCCTTCGCAGTTCATGGAAAATTTCTGCTGGGAATGGTCGGTCGTGCAGTCGCTCAGTTCCCACGTCGACACGGGTGAACCGCTGCCGCGCACGCTCTACGACAAAATGCTGGCCGCCCGCAACTTCCAGAGCGGCATGCAGATGCTGCGTCAGATCGAGTTCGCCCTGTTCGACATGTTGATCCATCGTAGAAACCAGGGCTTGACGATCACCGAGGTACTTGAAACACTCGATGCGGTGCGCCGTGAAGTCGCGGTCCTGATTCCACCGTCTTGGCATCGCTTCCCCCATAACTTCTCGCATCTGTTCGCGGGCGGCTACGGGGCGGGCTACTACAGCTACAAATGGGCCGAGGTCCTGTCTGCCGACGCCTACGCCGCGTTCGAGGAAGCCGCCGTCACGACGCCCGACGGCACCCGGGACACTCTCGATCCGGCCACCGGCCGTCGTTTTCTGGATGAAATTCTGGCGGTTGGCGGAACCCGCCCTGCCGCCGATTCCTTCCGTGCATTCCGGGGCCGCGAGCCGACCCTGGACGCCCTGCTGCGTCACAGCGGCATGTTCGAGGACGCGCCCGTTGCCTGATCCGGCCTGGCGGGCGCCCCAAGAGGAGTGACGATGTTCAAATTGCTTTCCGGGGCCGCTCTGGCGGTGGCCCTCAGTGCGGGGATTCCCCCCGCCCTCGCCCAAGCGTCCGCTCCGTCAGCTGGCGGCGTTGCCGCCGTCCCGGGTGACACCCATGCTCCCGGGGCGGATTCCACCATCCACCCGATCCGCGGCTTCCTGCCCGATCTTTCGTTCGAACTGGTGGGCGCCGGCGGTAAAACCCTCACGGAAAAAGATTTCGAAGGCAAGATCGTGCTGATGTTCTTCGGCTATGCGAGTTGCCCGGACATCTGCCCCACCACCATGGCCCAACTCTCACAGGTCGTTCAACAGCTGGGCAATGACGCCGACAAGGTCCGCATCCTCTTCGTCAGCGTCGACCCGCACCGCGACACCCCTGAAATTCTGCAGGCCTATGTTGACGCCTTCGATTCCCATGCGATCGGGTTGACCGGCACTGAGCGCCAGATTTCCCGTCTGGCCCGGCGCTATCGCGTTGCCTACCAGATCGAGAAACCGCGGGGAGATGATGACAGCGTCTATGAGGTCGCCCATAGCCGCGGCATCTATATCTTTGATGAACGGGGCAAGGCCCGCATGCTGGCTTCCGATGGGGAATCCGTCGAGAAACTCACTGCGGCCGTGCGCCAGATCATGGCTTCCTGAGGAAGACGTGGCTCATTGATCGAGAGGACACATGACACAGAATACCGACTACCAACCGCCCGAGGTCTGGACGGCACCTGAAGAGGGATCCGGCCGATACGGGAGCATCAACCGCCCGGAAGCGGGTGCCCGCTACGACGCCGAATTGCCACGCGGTCAGCACCCCCTGCAGTTGTACTCCCTGGCTACGCCCAACGGTCAGAAGGTCACCATCATGCTGGAGGAACTCCTCGCCGCCGGTGTGTCGGAAGCGGAATACGACGCGCACCTGATCCGCATCATGGAGCAGGAACAGTTCTCGAGCGGCTTCGTGGCCATCAACCCGAACTCCAAGATTCCGGCCCTCGTCGACTACAGCGAGCCCGAACCCGTGCGCGTGTTCGAATCGGGGAATATTCTTCTGTACCTGGCCGAGAAATTCGGCCGTTTCCTGCCCACCGGGCGTGCGGCCCGCACGGAAGTGCTGAACTGGCTCTTCTGGCTGCAGGGCTCGGCCCCGTTCGTAGGCGGCGGTTTCGGCCATTTCTACGCCTATGCACCGGTGAAGATCGAGTATGCGATCAACCGGTACACCATGGAAACCAAGCGCCTGCTCGACGTATTGAATCGGCGCCTGGCGGAAACAGCTTTCCTGGGCGGCGAACAATACACCATTGCCGACATGGCCAGCTGGCCCTGGTTCGGCGGACTGATGAACAATACCGTCTACGGTGCCGCGAAGTTCCTGGAGGCCGAGCGTTACACCCATGTACGCCGCTGGGTGGATGAGATCGCTGCGCGTCCGGCCGTGCAACGCGGCATCGTGGTCAACAGCGTCAGGGGCGAGCCGCATGAGCAGCTACACGAACGCCACAGTGCCGCCGACATAGACGCCTTCCTGGCACGGCGCCAGGACGCAAAGAAAGCCTGAACGGCTGGGGCGCCCCTTTGGCGCCCCAAGCTGCGTGACGTGCCCGCGGAAGCTGCGTGTCTTGGCCTCAGCCCCGGCGCAAAGCCCGGGCGGCATCCTGCAGGGCGGTGCGCAGCCCCTCTTCCACCACCGGGTGATAGAACGGCATGTCCAGCATCTGGGCGACCGTCAGGCGCTGCTGTGCCGCCCACGCCAGCAGATGGCCGATGTGCTCCATGGCAGGCCCGGCCATTTCCGCTCCCAGAAACACGCCGCTATCGCGCGCCACGTAGACGCGAAGCTTGCCACGGTTCTTGAGCATGATGCGTGCGCGCCCCTGATTGGCGAAGTCCACTTCGCCCACCACGACGTCTGCCGGCAATTCGTTGAAACGCAGCCCCGCGGCCGCCAGTTGCGGATCGGAAAACACGATGGACAAACCCGCCCGCCGCTGCCCCGGTGTCACCCCATTGGGCCAGGCCGCCGCATTGGCCCCCGCAATCCGTCCGTCGTCCGCCGCCTCGTGCAGCAGTGGGCGCATGCCATTCACATCTCCCGCAAGAAAGATGGGGGTGTTCTTCAGCTGCAGAGTCTCGCGATCAAACACGGGCTGACCCTGTTCGTCGAACTCGGCTGCCGTGTTTTCCAGGCCGAGTTCGTCAAAGTTGGGAACCCGACCCGTCGCAAGCAGAACATGATCGAAGCGCTCGGTGACTTCGGGAAGGCCGGGCATCTGGTAGCGCACCTCGGCTTCCTTACCCACTCTGCGAATATCGAGAATGGCCGCTTCCAGGCAGAGGTCGAGCTCATCGGAAAACGCCTCGATGGCAGAATCGAGCACGGCAGGATCGCGCAAACCACCCAGACGGCGGCTGCGCTGCAGAATGCGGGTGCGCACGCCCAGGCGCGCCAGGGCCTGGCCCAGCTCCAGCCCGATGACACCGGCCCCGATCACCAGCACGCTCTCGGGCAGCTCCTGCCATTCGAAGACATCGTCATTGACGATGGCCCGATCGCCCAGCGGTTCGTAGGGCGGGGGAATGTGCGGACGATTCCCCGTGGCAATCACCACGCTGCGCGCCTCGACCTGTGTATGGCCGCCGACATCGAGCACGGTGTCCGACAGGAACCGCGCTCGCCCGCTGAGCGTTTCTTCCGGCGGGAGCGCCTCGATGTCGCGCAGCACATAGCCCACGAAACGGTCACGCTCTTGCCGCACCCGGCGCATGACTTCCTCGCCGTCGACCCGGACATTCTCGGCGTGGACGCCGTAGGGTGTGCCGTGACGCGCCGCATGGGCGGCCTCCGCCGCAGCAATGAGCAGTTTGGAAGGCATGCAGCCAACCCGGGCGCACGTGGTGCCATGAGGCCCCTGCTCAATCAGAACGGTTCGCGCTCCGGCCTTTGCGGCAGCGTGACGGGCCGTCAGGCCGGCTGTACCGGCCCCGACGATGGCGACATCGACCTCAAGGGTTTTCAAGGGCGGTACTCCTTCACGAACTGCCTGTAGTCCGGACGCGTCTGCGGCAGAACTTCATCGATCGGCGTGCCGATCGCCAGGAAACCCATGAAGTGGTAATCGAGCGGGTCGTACCCGAGCATCTCGTTGACTTCATCAATGTAGGTGCCCAGGCCGGTGCTCCAGAAGGCACCGAACCCCAACAGGTGGGCGGCATTCAACATGTTGGTGGCCGCCGCGCCAACGGCCAGCATGCGTTCGTGTTCCGGGATCTTGGTGACGCTGTGGTCGCGATGGCAGGCCATGGCGATCAGCAGGGGCACTTCTTTGAGCCAGCGGCGCGCGTTCTCTTCCTTTTCCGCAGGAATGGGCGTGGCCGACGCCTGCGCCGTCGCGAACAGCTTGTCGACGAAGGGCTGCATGACCTCCTGGCGGATCAGGGTGAATCGCCAGGGCCTCAGGCGACCGTGGTCAGGGGCGCACATGGCCGCACGCAGGATCAGATCGAGCTGATGCTCGTCGGGCCCAGGCGCGCGGACGAACTTCACGGATTGACGGTTGAGCAGGACTTCCAGTGCATTCTCTGACATCTTGTTTCCTAGTTCCTCGTGGCCTGGCGGGCAATGATCATTTCCGCCTTCATGTCGCGGATGGCTTTCTCCCAGCCATCGAAGACCGCGCGTGCGACGATGGCATGCCCGATGTTGAGCTCGGCAATGCCGTCCATGGCGGCAATGGCCTGGACATTGTTGTAGTGCAACCCATGCCCCGCGTTGACGCGCAGACCCAGGGCCACCCCATGCGTCACGCTGCTGCGCAGGCGGGACAGTTCCGCTTCCCGCCGCTGCGGTTGCCATTCAGCATTGGCATACGCCCCCGTGTGCAGTTCCACCACGGTTGCACCGGTGCGCCGGGCCGCGTCCAGCTGGGCGTCCACGGGGTCGATGAAAAGCGAGACACGGATGCCCGCGTCGTGCAGCCGGGACACGGCGTCGCGCACACTGTCAAAATGCGTCAGGACATCCAGCCCGCCTTCCGTGGTCAGTTCCTCGCGGCGTTCGGGCACCAGACAGACGTCATGCGGCCGCACCCGGCAGGCGATCTCGAGCATGGCCGGGGTGATGGCGCATTCCAGGTTCATGCGCGTGCGGATCAGGGGCCGCAAGGCTTCGACATCGGCATCCTGAATATGCCGACGGTCTTCACGCAGATGCAGGGTGATGAGGTCGGCGCCGGCCTCTTCCGCGCGGCGCGCTGCCTCGATGGGATCGGGATACGTCGTACGGCGTTGCTGACGCAAGGTGGCGACGTGATCGATATTCACGCCAAGTTCTATCATGACAAGCACTCCAAAACCCCTATTATGGGCTTTTTGGCGCTTTTCAGCAGCCCGGGCAGCGGGCGCCATGGCCGGGCGTCACCCCCGCCCGCCCTTTCGCCGCTTATTGTTCCGCAACACGCCCCTTGCCGGGCACGCTTCCGGGGCCTTCCACGTCAATTTCGGAGGAAGTGTTCTCCAGCCAGCCCCCACCCAGCGCTTTATAGAGTGCCACCCGGTTCAGAAGCGACTCCATGCCCACCTGCAGGAAGGCCTGCTGCACGCTGTACAGATTCACTTCGGCGCTTTGCACCTGCAGGAAGCTGTCCACGCCGGTTTCATAGCGCAGATTCGCCAGGCGCAGGGCTTCGGCCGCCGTGGCCTCCAGTGCCCGCATGGCTTCCAGCTGGTCCCAATAGGTGGCTTCGCCGGCCAGGGCATCGGCCACTTCCCGGAACGCCGTCTGAATGGCCTTCTCGTACTCGGAGACGGCGATGTTCTTGCGCGCTTCGGCGAGGTCCAGACCACCGGCCAGGCCGCCGTTGAAGATCGGCACCTGAATCTGCGGCTGGTACTGCCAGTAGCGGTTGCCGCCCGAAAACAGACCGCCCAGTTGCGGGCTGGCGAACCCGAGCAGGCCGGTAATGGAAATGTTCGGGAAGAAGGCTGCACGCGCCGCGCCAATGTTCGCATTGGCGGCGATCAGGGCATGCTCGGCACCGATGATGTCCGGACGTCGCACGAGCAGATCGGACGGCAGGCCCACCGGCACGGACGCCAACAGCTGGTCCTTGCCGAACACCGCCGGCGGCGGAAGGTCATCCGGCAGCGGCGCTCCGACCAGCAGCTGCAGGGCATTCAGCGCCTGAGCCTCGACGCGGCGCATGGACTGCTGGTCGGCACGGATGGTTTCGACCTGACCCTTGGCCTGCTGAAGATCAAGGGCAGAGGCCACCCCTGTGTCGTAACGGGCCTGCACCAGGCGCAAGGTGGCCTCGCGTGATTCCAGCGTCTTGGCCATGAGCTCCTGCAGTTGCTGGGCCGTGCGCAGCCGGAAGTAGGCCTCGGCCACCTGGCTCACCAGGTTGATGCGCACCGTCCGCTGCGCCTGAGCCGTGGCCAGATATTGCTGGCGTGCCGCTTCGCTCAGATTGCGGATGCGACCGAAGAAGTCCAGTTCGAAGGTGGTCATGGCCACCCCGGCCATATAGCTGCGGCTGACACTGGGGGAATCCGGCCCGCCCATGCGCAACGCTTCCGGAGAACGCGTGACCTGGGCATTGCCTCCCACGCCAAAAGTCGGCAGCCGCTCGCTGTCGGCAATGCCGTATTGCGCCCTGGCCTCTTCCACCCGGGCCACCGCAATCCGCATGTCCCGATTGTTGTCCAGGGCAAGCGCAATCAGATCACGCAGACGCGGATCAGTGAAAAACTCTCGCCAGCCCAGATCGGCGGCGTAGCTGGCCGGCGCATCGGTGCCGCCCGCGGCGCGACCGTTGGCCGCTTCGACGTAAGGAAAGCTGCCCGGGATCGGGGCGACCGGACGCTCGTACTCGGGGGCCAGCGAGCAGCCGGCCAATGCGACCAACAGCAACGCCGGCAGGATCTTGCGAGGAAAAGAGTCAGCGATCATGAGGAATACTTGTCTGTGGACTTCGAACCATCGTCAGATGGGCCTGTGACCGCCACGGCCTCCGGCGCAGCATGCTGTGCGTGAGCCCCAAGCAGTTTGGGTCGGGTCTTGAAGATGGACAAAATGACGACGAAGAAGGTGGGCACGAACAGCACCGCCAGAGGCGTCGCCGCCAGCATACCACCCAGCACCCCGAAGCCGACCGCATTCTGGCTGGCCGCACCCGCGCCGGTGGCCAGCGTCAGCGGCACGACGCCGAGAATGAACGCGAAGGACGTCATGAGAATGGGCCGGAAACGCAGCCGTGCCGCTTCGATGGTCGACTCCAGCAGGTTCCCGCCGGCTGCGTAGGCGTCTTTGGCAAACTCCACGATCAGAATCGCATTCTTGGCCGAAAGACCGATCACCGTCACCATGCCCACCTGGAAGTAGACGTCATTGACCATGCCCACGCCCGTCACCATGAGCACCGCTCCCAGCATGCCCAGGGGCACGGCCAGCATGACGGCGAGCGGAATGGCCCAGCTCTCGTACAGCGCAGACAGAATCATGAAGACCACCAGCACCGCCAGGCCCAGCAGAATGGCCGTCTGATTGCCCGCCTGGATTTCCTGATACGAAAGACCGGTCCATTCGGCGGAGAAGCCCGTGGGCAGCTCGCTCACCAGACGTTCCATTTCCGCCATGGCCTGCCCCGACGAGTAGCCCTCTGCCGGGCTGCCGCCGATACGGCTGGCCGGATAGCTGTTGTAGCGCACGATCTGGGTGGAACCGGGTGCCCACTCAAGCGACACGAAGGACGAGAGTGGAACCATGCCCCCCTGATTGTTGCGGGCATTCAGACTGAGGATCTTTTCCGGCGTCATCCGGTAGGCTTCATCAGCCTGCACCCACACGTTCTGCACCCAGCCCTGGTTCGTGAACTTGCCCACGAAGGCCGAGCCCAACGACGTGCTGATGAGGGTCGCCACTTCGGAAAAGTCCACGCCCAGGGCGGCGGCTTTCTCGCGATCGATTGTGATCTCGAGCTGCGAACCGCCGGCCAGGCCGGTCAGGCGGACATCGCGCAGCACGGGGCTCTGCGACGCCTTCATGAGCAGCTCCTGGGTGGCGGCCATCAGGGCCTCATGCCCCATGCCACCGCGGTCCTCCAGGCGCATGTCGAAGCCCGAAGCATTGCCCAGGGCCGAGATGGCGGGCGGCACGATGGAGAACACCATGGCGTCCGGAATGCCGAACAGCAGGTTCTGCACCGCCTTGGCCGACAGGGCCTGGGCGGAGTTCTCCGGGCCCTTGCGCTCGGAAAAGTCTTTCAGCGGCACGAAGGCAATGGCGGAGTTCAGGCCGTTTCCGTTGAAACTGAAGCCCTGCACGGTGATGATGTTCTCCACCTGCGGCTGCTGGCTAAAGAAGGCTTCAACCTTCTCGATGACCTCGATCGTGCGGTTGGCCGTGGAGCCGGCCGGCAGCTCGATATTCGCAATCACATAGCCCTGATCTTCCTCGGGCAGGAAGCCGGTGGGCAGACGGAAGTACATCCAGCCCAGCAGCGCCACCATGGCCACAAAAATGAACATCATGCGGCCGCCGCGCTTGAGACTGCGACCCACCCAGGATTCATAGCGCCGGGTCACCCGATCGAACGAACGGTTGAACCAGCCGAAGAATCCTCGCTTGGTTTCATGATGCCCCTTGGGAATCGGCTTGAGCAGCGTGGCGCACAGCGCCGGCGTGAATGAGAGCGCCAGAAAGCCGGAGAACATGATGGACACGGCCATGGCCACCGCAAACTGACGGTAGATCACGCCCACCGAACCGCTCATGAAGGCGAGCGGCAGGAACACCGCGGACAGCACGAGCGTGATGCCGACGATCGCGCCCGAAATCTGCGGCATGGCCCGCCGAGTCGCCTCGCGCGGGGGCAGGCCTTCCTCGACCATGATGCGTTCGACGTTTTCCACCACCACGATGGCATCGTCCACCAGAATCCCGATGGCCAGCACCATGGCGAACATGGTGAGCACGTTGACCGACATCCCCAACGCGTGCATGACGGCGAAGGCGCCCAGCATGGCCACAGGCACCACCAGCGCCGGAATCACCGTATAGCGTACGTTCTGCAGGAATACGAACATCACCACGAACACCAGCAGCATGGCCTCGAACAGGGTGTGCAGCACCTGCTCGATGGACAGGGACACATAGGGCGAGGTGTCGTAGGGAATTGCGTAAGTGATGTTCTCGGGGAAGAGCTGCGAGAGCTCCTGCATGCGTTCCTTCACGCCCTCGGCGGTCGACAGTGCATTGGCCTCGGGAGTCAGCGAGATGGCGAAGGCGGCCGTCGGTTTGCCATTGAGCCGCGCCCCGAACATGTAGTTGTCAGACCCCACCTCGATGCGCGCCACGTCGGACAGCTTCACCGTCGAGCCGTCGAGATTGGAGCGGAGGATGATGTTGCTGAATTCTTCGACCGTGGCCAGCTCCCCGTTCACCACGATCGGAGCAGAGGTGCGCTGGCTGGCCGGGTTGGGCGGAGCACCGAGGACGCCACCGGGCACCAGACGATTCTGCGCCTGAATGGCCGCATTGACTTCCGCCATGCTCAGGTTGAAACCCACCAGCTTGTCGGGATCCACCCAGATCCGCATCGCCCGGGGGGATTCGAAAAGCTGAAAGCGCCCCACCCCTTCGACCCGGGAAATCGGGTTCTGCAGGTTGCGGGTGATGTAGTCGGCCAGCGCCTGTGCGCTGACCGAACCGTCGGTGGAAGACAGGGTCACCACCAGCAGGAAGCCCGTGTTCACCTGCGACACTTTCAGGCCCTGCTGGACCACGGCAGCGGGCAGTGAGGACGTGATGTTGGAGATCCGGTTCTGAACGTCCACCTGCGCCATGTCCGGGTCGGTGCCGGGCTCGAAGGTGACCTTCAGTTCCATCTGGCCATTGGAGTCACTGACCGATTCGTAATAGAGCAGGCCCTTGGCACCGTTCAATTCGTTCTCGATCACGCTCGCGACCGAGGTGGAGACGTCTTCGGCGGAGGCGCCGGGATACGTTGCCTGGATGTTGATGGTCGGCGGGGCGACGTCCGGGTACTGGGCGACAGGCATGTTGGGCAAGGCCAGCAGGCCGGCCAGCATCACCCCCAGGGCCACCACCCAGGCAAAGATGGGTCGATCAATGAAGAACAGCGGCATGTGTCCTCCTCAACCTTTGGCCGGGGTGTCAGCTGCCTGCTGCCCCTGCCCGGCTTGGCCATTCGGACCGCCCTGCCCGTTCTGGCCGTTCTGCTTCTTGATGCCCGGGTTCCAGGGCATGGGCTGCACTGGTGCTCCCGGACGAATCTTCTGGAATCCTTCCACGATCACGACATCGCCCGGGTTCAGGCCCTTGTAGATCAGCGCCTTGCCGTCAATTTCCGGGCCAATGGCGACCGCCACCGGCGCCACGACCCCGTCACGCACCACCATCAGCGTATTCAGACCGTCCGGCGTGCGCTGAATGGCCTGCATGGGCACCAGCAGCGCCTGCTCGTCCGTGCCCTGCTGCACCCGCACGCGGACATACATGCCGGGCAGGAGAATTTCGTCGGGATTGTCGAATTCCGCCCGCAGGGTCACCTGCCCCGTGGAAGGATCCACGGTCACGCCGGAGAACAGCAGCCGACCTTCGAGCGGGTACAGGGTGCCGTCTTCGAGAATGATCTGGACCGCGACATGGCCATCGGTATTCTGTTTCAAAATGCCGGCCTCGAGGGCCTTGCGAAGCGTGGCCAGCTGCGAGGTGGAGCGCGTGATATCAACGTACACACGGCTGAGCTGCTGCACCGTCGCCATTTGTGTGGCGTTCTGAGCGCTCACCAAGGCCCCCTCGGTAACCATCGACTTGCCAATGCGCCCGTCGATGGGCGATTCGACGCGCGTGTAGCCCAGATTGATTTCGGCTGACTGAACCGCGGCCCGGGCGGCGGCGATGGCGGCTTCGGCCTGCTTGGCCGCTGCGACGGCATTGTCGTATTCCTGCCGGCTGATGGCATTGGACTTCACCAGCTTCGCGTAGCGATCGGCCTGCAGCCGGGCGGCGCCGGCATCCGCTTCGGCGCGCTGCAAGTCGGCGCGGGCGCGGTTCAGCTCGGCTTCATACGGTGCCGGGTCGATAGTGAACAGCAGCTGGCCCTCTTTGACCTCGCTGCCCTGCTCGAAGTTGATTTCCTTGACGATGCCGGTGACGCGCGCACGGATCTGGGCGTCCTTGATGGCCTCCACACGCCCGGGTAACTGCGCATAGACTTCGGTGGGCGTCGGCTCTACCGTAATGACGCTCACCGGGATTTTCATGCCGGCGGGCATCCCCTGTTGCTTAGGTTCATCGCCACACGCAGCCAGCGCTCCCGATGCGATCACGGACAGTGCCATGATCATCCGTCTGTACGACAGGCCAAGCAAGGACATACAACCCCCTATCAGAGCCGGCGCGTCGCCCGAGAGGATCACTCCGGTCCCCGACATGCCGCCGACCAAACAATCGGAAAAGCTGCAAGTATAAAGCGAAAGCGGGTTCCAACCGTTTCCGGCGGCGCCAGATGTTGGCGGCATGCAGCTTGCCATTTGTCCCTGCACAGCGTTTTGCTGGCTTCCGCATAAGGAGAACCGGACATGCGTACATCCACGAGGAACGTTGCCCTGCTTGCCGCCCTGAGTCTGGGCCTGTTGGCAGCGTGTGGCAGCCCTGCCCCCACCGCCGATCATTATCCCCCCGAAAATCCGCCGCGCGTCGCCCCCCCCAACGCGCGCAGCCCTGCCCAGTACAACGAAGACGCCTCAATCTCAAATCGCGTACAGGCCGCCGTACTCAGCGTGCCGGGCATCTATCCGCAAACCTTGCAAATTTCCACCTTTGACGGCGTGGTCACCCTGCGCGGCATGGCCGTGTCTGATGTGGCCGCGCGAAATGTCGTCCAGGCGGCCCGCGACGTCACTGGAGTCCGCTCGGTCGACTATGACATCCAGGTGCAGCCCAATGCGCAAGTCGCGCCGCAGCCGGCCGTCCATGCACCCTACCCGGCCGCGCAGCCGCAAGTCCAGCCAGCCCCCTATCCCCCGACTCAACCCACCCCCTACGCGCCGGCATACCCGGCCCGCTAAGCACTGCGGGAATTTGACGGGCCGCCCTCATCGGGCGGCCCGTTCGTGTTGCCGTCTCGTCATGGTGGGTGGGGCGCCCGCCCGTCCGCACATTCAAGGCGTCAAGGTCGGGATGACGCGTCCTGCGCACTTTGAGGTACCGGCGGCTTGAGGGGGTCGAAGTCTTCCCATGCTCCGTCACGCCAGCGCCCCTGTGCCCTTTCGATCGCTTCACCTCCCGCTTCGCGCAGGATGCCGACGATATGCTGTTCCCGCGCCGCCTCGGCGTTCACGGCCAGCATGACACCCGACGGACGTCCTTCACCTCGCTGCGTGGGGCGGGCAGGTTGATCCACCCGAGCCCGGCGTCTGTCCATGCCGCTGACGGCACCGGCCAGCGCCCCCACATAAGCCCCCACGCCGGCACCAGCGATGATCGGGATGAAACTCTCGGCGAAGGTGGACACGATGATCCCCCCCGCCACGGCACCGATGGCGCCCAGAAGCGCGGCCATGCCCAGCGCCTTGTTCGGTGCCCCGCGCGTGCCCGGGTCGGCAGCCTGGTCCCCACCCACGGCATAATGATCATGAGCTCCCGGCGGGTTGACGAAGAAGACGTGCAGGGCGCTTTCAGGCACGCCCGCCTGCATAAGACGTTGTGCGGCTGCATGCGCCGCATCGAAGGTGGGGAATCGGGCGGCAATGATGAGGGTCATGTGAGACCTCCGTGGTTGATGGTGTTCAGCCTGGAGTCAGGCAACCTGCGTGCCATGCGCCTTACTCGTGCCCGAACGGGCCTCCATCAGCAGATACCAGCTTCCCGCCACCACGACCGGCGCCAGGTAGTACAGGGCGCGATACACGAGGATGGCACCCAGCACCTGATGGCGCGGTATTTCCGGTGACAGTAGCGTGATGAACACATATTCGGTCACGCCCAGCCCGCCGGGGATATGCGCCACCGCACCGACCACGGACCCGATCAGCAAGGTGCCCAGTATGGTGGCGTAGCCCACCTCCCCCGGCATGAGGATGAAGACGATCCCTCCCATCAAGGACCAGTTCAGGACCGATAAGCCGATTTGCAGCAGCGCGATGCGCAGTTCAGGCAGCTCGATGGAATGATCGCGCACTTTCCAGCTGCGCTGTCTGGAGAATGCACTGAGTGCCACATATGCCATCGCCACCGCGATCAGGACCGCCCCGATGGCGCGCAGCGGCCCCCCGCCGATCCCCCATTCCCCCGGCGGCTGAATCGCGCCCGAGACGAACACGGTGCCGGCCAAAAGGCAATAGCCGATCCAGTTGGTGGTGATGCTCAGGCCCATGACCCGCATGATCTCCCCGGGGTTCAGGCCGTGCTTCCCGTAGAGACGCAAACGCATGGCCACGCCGCCCACTGCCGCACTGAAGTTCATGGTGAAGGCATAGCTGATGAAGGCCACCTTGATGCACCGCCACCATGGGAGCTCATGGCCCGTGTACCATTTTCCAAGCAAGTCGAAGCTCGCGTACACGGCATAGCTCGCCATCACCAGCGGTACGGCCAGCCAGAGCACCGATGCTTTCGTTTCCAGAATGGCGTCGGTCACCTCGCCCCACTCGATGGTCATGCCCACGCGAATCAGCAGGCCGATGACGACGCACACGAAAACTCCGGTGGCGACGCGCTTGATGCGATCACGATGGGTGCGGAACCAGCCGCGTGTGCCGTCTGGCCTAGTCATGACTTGACCTCGTGCAACTCGTCAACGTCTGCGGCCACGCTGGTGAGCCGCGGCTGCCGGGCCGGAAAGCGCCCGGCCCAGGCCGGAAAACGCCTCAGGAAGTGGAAGACGAACACCCCGACGAGCATGCGCTGCAGGCGGCGTCGCGGCCGACTGCCCCGCTCCATGAGCTGGCATTGGCTGTCGACGAGTGTATCGAGCTTCTCCTGCAGGCAGGCCGCGAATTCGGCATCGCGGATCATCACATTCCCTTCCAGGTTGAGCGCCAGACTCAAGGGATCCAGGTTGCTCGAGCCGACAGTGGCCCATTGACCGTCCACGGTGGCCACCTTGCCGTGAAAGGGGCGCTCGCAGTATTCGTAGATCTTCACGCCACCCGACAGAAGGTAGTCGTAGAGCAGCGTGGCCGCGGAACGCACCCAGGGCATGTCCGGCTCACCCTGCAAGATCAGGCGGACATCCACGCCCCGCTTGGCGGCTCGGCGCAGGTCCCTGAGCAGCTTGTACCCCGGAAAGAAGTACGCATTGGCGATGGTGACCTGCTTCTGGGCTGCACGAATCACGAACCGATAATGATGCTCGATGTCATCGGTGTGTTCATCGTTGTCACGCGCCACCCAGGCCGCGACGATGCCACCCGGCGTTTCCTGCTTGGGGCGGCGACGCCACTTCAGTCGGCGCCAGATCGAGCGCCCCAGGTTCGACGCCGAAAGCAGCTTCAGCGCGTCGGCTTCGATGTCCGCGACGACCGGCCCCCGGATCGCCACAGCGTAGTCCTGTTTGGCCTGGGGACCCGTGCGAATCAGATGGTCGGCACCGAAATTGATTCCGCCCACAAACGCCAGTTCTCCGTCAACGAGCACGATCTTCCGGTGCAGACGGCGAAACAGGTTGGTGCGAAAGCCCAGCCGCTTGGGTTGCGGGTCGAACAGGTGCAGCCTCACCCCAGCTTCCGTCAGCGACTGAATATAGCTATCCGGCAGATCGGCCGTGCCGTAACCGTCCACCGTGATGTCCACCTGAACCCCGCGACGCGCGGCGTCCACCACGGCCTCCTGCAAGCCCCTGCCGACCTCATCGTCAAAGATGATGAAAGTCTCGATGACGACGCTGCGTTGTGCGGCGGCAATGGCCTCGAATACGGCGGGGAAAAACTCCTCGCCGTTCTCGAGCAATTCGAACGCGTTGCCTTCCGTCCATTTCACAGGCATATCGATACCTCTGCGGCAAGTGGCGCATGATCAGACAATTTCGCCCAAGGGTGCCTGGACAGCGGGATGGGCCTGCACTGGTGCACATTGCGCACATAGATGCGGTCCAGGTGAAACAGAGGAAGCGTGGCAGGAAACGTCCTGGCCAACCGGCCCTGCCCTTCGTAATGAATTTCCTTGAGGCCCGCGCAGCGCTCGAGCTTTTTCTGGGCGCGCAGGCGCCAGTCGTTGAAATCTCCTGCCACGAACAAGGGCGCTTCGCGGGGGACCTTTTCTTCAATGAGGGCACACAGCGAGTCGATCTGCGGCTGCCGCTGCGACTCTTTCAGGCCCAGATGCACGCAGATGGCGTGGAGATCGAACCCCAGCGTGGGCGGCCTGAGCACGCAGTGAAGCAGGCCGCGCCGCTCCTGCTTGCCGACGGACACATCGATGTTGTCGTAGGACGCGATGGGAAATTTGGAGAGCAGCGCATTGCCGTGATGACCATGGGGATAGACGGCGTTGCGGCCATAGGCGAATTCCGGCCAGATCGTGTCTGCCAGGAATTCATATTGACTGAGCGTCGGCCAGCGCGCCAGGCGGCGGGCATGCCGATGATGCGCGCCGAGCACTTCCTGCAGAAAAACGATGTCGGCGTGCGTGGCGCGAATGGCATCACGCAGTTCGTGCAGGATGAAGCGGCGATTGAAAAAGGTGAAGCCCTTGTGAGCATTCACCGTCAATATGCGCAGAGTATTCTGGGGGGTTTCCGTACGCATGCGAATGGGCTGTGACCGTAACAGCGCATGTCACAGCAAACCCCATGCCAATGGCGGTCCTTGGGTTTTTCCGGCAAAGGGGACGCGCGGGAGCGGGTCAGACTGGCCCGGCCTCCACGCGCGTCAATCTCGGCTTCTCAGCTCAGCAGCAGCGCGTCGTCGGCGAGTTTTTCGCCACGCACGCGTTCGAACATGTGCAGCAGATCCTCGACTTCCATGCCACGACGTTCGTCGCCAGCCACGTCGAGCACCACCTGACCCTGATGCAGCATGATGGTCCGTTCGCCGACATCCAGCGCCTGACGCATGCTGTGGGTCACCATCATGGTGGTGAGCTGGTTCTCCGCCACGATACGGACCGTCTGCTGCAGAACGAAATCGGCGGTACGGGGGTCCAGGGCCGCCGTGTGCTCGTCGAGCAGCAGAATGCGCGAGGGCTGCAGGGCCGCCATCAACAGACTGACGGCCTGCCGCTGCCCGCCCGAGAGCAGGCCGATGCGGTCCGTGAGACGATTTTCCAGCCCCAGACCGAGGGTGGCCAGCCGCGCACGGAAGTCTTCACGCATGGCGGCCTTCACGGCCTTGCTCAGCCCCCGGCGCTGCCCACGGGCGTGAGCCAGGGCCATGTTTTCTTCAATGGTGAGGTCTTCGCAAGTGCCCGCCATGGGGTCCTGGAACACCCGCGCCACCTGCCTGGCCCGTTCCCAGACCGGCTGACGCGTGACGTCCTGCCCATTGATGACAATGCTGCCGGAATCGACGGAAAGATCACCCGATACCGCGTTCAGAAACGTCGACTTGCCGGCCCCGTTGGAGCCAATGACGGTGACGAACTGCCCGGGCGGGATGTGCAGCGAAAGCCCGCGCAGCGCCCGGGTTTCGATGGGCGTACCCGGGTTGAACGTGATGTGGAGATTGTCGGCCTTCAACATGGTCAGCCCCCCTTCTTGCCGCGTAGACGCTGTTTGATCATGGGCATGACCAGCGCGAACGTCACCAGCAGTGCCGTCACGAGGTTGAGATCCTGGGCGTGCAGGCCGATGAAGTCGGCATTCAGCGCCAGGGCCACGAAGAAGCGATACAGCACCGCGCCGATGATGACGGCCAGCGTGATGATGAAGAACCGGCGCGAGGGCATGATGCTCTCACCAATGATGACGGCCGCCAGGCCGATCACGATGGTGCCGATCCCCATGGAGATGTCGGCCCCACCCTGAGACTGGGCGAACAGTGCGCCAGCGAGGGCGCACAAGGCGTTCGACAAGGCCATGCCGGCCAGGACCTGCCACCCGGTTGCCACGCCCTGGGCGCGCGCCATGCGCGGGTTGGAGCCGGTGGCCCGCATCGCCAGGCCCGTCTGGGTGGCGAAGTACCAATCGAGCAGCAGTTTGACCACGATCAGCAGCCCCACCAGCAGCAAGGGACGGAAAATGTAGTCGTTCATGCCGTCGGGCTGAAGCACGTTGAAGACCGTGGGCTCCATGATGAGCGGGACGTTGGGCCCGCCCATGACGCGCAGATTGATGGAATACAGCGCGATCATCATCAGGATGCTGGCGAGCAGGTCCATGATGCGCAGCTTGACGTTCAGCCACCCGGTGATCATGCCCGCCACGGCGCCGGCGGCCACCGCCCCCAGCGTGGCGAGGAAGGGATCCACGCCCACGCTGATCAGGGTGGCAGCCGTCGCACCGCCAAGGGGAAAGCTCCCGTCCACGGTGAGGTCGGGAAAACGCAGGATGCGAAAGGAGATCAGCACACCCAGAGCGACCAGCCCGAATATCAGGCCGATCTCCAGTGCGCCCCACAATGCATAAATTGACATACAGTCGGCTTATTACTCGACGACCTTGGTGGCCGACTTGATGAAGGCTTCGTCAAGCTTGACGCCCTGTTTCTGGGCTGCGCCCGGATTCACGAAGAGCTCGAGCTTTTCACTGGACTCGGACGGAATGTCGCCGGGCTTTTCGCCCTTGAGAATGCGAACCACCATCTCGCCGGTCTGGACACCCAGATCGTAATAGTTGATGCCGACGGCGGCGATGGCCCCACGGACGACACTGTCGGTATCCGACGCAATGAGCGGCACCTTGGCGTCGATCCCCACCTTCACCAGGGCTTCATAGGCGGAGACCACGTTGTTGTCGGTGTTCGTGTAGATGGCGTCCACCTTGCCCACCAGACTACGTGCCGCAGCACCGACGTCCACCGTGCGCGGCGCGGTAGCCTCCACGAGCGTCATGTCCTGGGCAGCCAGCAGTTCACGCATGGCCTTGACGACCACGACCGAATTGGCCTCGCCGGGGTTGTAGACCATGCCGATGCGCTTGGCGTCGGGCACGACCTTCTTGATGAGTTCGATCTGACGCTCGAGGGAGAGACGGTCGGACACGCCCGTGACATTCGTGCCGGAGGCTTCCAGCGACGGCACCAGCTGGGCCGCGACGGGATCCGTGACAGCGGAATACACGACGGGGATGTCTTTGGTTGCCGCGACCACCGCCTGAGCGGACGGTGTGGCAATGGCCACGATGGCGTCAGGACGGTCACCCACGAACTTGCGTGCGATCTGTGCGGCGATGGCGGTATTGCCCTGGGCCGTCTGATACTGCCATTTCAGACCCTTCTCTTCCGTGTAGCCTGCGTCGGCCAGGGCCTGCTTCACGCCATCCCGGACGGAATCGAGCGCCGGATGTTCAACGATGGACGTCACCGCGACGGATTGCGCCCTGGCCGGAGCATGAGCGATCAGACCGGCTGCAAGCAGACCGGCGGCCAGGGTACGGAAAGGGATTCTCGACTGCATGAAAGGCTCCTTGGCAAAGGTTTCTGGCTGCAATATGCCACGATAGCGCGTAAGTGTATTTGAGAACCAGGGGCTTGTCTCCGGGGAAATCCCGTGCAGGGAAACCGGAACACTGCCACTGCCCGAACTACCCGTCGGATTCGGGCGCCCGCCGGGCACGACGCCATCGGGCGGGGCGTCGGTCGGCGGGTCAGTCGCGGGGAGCGGCGCCTTCCTGAAGCTGCTGCAGGATGTCGCGTGCCCAGCGCAGGGCCGGCAGGCGATATTGGCGTTCCACCCGTTCGGCGCGTTCGAGAAAACGGCCCACGGAAAGGTCGAAGAGCCTGCCCTTCACGCCCAGGGCCACGCGATTGCCGGCGTCGACTTCCGGCAGGACCAGCACCCCCTGAGGGAAGGCCGCCCGCAATGCCTGGAGGTTGGGCTCGAAGCTCGGGTGGTTGCCGAACAGATTCACCGTGATGACGCCGGTCTCGCCCAGCGCGCGGGCGCAATCCTGATAGAACTCGAGCGAGCCGCGCACCGGCCCTTCGGCCTCTGCATCGTACAGATCGACCATCAGGGCAGAATGGCGTCCGATATTCTCGGGCCATTTGACCCACTCGGCCGCATCTTCGTGGTGAATCACCGAGCGGGGCGAGTCGGGAAGCCGGAAGTGGGCTCGGCACACCGCCGTCACCATCGGGTTCCACTCGACCGTCGTGATCTGCGCAGGGGTGTTGCGCAGGGTGAAGCGCAGCAAGGCGCCTGCGCCCAGGCCCAGAATGCCGACCTCGGTGTCGGTGTCCGGGTCCAGGAGCAGAAGCCAGGCCATCATCTGCTGAGTGTAGGCGATGACCAGGTCGTTCGGACGGCGCAGGCGCATGGCGCCCTGCACCCATTCCGAACCGAAATGCAGGTAGCGGATGCCGGAAGCCTCGGAGATCGTTGGCTCGTCGTCTTCCCAGGGCACGTACTGCCCGCCATGCCGTGCAGATTCAGACACGCTCGAAAATCGCCGCAATGCCCTGACCGCCGCCAATGCACATGGTCACCAGGGCGTAGCGGCCCTGCACGCGCTCGAGCTCGTGGAGCGCCTTCGTCGTGATGATGGCGCCCGTGGCTCCGATGGGATGGCCCAGACTGATCCCACTGCCGTTGGGGTTGACCTTCGCAGGATCCAGTCCCAGTTCCTTGATGACTGCGCAGGCCTGCGCGGCGAAGGCTTCATTGGATTCGATCACGTCGAGCTGATCGGCACGGATGCCGGCCCGCTCGAGCACCATGCGGGTGGCGGGGACCGGGCCGATGCCCATATACAGCGGTTCGACCCCCGCATGGGCGTAGGCCACAAGTCGCGCCATCGGCTTGATGCCACGCTGCTGCGCCTGGCTGGCACTCATGAGCAACACGGCGGAAGCGCCATCGTTGATGCTGGAGGCATTCCCTGCAGTGACCGTGCCATCTTCCTTCACGAAGACGGGCTTCAGGCCGGAGAAGTTGTCGGCCGTCGCGCCCATGCGCACGTGCTCGTCGGTATCGAAGACCACTTCGCCCTTGCGCGTCTTCTGCACGATCGGCACGATCTGCGAGCGGAAATAGCCGTTGCGGATGGCGTTTTCGGCGCGGTTGTGCGAAGACAGGGCCAGGGCGTCCTGGTCGGCGCGGCTGATGCCATACCGTTTGGCAACGTTTTCGGCCGTCACGCCCATGTGGACGCGTTCCAGCGGGTCGGACAGCGCTCCGGTCATCATGTCGACCATCACGGCGTCGCCCATGCGGGCGCCCCAGCGCTGGGCGGGAGCCATATAGGGCGCGCGGCTCATGTTTTCCGCGCCGCCCGCCACGGCGACCTGGGCATCACCCAGCATGATGGATTGCGCAGCACTGATGATGGCCTGCAAGCCAGAGCCGCACAGACGGTTCACGTTCATGGCGACGGCGTGATCCGGAATGCCGGCATTCAGCGCCGCGACACGCGACAGATACATGTCGCGCGGTTCTGTATTGATGACCTGCCCGAACACCACATGGTTGACGTCGGCCGGCGCCACCCCTGCACGATCCAGGGCCGCTCGCACGACGGTCGCCCCGAGCTCCGTGGGCGGAACGTCCTTGAGCGCTCCCCCGAAATCACCGATTGCGGTACGGCAGGCCGCAACGATTACGACGTCTTCCATGTTCCTATCTCCTCTACATTATCGCGTCATGGATGAAATCCGAAGATCATACCGCGGTCGGGCAGGCTGCGCTGCAGCCCTCACGCCTGGCCGATCATGGACAGGATCTGGGTGGACCATACCTGGCTCTGGAACCAGGTGCGATTGAACCGCTCCACGCGCTCGGGAGGCCACCCAGCCATGCGCGCTGCCTCGAACGTTTCCACGGCTTCAAGCAGCTGCCCCAGCTCACCCTGGCGCTCCATCACGGCGAGTTCGATTTCCTTTGACAGCTTGAGCTCCTGCAACAGCTCGGGAAGCGACTGGCCCAGCATCTCGCCCATCATGGACAGAATCCCGACGAAGAACGCCACGTCGCCGTCCAGGCCCTTGGCATCGGCCAGCCGCTCGCACATGGCGGCGCGGGTCAGGGCCCTGGAAAGCATTAGCATGCAGGCCGGGCCGTGATTGGCGAGCAGCATCGTCAGCGCAAGACTGCCCGCCCGTTTGAGTCCCAGCAACTGTAGCGCCTGGAAGAGTGTCTTGATGGCACCCTTATAGTGGAACATGGCCGAGTTGGCGTAGCGCAGGAGCAGAAAGGTGAGTGATGCGTCTTGCGCGATGACCCGCTCGATGTCGCGGATTTTCGGTTCGCCGCGCTGCAGTTCCACCAGCAGATGAACCAGGGCCGCATGGTTGTTGCTGCGATGACCGGCGCCCTGATCGCGGACTTGCGCGCGCGCGTAGAAGTAACCCTGAAACAGGGAAAAACCCATCGATTTGAACCGTTCGAAGCTTTCCATGTCTTCGACTTTCTCGGCCAGGAGGCGCAACCCGCGCGAACGGTAGAGGTCGACAGCGGCCGGATCCAGCGGTTCCAGCGCATCGACCTTGATGATGTGGGCCACATCCAGCAACGGCCGCGTGGCCTCCGTCAACACGAAGTCGTCGAGCGCGATCTGGAACCCCATGTCGCGAATCTGATGCAGGCTCGCCAGCACCTGTTCATCGCCAACCACGGTTTCCAACACTTCGATCACGACACGGTCGGGTTCCGGCGGCAACAATTCGGGCTGCAACAGCCACTCGCGCGGCGCGTTCACAAACAGTTTGCGGTCGCCCACCAGCTGGCGTGCGCCGATCTCGTAGAAAGCAATGTTGCAGACGCGGGCCGTGGCCTCCACCGCCTGGGCTTCCGTGAGGCTGGCGGAACTCGCATTCGCGCTGTCCCGATAGAGCAGCTCATCGGCCACGTGCTTGAGATCGGCGTCGCAGATGGGCTGCAAGGCGATGCAGTAGTTCTGAAGATGCGATCCGCTGCTGGAAGGGTCGATCATATTGGTCGGACAATCTGCCGCCATAAGTCGTGAAATCCTTTCTCGATGCCTGGCTCCCGATGGGTTGGGGCCGCTTGTTCTAGGTCGCTTGTGGCGGCCACCCCAAATTGTAACTATTAAATACAATATAGGTCAGTAATGGGTTCCGGGCAATCGTCAAGCCTTGAAAACCCTCCGCGGCCGACTGCGCGCGCCAAAGCAGGCAGGCGGTCGCTGCTATGATGATGGGTCTCGCAACCCTGGCTCTTAGCCCTCCCACAAGTCGCAACGTGAAACTCGCCACCTGGAACGTCAACTCCCTCAAAGTGCGGCTTCCGCAGGTACTCGCCTGGCTGGAGACCAATCCCGTGGACGCGCTCTGCCTTCAGGAGCTCAAGCTCGCCAATGAATTCTTCCCGCTCGATGCGTTCACCGAGATCGGTTATCACGCCGTCTGGGCGGGGCAGAAAACCTACAACGGCGTGGCCATCATCTCCCGTGAGCCCGGCTCCGACACCCAGCGCAACCTGCCCGGTTTCGACGACCCTCAGCAACGGGTGATCGCCACCACGCTGCCTTCTCCCGCCGGTCCCGTGCGAGTGATCAGCGCCTATTGCCCCAATGGTCAGTCCCTGGACAGCGACAAATACACTTACAAGCTGGCGTGGTTCCAGGCCCTTCGGGAATGGCTGGACGCGGAACTCAAGACGTACCCGCGGCTGGCCGTCCTGGGCGACTACAACGTGGCGCCGGCCGATGAAGATGTGCACGACCCGGCCAAGTGGGAAGGCGACGTCCTTGTGTCCGAACCCGAGCGCGAAGCGTTTCGCGCCCTGCTGAATCTGGGCCTGACGGACGCCTTTCGTCTCTTTCCTCAGGAAGAAAAGTCATTTTCGTGGTGGGATTACCGTCGCTTCGCCTTCCGTCGCAATGCGGGGCTCAGAATTGACCACATCCTGCTGTCGGAAGCCCTGCGACCGCTCTGTACCGATTGTCATATCGACAAGATTCCGCGCACCTGGGAACAGCCTTCCGACCACACGCCTGTCGTTGCCACCCTCTGCTTCAATGGAAACGCCTGATGCCGAACTCCAGCCAACTTGTGAGCCGCTTTCCCAATGGCGTCGTCCTGGACGTCCTGGCGGACGACCTGCCGGTGCGCGCCTATGTGGCCATCAGCCCGCCCGACCTCGAGGCAGTCACCGCCTTCGTGCCGCCTGAACAGTTCGAGCATGGCGCCAATCTTCATGTGGTGGCCATCGGTGCGCCCGAGGAAGCGGCCGCAGCCCTGGAAGACGTGCTCTTCAACATGGACGCCGACGACGCCGTGGCCCTGCTTTGCGCCGACCTGGACAGCTGGGCGGCCGCCCTTCGGGAACTGGGCCACGATGATGCTGCAACTTCGCTAAAATAGCCGTTTTGCCCCCTTCCAACATGTCGCAATATTCTGGCAACGTCTTCATGGTGGTCGCGCCCAGCGGCGCCGGGAAATCAAGTCTCGTCAACGCGCTTCTGGAGCGAGAACCCAGCATGGTGTTGTCGATTTCCTGCACGACCCGCCCGCCCCGCCCCGGTGAAGTCAACGACAAGCATTACCGTTTCGTCAGCGTCGAAGAATTCAACGCGCTGCGCGATGCCGGGGCCATGCTCGAATGGGCAGAAGTGCACGGCAATTTCTACGGCACCCCGCGCGACCGCATCGATGAGGCCCTGAGGGCCGGGCGTGACGTCCTGCTCGAAATCGACTGGCAGGGCGCCCGGCAAGTCCGCGAGCACCTGCCCGATGCCATCGGCATTTTCATCCTGCCACCTTCGATTGAAGCGCTCGAGACCCGGCTGAAGAATCGCGGCCAGGACGAACCGCACGTGATTGCCCGCCGTCTGCTGGCCGCCGGCGGCGAAATGTCGCATGTCTCAGAGTGTCAATATGTTATTATTAATCAAGAATTTAGCACCGCTCTAGACGAGCTTGCGAGCATTGTTTCTGCGGCCAGGTTGCGCTACGTCACGCAGTCTGTCCGGCACGCCGAGCTCTTCGCCCAGCTGGGGATTCGTTCCGGAACCCAGGGCGGCTGAACCCGCGGTCACGCCCCCCACCGGGGGCTCACAAGAATCTGAACAAGAGGTACAACATGGCACGTATTACTGTAGAAGACTGTCTGGAAAAGATCCCGAACCGATTCGCGCTGACGCTGGCCGCCACCTATCGTGCGCGCGAGCTCGCGCAGGGTCACGAACCGCGCATCGAAAGCAAGAACAAGCCCACGGTCACCGCATTGCGGGAAATTGCCGCCGGTGTCACCGGCCTGGAAATGCTGCGCAAGGTTCCGACCTGATCCATCCGGGGGCGGCACGATGGCATTCACCACGCTGCGCGGGGCCTCATCAGGCCTTCTGGCTGTACTCAAGAAAGGCCCTCGCCTGCGGCGCCGGGGCAAGCAGCCTGCGGGCGTTCCCGGTGAAGCGGCCCACCCAGCGCCTGCAGCCCCCGGCAATGCCATTGCCTCGCTTGCCCCGCTGACGGAAGTCATTCGCCAGTACCTCGATCCCAAGGACGTCGAACGCGTCAAGGAAGCCTACCGTTTTGCCGATCAGGCCCACCTGGGCCAGTTCCGGGCCAGCGGCGAGCCCTACATTTCGCACCCGATTGCCGTCACGGAAATCTGCGCGGGCTGGAAGCTCGACGCCGCCTCCCTCATGGCGGCGCTCCTGCACGACGTCATTGAAGACCAGGACGTCTCCAAGCAGGAGATCGCAGAACGCTTCGGTGCCGACGTCGCCGAGATCGTCGACGGCGTCACCAAACTGCAGCGCCTGGAATACGCCTCCAAGGCAGAACAGCAGGCGGAAAGTTTCCGCAAGATGCTGCTGGCCATGGCGCGCGACGTGCGCGTCATCCTCATCAAGCTGGCCGACCGGCTGCACAACATGCGTACGCTCGGCGCCGTCTCTGCCGAGAAACGCCGCCGCATCGCCCGCGAAACACTGGAAATCTACACGCCCATTGCCCACCGTCTGGGCTTGAATGCGCTGTTTCGCGAACTCCAGGATCTCTGCTTCCAGGCCATCCACCCGAACCGCTATCGTGTGTTGCACAAGGCCCTGCTGGCCGCTCGCGGCAACCGGCGGGAAGTGCTGAGCAAGATCCACGAGGCCGTCAGTGCTGCACTGCCGGCAGCCGGCATTGAAGCCGAGATCTCCGGGCGCGAGAAATCGCTCTACGGCATCTACAAGAAGATGGTCGAACAGAAGAAGTCGTTTTCCGACGTGCTCGACATCTACGGCTTCCGCATCATCGTTCACACGCTGCCGGAATGCTATCTGGCCATGGGGACGCTGCACCAGCTATATCGGCCGGTCCCCGGCAAGTTCAAGGATTACATCGCCATTCCCAAGCTCAATGGCTATCAGTCGCTGCACACCACCCTGATCGGCCCCTACGGCACGCCGGTCGAATTTCAGTTCCGCACCCGCGACATGGATCACGTCGCCGAAGAAGGCGTGGCCTCACACTGGCTGTACAAAGATCCCAATGTGTCGCTCAACGACCTGCAGAAACGCACCCACCAGTGGCTGCAGTCGCTGCTCGACATTCAGAGCCAGACGGGCGACTCGGGCGAATTCCTCGAGCACGTGAAGGTCGATCTCTTCCCCGACGCCGTCTATGTCTTCACGCCGCGCGGCAAGATCATTTCACTGCCGCGTGGCGCCACGCCCGTCGACTTCGCCTATGCCATTCACACCGACGTCGGCAATCAGGCCGTGGCCGCCAAAATCAACGGCGAATTCGCCCCCCTTCGCACCGAACTCAAGAGCGGCGATTCGGTGGAAATCGTCACCTCCAGCGCCTCGCGGCCCAGCGCTCAGTGGCTCAATTACGTGCGCACGGGCCGCGCACGCTCGGAAATCCGCCATTACCTGCGCACGGTCAAGTACGAGGAATCCGTGGCCTTCGGCCGGCGGTTGCTCCTGCAGGCCTTCGATCAGCTGAACCTGCCCTACCCCGACGACGACGATCCCGAATGGGAAAAACTCGCCAAGGGTTCGGGCGCCCAGTCGCGCGACGAGATTCTTGCCGATATCGGGCTGGGCAAGCGGCTGGCGGCAGTTGTTGCGCGGCGCTTCGCACCCGAGAACGCCATGGTGGCCACCACCGCGGCGGTGGTCGACGAAATCACCGCCACCACGGCCACACCCATTCTCATTCATGGCAACGAAGGCCAGGCCGTGCAGCTGGCGCCTTGCTGTGGGCCGCTTCCGGGTGATGCCATCATCGGTGGTATCCGCCTGGGCCACGGGCTGGTCGTGCACATGGCCGAGTGTTCGGTGGCGCAACGCCAGCGTGCCCGAGAACCCGAGCGCTGGATTCCGGTCGCCTGGGACACCAAGACCGCGCGCCACCTCACCACCCGCCTGGACGTCACCGCCCTGAACGAGCGGGGCGTGCTGGGGCGTCTGGCAGCGGAGATCACGGAAGCCGACTCCAACATTCTGCACCTCACCATGCAGGACGACGATGTCAGTGCCACGGCGGTGCTTCACCTCACGCTGCAGGTCGACAGCCGCAACCACCTGGCGCAGGTGATCCGTGCCATTCGTCATGTACCGCAGGTGAAAAAGATTGTGCGCGTGAAGGGTTGAGGCCCCCGCCCTCACGCCCTCACCGCTTCCGCGTCATTTCCTCAGAAACAGAGCCGGGTCCACCCGGCTGCCATTCAGGCTCACATTCCAGTGCAGATGGGGACCCGTGGCGCGCCCCGTTGCACCGACCCGGCCCAGAACATCCCCCCGCCTGACCTCCTGCCCTTTCTCCACCAGGATGGCATCCAGATGGCAGTACATGGTGATGAAGCCCTGGCCGTGATCCACGAATACGGTGCGGCCGTTGAAGAAATAGTCGCCCACCAAGGTGACCACTCCGTCGGCCGGTACCTTGACCGGCGTTCCACGGGGCACGGCAAAATCCAGGCCGGAATGGGGGTTGCGTTCTTCCCCATTGAAAAAGCGCCTCAGGCCGAAGGGACTGGAGGTCCGCCCGGACACGGGCGCCGCCATCAACACGTTGCTCGGCCCCGTCTCGCGAAAGCGCGCATAGGCCTGCATCTGTTCCGCATATTCCCGCTCATATCGCTTGAGCTGCTCGGGGCTCGGTGACACATGAGCACGGTTCTTGAGCGTGATGTGCTGGCGCTTATATTCCTTGTGGACAACCTCGAAGCCGGCAGACGCCCTGCCGTGGCCAGTTCTGACGTCCAGCGCATGCTGGCCGGGCGTGGCTTTGAGATCGATGCCCACGACCGCAATCCAGGCGCCGTCACTGTCTTTCACCACCATCACCCGCTTACCCCCGTAAGACACGGCCGGCGGCGTTGATGAGGACGGCAGCGGAACTACCGCCACCCCGCCCGGAACCGGGGCATGCAGGGTGCGCGCAATGAATCCGGCGGCTTGCGCCGGCACCATGGCCAGCAGACTGGCGGCGGACACCAGACAGGCGCCGGCGAGGAGTCGGACCGCTTTGCGCTGCGAGCCGGAGGGGTGCGCCGCGACGGCGCCTGAGAAGAACTGCCACATCGTGAATTCCTTTTGCTTCGAGCTGAAAGTTTAACCTTCGCAACCCGGGTTTCCACTGCCCATGGATTTCCCTAAAGCGCAGCAAGCAATTCTTGATTGGCGCTGTCACACCTCTACAATCATTGGCGATATCCCGTTCCGTACAAGAAGTATCAGAACTAAAGGACTCCCACATGAAACGACTCATTCTGCTGTCCGCCGTCGCGGCGGCCTTCTCGCTTCAGGCCCAGGCGGCCCCGGCCAAGTGGGATCTTCCCACGGCGTATCCGGCCTCCAACCTCCACTCCGAGAACCTCCAGCAGTTCGTCAAAGATGTGAAGGAGCTCTCCGGCGGTGACTTCGACATCACCCTGCATCTCAACGCCTCGCTGTTCAAGGCGCCGGAAATCAAGCGGGCCGTGCAGTCCAACCAGGCGCAGGCCGGTGAAATCCTGCTGACCAATTTCGCCAACGAAGACCCCATCTACGCGCTGGATGGCCTGCCTTTCTTGGCGACGGGGTACGACGCAGCCTGGAAGCTGTATCAGGCCCAGAAGCCGGTCCTGAGCAAGAAGCTCGAATCTCAGGGCATGATGCTGCTCTTCACCGTGGCCTGGCCGCCTCAGGGCATCTACGCCAATAACGAGATCAACAAGGTCGATGATCTCAAAGGGCTGAAGTGGCGCGCATACAGCCCGGTCACGGCCCGCATTGCGGAACTGGTCGGTGCGCAGCCTGTGACCATCCAGCAGGCGGAACTGGCGCAGGCCATGGCGACCGGTGTGGTCAATGCCTTCATGACCTCCGGTTCAACCGGCTGGGACACCAAGGTCTATGAATACATGAAGCGCTTCTATGACACGCAGGCCTGGCTGCCCAAGAACGCCATCCTGGTCAACAAGAAGGCTTTCGACGCGCTCGACCAGAAGTGCAAGGACGCTCTGCTCAAGGCAGCCGAAGCGGCCGAAAAACGTGGCTGGGAATTGTCCCGCGAGAAGACCCAGTGGTATCTGGACAACCTCGCCAAGAACGGCATGGACATCGTCAAGCCCTCGGACGAACTCATGAGCGGTCTGAGCAAAGTGGGTGAAACCATGCTGAACGAGTGGCTGGAGAAAGCCGGCGCCGACGGCAAGCAAGTCATTGACGCCTATCGGGCGCAATAAACATGCGCCGTTTGCTGGACCATCTCTACACGGCGGCGGGCGTGCTCGCCGCCGTTTTCATGATCGGCGTCCTGGTGTGCATTTCCCTGTCCATCGGTGTCCGACAGGTCGCCGTCCATATCCCCGGCCTGGATGCTTACGCCGGCTATTGCATGGCGGCAGCGGGTTTTCTGGCCCTGGCCCATACTTTCAAGAAGGGCGAGCACATCCGCGTGACCCTGCTGCTGGCCTCGCTGCCCCCCCGTGCGCGCACCCGACTCGACGCCTTCGCCCTGATCGTCGGAGCCGTCATCGCGGCGAATGTTGCCTGGTTCAGCTGCAAGCTGGTCCTCGACTCACACGCTTACAACGACATCTCCACGGGCGAAGATGCCACCGCCCTGTGGATCCCGCAGCTTTCCATGGCCATCGGCAGCGTCATTTTCTTCATTGCGCTGCTTGACGAAACCATCTGCCGTTTGCGGGGCCAATCCGGTCGCAACACCCAGGAAACTGCCCAGCATGAATGAGATCTTCGTCATCACCATGCTGGTGGTGTCCATCGTCGGCTTTCTCGCCTGTGGCGTCTGGGTCGGCCTGACCCTCGCGGGCGCCGCCTGGCTCGGCATGGAAATCTTCACGACGCGCTCAGCCGGCGACGCGATGGCCATCACCATCTGGGGCGCGGCATCCAGCTGGACACTCACTGCGCTGCCTCTGTTCCTCTGGATGGGGGAGATCCTTTTTCGCACGCGTCTTTCACAAGACCTGTTCAGCGGTCTGGCACCCTGGCTGAACCGTCTGCCCGGGCGTCTGCTGCACACCAACATCATCGGATGCGCCATTTTCGCCGCCGTCTCGGGCTCTTCCGCAGCCACGGTGGCCACCATCGGCAAGATGACTATCCCCGAGCTGAGCCGCCGCGGCTATCCCCAGGACAAGGTGCTGGGCACCCTCGCCGGCGCCGGCACGCTCGGCCTGATGATTCCGCCGTCCATCATCATGATCGTCTACGGCGTGGCCGCCGACGTGTCGATTTCCCGGCTGTTCATTGCCGGCGTACTTCCCGGCCTGCTTCTGGCCACCCTGTTCATGGGGTATATCGCGCTCTGGGCGATGCTGCATCCGGATCAGGTGCCCGCGTCAGACGAAAACATGCCGCTCATCGAAAAGCTCAGGGCCTCGCGCAACCTCATTCCGGTAATCCTGCTGATCGGCGCCGTGCTGGGTGCCATCTATACAGGCTTTGCCACGGCCACCGAAGCGGCGGCGATCGGCGTCATCGGGGCGCTCGTGCTGTCCCTGTTGCAGGGTTCGCTGAACTGGAAGACCTTCACCGAGTCGCTGATGGGCGCGACACGGTTGTACTGCATGATTGCGCTGATCCTGGCCGGCGCGCAGTTCCTGACGCTTTCCATGGGGTATATCGGTTTGCCGCGTGCGCTGGCCGAATGGATCGGTTCCCTCGGGCTGTCACAATTCGGCCTGATTCTCGCCCTGATGGTCTTCTTCATCGTGCTGGGCTGCCTGCTCGACGGCATTTCCATCGTTGTGCTCACCATGGGCGTGCTGCTGCCCACGGTGCAGGCAGCCGGCCTCGATCTGGTGTGGTTCGGCATCTTCCTGGTGCTGGTCATCGAGATGGCTCAGATCACGCCCCCGGTCGGCTTCAACCTGTTTGTGCTGTCGGGCATGACGCGCCTGGAGCTTCCCTACCTGGCGCGGATCACCTCCCCCATGTTCTTCCTGATGGTGGCTGCTGCGCTGCTCCTCTATTTCGTTCCGGAACTCGCCACCTGGCTGCCCTCGAAGATGCGCACGAACATGTGATGTCATGGCGCGGTCGCAACCGCTGGCGCACCCATCCGGCAACGCCCGAAGCACACCGGCCCGCCTGCCTCACTCAAGTGCGGCCGGCGCCAGCAGCCGGCCACCGGAGAGTCGCAATTCCCGATGGCAACGGTCCGCAAGGGCCGGGTCGTGCGTGACCAGCACCAGCGATGTCCCCTGCTCTTCATGCAGGCCGAACATGAGATCCGTCACCCTGCGGCCATTCTGTTCATCCAGACTCCCGGTGGGCTCGTCCGCAAAGAGAATGGCCGGACGCTGCACGAAGGCCCGGGCGAGCGACACCCGCTGCTGCTCGCCGCCCGAAAGGGTGCGGGGGTAATGGTTCAGCCTGTCCCTGAGCCCGACGCGTTCCAGCATGGAGACCGCGGCCGCCCTGGCGGGCTCACCGCGCAATTCCAACGGCAGCATGACGTTTTCCAGCGCCGTGAGATTCGGCAGAAGATGGAAGGCCTGGAAGACAAAGCCCACGTAGCGCGCGCGAAGCTGCGCCCGCGCTTCTTCATCCAGGCTGAAAAGATCATGCCCGAGCAGGTGCACCGAACCGGACGTCGGCACATCCAGGCCGGCCATCAGGCCGAGCAGAGTGCTCTTGCCCGAACCGGAACTGCCCGTGATGGCCACGGCCTCGCCGGTGCCAACCGTAAAGCTCACCCTGCTTAAAATGTCCAGGACACCCGAGCTGTCGGTAACGCGCTGACAGAGGTCCACCACTTCAATACTGGGAGTTGATTGCATGCGCTGGGGAAGGTCTTTAGGCTTGTTGTTGGGATTGCTCGTCTCGCTGTACATGCGAGGCGCGATGGCCGCAGAGGCGGCGGCGCCACAGGAGGCAGACCCGCATGCGGGACGGCCGGCGCGCCAGATCCTGATCGTGGGTGACAGCCTGTCGGCAGAATACGGCTTGCCCCGCGACACCGGCTGGGTGCAGATCATTGCTCAGCGCCTGAAGCGCGGTGAACAAGCATACCAGATACGAAATGCCAGCATCAGCGGCGATACGACGGGCAACGGTCTGCAGCGCCTGCCCGCCTTGCTGGAGGAAACCCGCGCAGACATCGTCGTCATTCAGCTCGGCGCCAACGACGGCTTGCGCGGCCTGCCACTGCGCGACATGAAGGCCAACCTTCAAAAGATGATTGCTCTGTCACGGGCCAAAGGGGCGCAGGTGCTGCTTATCGGCCAGCACATCCCGCCGAACTATGGCAGGCGGTACGCGGATCAGTTCCACGCCATCTACGCGGAACTGGCAAAAGAAAACGCGATTCCCCTGGTGCCGTTCATGCTCGAGGGGATCGCGCTGGAGGCAGGCATGTTCCAGGCCGACGGCCTGCACCCGACGGTTGAGGCCCAGACGCCTATCGCCGACACCATATGGCCGCATCTCGAAGCCCTGCTGTAACCGCACGCTGAGCCGGCATGCCCGGCTCAGGCGACGTATTCGGCAAGGGACACACTGCGTACCCTGCCCAAGTGGCTGAACCCGCCGCAACGGGCTCAGCCGTATTGCCTGGGGGGCACTTGCAGCCAGATCAGTCTTCCGGGTTCAGCCTTCCTCGCCGGCGAGGACCTCTTCGGCATCGGCAGTGCGTTTCACGCCCAGGCGGACCCGCATTTCACGCATGACCGCCTGCTGCTCGGCCATGCCGAGGCTACGGGACAGCTCCATGTCGAGCCCGGCGGCAAGCATTTCGTTGGGCTCCCCGGGTTGAACGGATTCGACTCGCGCCACCACGTAACCCTGCGGACCAGTCACGCCCACATAGGCCGGCAACTGATCGGGGCGGGCAGAGAACACGGCATCCAGCACCGGCTTGGCAAGGCCCTGGGAATCCATGCGGCTGACGGTCAGGGGCGTGCCGAACGCGTCGGAGGACTCCGCATCGGCGGTGGACTCGCGCAGCGCCGCCAACGCCTTTTCACCGGCTTCGGCGGCTGCCTTGCTTGCCGCCTCGGCAGCAAGAATCGCTTCGATGCGACCCTTGACCTGTTCGAGCGGCGGAACATGCGCAGGTTCAAATGAAGCCACGCGCACCACGGCAAGCGTGTCGGACGACACTTCGATCACCCCGGAGTTCGACTTCTCGTTCAAGAGCGCCGTACTGAACAGGGTGCTGCGAACGCGGGGATCTTCAAAGATGGCGGCATCGGCACTGGCCGCGGCGGCGCGCTCGCCCACGTCTTCCACACCCAGCAGACCGTCGCGCGTTACGCCTTCCACAAGGCGGGGTTCCAGCCCCAGCGCCTGAGCAGCAGGCTCCAGACTGGAGGGGTTGTCGTAGACCAGATCGGTCAGACGGGTTGCCATTTCGGCGAAGCGCTCGGCGGCCAGCTGACGACGCACTTCGTCTTCTACCTTGGCGCGCGCTTCTTCAAAGGTTTCTCCCTTCTCGGCCTCAACCCGATTGGCGATGAACACATGGAAACCACCGGGGCCCTCCACGACGCCGGAGACCTCACCTTCCTTCAGGGCGAAGACGGCCTCTTCGAGCGCGGCGGGCCAGGTACCGGGACGCACCCAACCCAGCTGACCACCGTCACGCGCCGTGCCGACGTCCTGGGATTCGGTACGGGCCACCTCGGCAAAGCTCGACGGATCCGCCTTCACCCGTTCGGCAACGACCTCGGCCTTCTGCCGTGCGGCATCGCGATCCTGCTCGGAGGCGCCGGAGGCCACGCTGATCTGAATATGGCTGACGTTCACGCGGGGCGGCGTGACATAGCGGGCTTTGTTCTGTTCGTAGTAGCTGCGCAGATCTTCCTCGGAAATGTCGCCCACGGCCTTCATCGCGACATCTTCGTTCAGCACCAGATACTCGACGGCGACCTGGTCGGCCACCTTGAGGCGCTCGCTGTTGCCGTCGTACCAGGCCTTGATGTCGGCTTCGCTCACGACGATGTCTTTCTGAAAGTCGGAAATCGGGAAGGTGCGCAGCCGCACAGTGCGCGATTCGGTGAGCGCGGCCTGAACGCGTTCACGGATCGAGGTCGGCACCGCGGCGCTCGCGGAGACCGGGCCAAGCACGCGTTGCAAGGCGAGCTCGCCGCGCTGCCCCTGTTCAAAATCGCGCGGGCTCAGACCGGCGGCGGCCAGCAGCTGGTTGTAGCGTTCTGCCGAGAACTGGCCGTCTTCCTGAAACTCGGGCATCTCTGCGATGCTGTTGCGCAGTGCGCCGTCGGACACACTGAAGCGTTCTTCGTTGGCAATGGTGACCATCACACGGCGATCGACCAGCGACTCCAGCAACATTTCACGGGCCGCGCGCGTATTCAGCACTTCCGGATCGAAACGCCCCATGGTGTTGCGCTGGAGCTGCTCGAGCTGATTGCGCCGGGCCATCTCGAATTCCTGCAGCGTCACCGCAGAATCACCGACCACAACGAGGTCCTTGTCACCCGAAACGTAGTTGGTATAGCCGCTGACACCGATCAACACGAACGAAGGAAGAACGAGCACCAGCAATATGAGCATCATGAAGCGCCGGTTCGTGCGTATGAAATCGAACATTCATCACCTGGAATTCAGTTGCGAAACCTCGAAGGCTCCGGGAAATCGTGCATCTAGCCAGGGCCGGAAGGCCCCGAATTTTCGCTTTGCCGGAGTTTACCACCAGCATCCCCGCTGTCTGCCCCTTTGATGTCTTGCGTGCAGGATGGCTGGCATCGGCCTGCCGAGGATAAAATGCCCTTCATTCCGCCAGTCCGGCGGTCTCATGTGGAGCCCGAATCATGCCCCAGCCCTCAACTGCATGGCCCTACCCTCAGTGGATTGCTCACCGTGGAGCGGGTCGCACTGCCCCTGAAAACACGCTGGCCGCCTTTCGCGTGGGCGCCTCTCACGGCTTTCGCATGATGGAATATGACGTCAAGCTGACCGCCGACGATGTACCCGTCCTCTTGCACGACGACACCCTGGAACGGACGTCCAACGGCAGCGGGCGCGCCGCCGACTTCCGTTTTGCCGAGCTCGCACGTTACGATTTCGGCGCCTGGCATTCGCCCGCCTATGCCGGCGAGCCCATTGCCACGCTGTACGGCATCGCCGCCTACACGCGCGCCAACGGCATTCACAGCAATATCGAGATCAAACCCACCACGGGCATGGAAACGCACACGGGCGAGCGCATCGCCACGCTGGCACGCCAGTTGTGGGAAGGCGCCAGTCTCCCCCCCTTGCTCTCCTCGTTCTCGGAGCAGGCGCTGGCCGCCGCCCGCGATGCCGTGCCGGAGCTGCCCCGTGCCCTGCTGATCGAGAAAGAACTGCCTTCCGACTGGCGGGACCGCGTTCGCTGGCTGGAATGTATCGGCCTGAATCTGAATGGGCGATACACCACGCGCGAGATCGTCGAACAGGTGCGGGAAGCGGGGCTGACCCTGGCTGTCTGGACGGTGAATGAACCCCAGCGTGCGCGCGAACTGCTCGACTGGGGCTGCAACGCCATCATTACCGACGAAGTCGTCTCCATGGCCCCGGGCCAAGTCTGAAGAGGCCACCCTTGTTCAGTTATCGCCACGCCTTCCACGCAGGCAACCACGCCGATGTGCTCAAGCATGCCGTTCTGGTTCAGCTGCTGAGCCACCTGAATCTCAAAGATGCCCCCTACTGGGTCATCGACACTCACGCCGGCGCCGGCATCTACGATCTGCGGGGTGAGTGGGCCTCGGGCAAACCGGCAGCGCGGTCGGGCGTGCGCCGCCCGTCCGATGCCCCTCCGGAAGCCGCCGTCGCCGCGCCCCCGCGCAAGCCCGAGTCAGAGGAGGGTGTCCTGCGGCTGCGTTCGGCCGAGAACCCGCCCGGGCTGGTGCAGGCCTATCTTGACGCGCTGGTGCCTTTCAACCCGGACGGGGAACTGCGCTTCTACCCCGGGTCACCCTGGCTCACCCTGCAGGCCATGAGGGAGCGCGACCGCCTGCGCCTGTTCGAGCTGCATCCGAATGAAATCGACGTCCTGCAACGAAATCTCGCGCAGCATCCACGCGGCCGGTCCAGGCAGGTCATGGTGAAACAGGAAGATGGTTTCGAGGGCATCAAGGCATTGCTGCCCCCACCGACCCGTCGCGGGCTGGTCCTCATCGACCCATCCTACGAAAACAAGCAGGATTACCGTCACACGCTGACGGCCGTTCAGGAAGGGCTCAAACGCTTCAGCACAGGCACGTTTGCGGTGTGGTATCCGCTGGTGGCGCGACGCGAGGTGCAGATGCTGACGCGCACCCTGGAGCACCTGGACGTCGTCTGGGTGCATGCTTCGCTGCAGGTCAGGCGACCGCCCTCGTCGGGCTACGGCATGTACGGCAGCGGCATGTTCGTGGTGAACCCGCCCTGGACCCTGCACGATGCACTGTCCGGCGCACTGCCCTGGCTCGTCGCGACGCTGGGACAGGACGCCGGCGCCACCTTCAGCCTGTCGCGCAGCAAGCGCAGCTGATCAGAAGAAGCTCTCGCCTTCCCGCAGGTAGCGCCACTTGCCCTGCGGGAGGTCGCCCAGCACGATACGGCCCATCCGTACGCGCTTGAGACCCACCACCTTGAGGCCGACGATCTCGCACATGCGGCGGATCTGGCGTTTCTTGCCCTCGCGCAGCACGAATCGCAGCTGGTCTTCGTTCTGCCAGTCGACTTCGGCACGCTTGAGCGGTGCTCCGTCCAGAGACAACCCGAAGCGCAACTTTTCCAGGCCATTGGTCACCAGCCGGCCCTCGACCCTGACCAGGTATTCCTTTTCGATGTCGCTGTCTTCGGCGATCAACTGCCTCGCAATGCGCCCGTCTTGAGTCAGGACGAGCAGGCCCTGCGAATCGATGTCCAGCCGCCCTGCGGGGGCAAGGCCGCGCAGATGGTTGGGATCAAACGCCTGTGGCTGCTTGGCGGGACGGTACAGATTCTGCGGCGTGATGAGCGACACCGCCTGGCGGTACCCGCCATCGGCGCGATGCGAAACATAGCCCACCGGTTTGTTCAGGATGATGGTGACCCGCGAGGTCTGCCGCTGACGCGCCTGCTTTTCCAGCGTGATCTTCTGGTGCGGCCAGGCCTTGCTGCCCAGCTCGGACACGATCACGCCGTCCACGCGCACCCAACCGCGCTCGATATAGGCATCGGCTTCTCGCCGCGAGCACAGGCCCCGTTGGGCCATGAGCTTCGAGATTCTTACTTTTTCCATGGGCAGCATTGTATGACTTTGGCGATAATACGCGCATGGAAATTACACATGGCAGACAGGGCGGCTGGCAGCGCGCCGCTCCCCCTTCCTTGTCTTCGCATCAGAAATTCTGGTTGTTTCGTCCCAATGCCCTGACGGCCGGACTGCGCCAGCTCGGGGCGTTCAATCTCAGGGTCGTCAGAGAGAAAGTCCACAGCCTGGACCCGCAGGAAGCGTGGATGCTGGGTCGCCGGGCTGGGAGCGAAATCTGGCTACGCGAAATCTGCATGAGCATCGATGGCATCGACTGCGTGTTCGCCCGCAGTTTCACACCGCTTGCGGCGTCCCATGCACTTTGGCAGGGCATGCGCCGTTTGCGTACCCGCCCCCTGGCGGACATGCTCTACCACGACCCACAAATTCTGCGCTCGCCGTTTTACGTCAGGCGTCTGACCCGTCAGCAGCCGATCTACCGCGCCCTGCACCAGCACCTCGGCGAGCGCTGCCCCGCGCCGCCCTCCGTGCTGGCGCGCTGTTCCGTGTTCTGGCGAAAGGGTCAGCCCCTCCTGGTGGCCGAGGCCTTCCTCCCCGAGTTCTGGGGCGTGGCGGGGGCCTCCCGCCCCTGAGCGGGGGCCCGCCTCAAACAAGCTTCCTCAAAGTGCGTCGATGCCGCTTTCGCCGGTCCGAATGCGCACGACCTGTTCGACGGGTGTCACGAAAATCTTGCCATCGCCGATTTTGCCCGTGTAGGCGGCCTTGATGATGGCGTCGATGGCCGCTTCCACCATGGCGGCCGGCAGGACGATGTCGACCCTCAGTTTGGGCAGGAAATCGACGACATACTCGGCGCCGCGATAGAGCTCGGTATGCCCTTTCTGGCGCCCGAACCCCTTCACTTCGGTGACGGTGACGCCGGTGGCACCGATATCGGCCAGGGCTTCGCGCACCTCGTCGAGTTTGAAGGGCTTGATGATCGCGGAGATCATTTTCATTGCGAGTTCCTTGTGATGTTTTGCAATCTTGCGATGTCGCTGCCGGCAGGCGACTGATACAGCCGCAGCCAGAACTCCGGCAGGATGGCCAACAGGTGATCGAAGATATCACCCTGGATGCGTTCATACTCAACCCAGGCGGTATTGTTGCTGAAGCAATACACCTCGATGGGGATGCCCTCGGACTGGGGTTCCATCATGCGCACGAGCATGATCATGTCCTTGCGGATTTCCGGGTGGCGGGCGATATACGCCATGGCGTAGGCGCGGAAAGTCCCGATGTTGGTCAGACGACGCCGGTTGGCCGGCACTTCAGTGAGCTCCCCCAGCTCACGGTTGCTCGCCTCCAGTTCTTGCTGCTTGCCGTCCAGATAATCCTTGAGCAGTGCGTAGCGGCGCAATTCCTGGATTTCGGATTCCGTCAGGAAACGGACGGTGCTGGCATCGATGCGCATGGTCCGCTTGATGCGCCGGCCACCCGATTCGAACATGTGCCGCCAGTTACGGAAGCTTTCCGAAAACAGCTTGTAGGTGGGGATGGTGGTGACGGTCTTGTCCCAGTTCTGCACCTTGACGGTATGCAGGGCCATGTCGATGACGAAGCCATCGGCGCCCGCCTGCGGCATCTCGATCCAGTCGCCCAGGCGCAGCATGTCGTAGTTGCTCATTTGCGTGCTGGCCACCAGAGACAGCAGCGTGTCCTTGAAGACCAGCAGCAACACCGCCGACAGCGCGCCCAGACCCGAGAGCATCAGCAGCGGTGAGCGGTCCATCATGATGGACACTACCAGGATGGTGCACACGGCCCACAGCAGAATGCGCGCGAGCTCCACGTAGCCCTTGATGGAGCGTGTCTGAGCCCGGTGGCTGGAGGAATAGACGTCTTCCCAGGTACGCAGCACGCCGATCAGCGCAAGGAACACGAACACCACGCCGGCGGAGGTGATCACGCGGGTCAGCAGGCTGGCGACGTCGGGCCGGATGGCCAGCGTGGGCAGGTTGCTCAGCACGGCCAGCAGAGGAAGTGCGTACCCGATATGGCGGAACACGCGGCGCCTGATCAACCCTTCCGCCCAATCGCCGTGCCCGGCCAGCAGGAGGGCCCGGCGGGCAATGGTGCCGAGTGCGCGCGAGATGAGCAGTGCCACCCCCAGGAACACCAACAGGACGATCAGCACGTACACGGCCATGCCACCCCATTCGGCATCACGCGCGAGCTCGTTGAACACAGTCTGGCTATAGGTGCTGATGGACTCGGTCAGAGAGACTTCTTCTTGCTGCATGGTGATTCGAACACGCTTCGTGGCGGCTGGAGGCCCGCCCCGCAGCGGCTCACAGGGCTCCGCTTCAGAAATGAAAATCCTCTAAATATACCGTAGAGAAAGCCGCGTCCTTTATAATCGCCGCACTATGTCGAACCAAACACCCTCCTCCGCACAAGATCAGTTCGCCAACAAGGCGCAGGCCTGGTCGGCCCGTTTCTCCGAGCCCGTGTCAGACCTGGTCAAACGCTATACGGCTTCCGTCAATTTCGACAAGCGCATGGCGCGCTTCGATATCCAGGGCTCTCTGGCGCACGCAGAAATGCTCGCCTCGGTCGGCGTCATCAGTGCCGCAGACCGCGAAGCCATCGAGCGCGGTATGGACCGCATCCTGCGCGAAATCGAAGAAGACACCTTCACCTGGTCGCTCGATCTCGAAGACGTTCACCTGAACATCGAGAAACGCCTGGTGGAACTGGTGGGCGACGCCGGCAAGCGGCTGCATACCGGTCGCTCGCGCAACGATCAGGTCGCGACCGACATCCGGCTGTGGCTGCGCAACGAAATTGACATTGCCCTGGATTTGCTGCGCCAGCTGCGGCACGCCCTGGCAACGGTGGCCCTGGAACATGCCGACACCATCATGCCGGGCTTCACCCACCTGCAGGTGGCGCAACCGGTGACCTTCGGCCATCACCTGCTGGCCTACGCGGAAATGTTCGGGCGCGACGCCGAACGCCTGGCAGACTGCCGCAAGCGCGTCAACCGCCTGCCCCTGGGCGCGGCGGCGCTGGCCGGCACCTCCTTCCCCATCGACCGCGAGCGTGTGGCCCGCAATCTGGGCTTCGACGGCGTCTGCCGCAATTCCCTGGATGCCGTCTCCGATCGGGATTTCGCCATCGAATTCTGTGCGGCGGCCGCCCTCATCATGACCCATATCTCGCGTCTGTCCGAAGAGCTCGTGCTCTGGATGAGCCCGCGAGTGGGTTTCATCGATCTCGCCGACCGCTTCTGTACGGGCAGTTCCATCATGCCGCAAAAGAAGAACCCGGACGTCCCCGAGCTCGCCCGTGGCAAGACCGGCCGCGTGAACGGCCACCTGATCGCCCTGCTCACCCTGATGAAGGGTCAACCCCTGGCCTACAACAAAGACAACCAGGAAGACAAGGAAGGCCTGTTCGATGCTGCCGACACCATTCGCGATACGCTGACCATCTTCGTGGACATGGTGCCCGGCATTCGCGTCAAGCCCGACGCCATGCGCGCCGCTGCCCTGCAGGGCTACGCCACCGCCACGGACCTGGCCGACTACCTGGTGAAGAAGGGCCTGCCTTTCCGCGACGCCCACGAGACGGTCGCGCATGCCGTGCGCGTCTGTGAAGAGCGGGGATGCGATCTGGCCGACCTGAGCCTGGCGGAGCTGCAGCAGTTCCACGCTTCCATCGGAGCCGACATCCATGAAGTCCTGACCCTCGAGGGCAGTGTGGCAGCACGGAAGCACGTGGGCGGTACAGCTCCCGAGCGTGTGCGCGAAGAAGCACAACGCATTCTGGCCGACACGCAGGCGAACTGATCCCCCCTGCCGTAAAGATTCTGGCCCCTGCAAAGGGGCCAGATTCATTTGCACTGGCGTCAGAATTCTGGGGTCGGATCTTTTGGAGCGCCCCGCCAGCGCTCAGGCCGTTGGGGCTTCTGCGCCCCCCTCTGCCCCGGTGTCCTCTGCCACGCCGTCAACGGCTTCCGGGGCGGCGTCTGCCTCGGCCTCGGGAGGCAAGGCTCGACCCGGTCCGAACACCGCGATGGACTCCACGTGCCCCGTGTGCGGGAACATGTTCACCACCCCGGCGGCTTCCAGCACATAGCCGCCCTTGTGTCTCATGATGGCGGCGTCCCGCGCCAGCGTCGCCGGGTTGCAGGACACGTATACGATCCGGCCCGGGCGCTCGTCGTCCGACAAGGCCGAGAGCGCACGTGCCACCGCTTCCGCCCCTTCGCGCGGCGGATCGATCAGCATGCGGTCGAAGTGACCGAGATCCCGCAACCACGCCACGTCGACTTCAAACAGATTCAGGGTGGCGAAATCCGTCTTCTCCTGCAGGCCATGTGAGGTGGCGGCTTCCCGGGCACGCGTGGTCAGGGTGCTGCTACCTTCGATGCCCACCACCTGACGGGCACGGGTCGCCAGAGGCAGGGTGAAATTGCCCAGCCCGCAAAACAGGTCGGCCACCCGGTGATGCGGCGCCACCTCCAGAAGGGAAATGGCGCGCGCCACCAGGCTGCGGTTGATGTGCGGATTGACCTGTGTGAAGTCCGTGGGCCGATATTGCATGCGCAGGCCGAAATCAGGCAGCGTGTAGGCAAGCAGCCCTTCCTGCGAAGCGTCGAGCAGGTGGATGCTGTCCGGCCCCTTGGGCTGCAGCCACCATGACACCTTCCAGCGCTCGGCGAAGGTTCGGAGGATATCGATGTCTTTCGCGGTGAGCGGCTCCATGTGACGCAGCACCAGCGCCGTGGTTCGGTCGCCCACGGCCACTTCGATCTGCGGAATGCGGTTCGGCGTGGATAGCGATTCCACCATGCGTCGCAGCGGCACCAGCATGTCGGACACATGCCTGGGCATGACATGGCACTCGGTCATGTCGGCCACATAGCTGCTGTGGCGCTCGCGAAAACCGACCAACACGCCGCCCTTGCGGGGCACCAGACGCACGGACAGCCGGGCCCGGTAGCGATAGCCCCAGGTGGGGCCATGCATGGGTGGCAGGATCGTGGCCGGTTTGAGCTTGCCGATGTGGCCGAAGGCGTCTTCCAGCACGCGCTGTTTCACCGCCACCTGCGCCCGGGCATCGAGATGCTGCATGGCACACCCCCCGCAAACGCCGAAGTGCGGACAGCGCGGCGTAACCCGCTGGGGGGACTCACGCAGCACACGCGTCGTGCGGGCCTTTTCATACGAGGGCTTGCGCCTCACGACGGTCGCCTCGACCCGTTCACCGGGTAGCGCGCCTTCGACGAAAACCACTTTGCCTTCACGGTGCGCAATGCCCCGCGCTTCGAGGTCCAGCGACTCGATGTCCAATACTTCTACAGTCATGATGAGGGAATTCCGACAAATGTGGCGCAATTTTACCTTCTCGGCCAAGCGCTGCCCTGCAACTTTCGGAATTCCACGCGTGAAAAGCCGGCCGCGGAGGCCGGTGCATGGGCCCCCGCCCGGGGGCCCTGAAAGGATGTGCGGACGGCAGCTTTAGGAGGCGCGGTTTTCCTGACGCGCTGCGCGAGCGGCTTCGCGCTGCTTCATGCGCTCGTCACGCTTCTGAGCCCGTTGCTCAGCCCGTTCGGCTTTCTTCTTCAGATGCTCGGTGACCCGTGCCTGCTGATTCGTGTCGAGCGCATTCCAGACGGCGACCCATTTCTCGTCGATCTGACGACGTTCGGCCTGGAGCTGAGCGCGACGTTCTTCTGCCTGCTTGAGCGCCTGGACCGGATCGAAGGTGTCGCTCTTGAATCGTTCTGCCCGGGTCTGACGTGCCGCCTGGACGCGTTCCTTGCGGTCCTTGCGAAGATCGCGAGCCGCCGTGCGGGCCTCTTCAATCAGCTTCAGTTGTTCGGCATTCAGACCCATGCCTTCGACGAAGTCGCGGCTCACGACCCCATAGCCCGGAACGATCAGGCCGGCACGCTGCCATTGCCCCTTGCGCGAATGATGCATGCCTGCGCGGTGCCCGTCGTGGGCGCGATGGAACCCGTGATGACCGTGATGGAAGCCGGGATGGCCGGGATGCACCGCGTGGTGACCGGCGCGGTCATGGAAGCGTGGCTGTGGCTGGGCATCCGACGCATAGGCGGCACCTGCTGCGGCCAGGGCGGCACCCAGAATGGCGAGTTTGATACCGTGAGCTGAAATTTGCTTGTTCATGACAGTTTCCTTCTTTGATGCCCCTTGGGCTTGGAGACTGCATTGTGCGCCGCCACCGATTTCTTCCTTGTTTCCGGCCTGGCAGCGATTCTTTCAGGACGTTACGCGGGCCGATGCGGCGTATTCCACAGCGCAAGATATTCGCGCCAGTGTTCCCCTTCCGTCTGGGCCAGCGTGCTGCGCACGAGCTCGACCTCGGCCTCGTAGGCTTCGTGATCGAGCTCCCCTCTCATGAGACGAAAACGACAGTACACCAGCCAGGTGTTCACCACATCGGTCTCGCAATACGCACGGACGTCGGCACGTCGCCCTTCCGACCAGGCTTTCCAGACCTGACTGCCGTCCATGCCCATCTTGCCCGGAAAGCCGCAAAGCTTGGCCAGATCGTCGAGGGGAGCGTTGGCACGGCCGTTGTATTTGGCCAGGAGATCCATGAGGTCGATGTGCCTCATGTGATAACGACCGATGTAATTATTGAACTTGAAGTCGCGGTCGTCGTCGCCGAGGTCCCAGTAGCGGGCGGCCTGCACGCCATGAATCAGGCAGCGGTAATGCAGGACCGGCAGATCAAAGCCCGAACCGTTCCAGCTGATCAGCCGGGGAGTGTAGCGCTCTATGGTCTTGAAGAAGCCGTTGAGCAGCACCGGCTCCGGATCGTCTTCCGTGCCGAGGGAACGGACCCGAAAGCCGTTGTCATCGCGAAAGACACAGGCGATGGCGGCCACCTTGTGCAGATGCAGGGGCAGAAATTCGTTGCCGTGAGATTCACGCCGGGCGGCCAGCGCCTGTTCAATGACGACGCTGTCGTCCAGGCCCTGCCATTCCGGGTTCAGCGTCCGCAGGGCGTGCGCATCCGGAATGGTTTCCAGGTCGAAAACCAGGCAGGGAATCATCGGGCCGGCAGGTAGGACATGGGGTTCACCGGCGTGCCGCGACGACGGATCTCGAAGTGCAGGCGCGGCGAGGTGGTGTCGGTCTGGCCCAGCAGCGCAATCCGCGCGCCCTTCTTCACCGTGTCGCCCGTTTTCACCAGCAATTGCTGATTGTGTGCGTAAGCGGTGATGAAGCCATCGGAATGCCCCAGCAGCACCAGATTGCCCAGGCCTCGCACGCCGTTGCCCGCGTACATCACGGTGCCGTCGGCGGCGGCGACCACCGGGTCGCCCGGCGTGCCCTCGATGTCGATACCCTTGGTGTTGTTGTTGAAGCCCTGGATGATCTTGCCGTTCGCGGGCCAGCCCCAGCTGATCAGGTTGGCATCGTTGGCACGCGCAGCCGGGGCGGCCGGCGGCGGGGTGACGGGGGTGGCGGCGGGCGTGGGCGACGGTGCCGTGGCGACCGCTGGCGGCTGCGAGGGCATGGGGGTGCCGCCATCCAGACGCAACACCTGCCCGATGCGCAGTTGGGTGGGGTCACTGATCTTGTTCAGGCGCTGCAGGGTGGCGACGTCGGTGCCGTGCGCCTGAGCAATCTTGTAAAGCGTGTCACCGGCGCGCACCGTGTAGGTTCCTTGTGCGGCGGCCTGCTGCTCGCCGGCCGACGACATGTCGGTGACCGGGGCCCGCGCGCCACGCGTCCCGCAGCCGGCCAGCACGGCCAGCACGCCAAGGGCCAGCAGGGCTTGTCTTGAATAGCGAGCCAGTGAACCACCGGCCAGAGGACGGGCAAGGCGATACCCTCCGTGCATAAGACTCTCCTAAACTAATACTGTGTGCCCGGACGCAGGGGCACGAATCGCACCGCGTCCAGTTCCTGCCGATTCCAGGTGGAATTGCCGGTACGTTCGATCAATACGAGCCGCTGCGTCGAACCGCCCTCAGGGGCGACAAGGCGCCCCCCGATGGCCAGCTGATCGAGCAGCGCCTGAGGAATTTTAAGACCTGCCGCAGCAACCACGATGCCGTCGAAGGGCGCGCTGCCGGGCAGGCCGGCCATGCCGTCGCCGAATACCACCCGCACGCGGCCCGGAAGCCGCAGCTTCTGCAAATTGGCACGCGCCATTTCATAGAGCCCGTGGACCCGTTCGATCGTGTGGACTTCGCGCAGCACGTGCGCCAGCACGGCAGCCTGATAGCCGCAACCGGCACCGACTTCCAGCACCTTGGCCGGTTCCCGACCCTCGATCAGCACCGAGATCATGCGTGCCACCACCCAGGGCTGGGAAATGGTCTGTTCATGACCGATCGGCAACGCTCTGTCTTCATAAGCGTGGCTGGCCAGCCCCTCGTCGACGAACAGGTGCCGGGGCACCTCTCGCATCGCAGCGAGCACGCGTTCATCTTCAATGCCCTGCTCGCGCAGGCGCGAGACCATGCGCTCACGCGCGCGGTCGGAATTCAGCGGGCTGGAACCCGGGCTCACCGGCCGCAAGGGGGACGATGGACCCGGCCGGGCGACCGGTCCGGTGCCGAGAATGCGTGTGTTGCTGTTGGCCGGCGAAGGCCCGCTGCCCAGGCTGGAACGACCGAAACGGTTGAGGGTTCCGGAAGCGAACGGCGAAGGGTTCAGCGGTTTACGCATATCGGGTCGGCCCAAGCCCCGATCTGAGGCAATTGGTCATGATGGGTGAGATCCAGCCGCAACGGCGTGATGGACGCCATCGACTGCTGAGTGGCACCGAAGTCGGTGTCGTCTGCGAAGTCGGAGGCACCGCCAGCCGGACCGATCCAGTATACAGGCTCGCCGTAGGGGGTACTGCTGCGCACCACCGGCTCCGAAGGATGGCGCTTGCCCAGCCGCGTGACCTTCAGACCGGCCAGCTGCTCGAGGGGCACGGCGGGAATGTTCACGTTCAGCAACATGGCCGGCCCAAGGGGCGACGCGATGTGACGTTTGACCACCTCCCGTGCCACGTGCGCCGCAGTATCGAGGTGGTGCCAGCCTTTTTCCGTCAGCGAAAATGCGATCGACGGGATGCCGAACAGATAGCCCTCGGTGGCCGCGGCCACCGTGCCGGAATACAGCGTGTCATCCCCCATGTTGGCCCCGTTGTTGATGCCGGAAACGACGAGATCCGGGCGAAAATCAAGCAGCCCGGTCAGGGCGACGTGCACGCAATCCGACGGGGTGCCGTTCACATAAAAGAAGCCGTTGGCCGCTTCGCGCACCGACAGCGGACGGTTCAGCGTCAGGGAATTCGAGGCACCGCTGCAATTGGTTTCCGGCGCCACGACGACCAGTTCGCCGAGATCTTTCAAGGCGTTGTACAGGGCTTCGATACCAGGAGCGGTGTAGCCGTCATCATTGCTCACCAATATGCGCATGTGGTCCTCGGACTTCCCAACTGAAAGTAGCTGATTGTACCCGTTCATTTTGGTGATCGCCCCGCCAGCCGGTAGAATCGCCCCTCATTGATCCGGAGACCTTGAATCATGGATGTTGCCCTGTCTGCCGCCGTTTCTGCCGGCCTCATCATCATGTCGTACCTGTTGGGTTCAGTGCCTTTTGCCGTGGTCGTGAGCCGTTTGATGGGGCTGCAGGATCCGCGCAGTTTCGGTTCCGGCAATCCCGGTGCCACCAATGTGCTGCGCACCGGCAACAAGAAGGCAGCCGTGCTGACGCTGCTGGGAGATGCCGCCAAGGGCTGGGTTGCCGTGATGGTGGCCCGCTACGCCAGCGACGCGCTCGGCCTGTCCGTGGGCGTCGTGGCCGCCTGTGCCGTCGCCGCCTTTCTGGGCCACGTGTATTCGTTCTTCCTGAAGTTCAAGGGGGGCAAGGGCGTGGCCACGGCGCTGGGCGTGCTGCTCGCCCTGGAACCCTGGCTGGCGCTGGTCGTCGCAGGCTCCTGGCTGGTCATTGCCTGGGCGAGCCGTTATTCCTCATTGGCCTCAATCACGGCGGCGGCGCTGTCCCCCGTCTACTATGTCCTGGGCGGCAACGCGATCTGGCGCATGGAACCCACCATTGCGGCGGCCATCGTGGTCATCGCCGCCATCGTGCTATATCGCCACAAGGAAAACATCTCCCGTTTGCTGCAGGGCAAGGAAAGCCGCATCGGTGGCAAGAAGCCCGCCGCTCCCCCGCCACCACCGCGTCGCAAGTCCCGTCGTTGAAGCGTTCACGACTGGCATTGTGTCAGCCGCATCGCCGGGCATGCCCGCCAGCGTGCCATTCAATCGATGACGGGTTCTGTCTGCGGCGCTCAGTCGGCGCAGGCTTCCTGAATGCACACGTCTTCGAGGCCCCAACGCGGGCGCACGGTGAAGGTATGATGGGAGGGGTCCAGCGTGACCCGCCCCGCATTCACCCGCTGAGCGGCGGCAAAGGCGATCATGGCGCCGTTGTCGGTGCAGAATTCCAGCGGGGGGAAGTACACCTGTCCGCCCTGCTTCTGCATCGCGGCCGTCAATTGCTTGCGCAGATGGCGGTTGGCCCCCACCCCGCCAGCCACCACCAGGCGCTTCACGCCGGTCTGTCTGACGGCCTTGAGGGCTTTCGCCGCCAGCACGTCGACAATGGCCGCCTCGGTCGCTGCGGCCAGGTCAGCCAAATGTTGTTCGGACAAGGCGCCGTGTTCGCGTTCCATGGCCCTGACCCGGGTCAGCACTGCCGTCTTGAGACCACTGAAACTGAAGTCCAGATCGCCACTATGCAGCATGGGACGCGGCAATTCATGCAGGGCGGCATTGCCGTTTTCTGCCAGGCGTGAAAGGGCCGGCCCGCCCGGATAGCCAAGACCCATCAATTTTGCGCTCTTGTCGAAGGCTTCCCCGGCCGCATCGTCCAGGGTTTCGCCCAGCAGCGTGTAACGCCCTACCCCATCCACTCGCATGAGCTGCGTGTGCCCCCCCGACACCAGCAGCGCCACGAAGGGGAACTCCGGCCGAGGGTCGGCCAGCAGCGGGGAGAGCAGGTGCCCTTCCAGGTGATGAACGGGAATGGCCGGAATCTGCAGAGACCATGCGATCGCCTGGGCAACACTCGCGCCCACCAGCAGTGCACCGGCCAGGCCGGGCCCGGCAGTATAGGCGACGGCGTCGATCTCGTTCGTGGACAGACCCGCATCTTTGAGCACCTGGCGCGTCAGGGGAATCACGCGACGGATGTGGTCGCGTGAGGCCAACTCGGGTACCACCCCCCCATACTCGCGATGCATGTCGATCTGACTGTGCAAGGCATGGGAAAGCAGGCCACGCTCCGTGCAGACCAGCGCCACGCCGGTCTCGTCGCACGAGCTTTCGAATCCGATGATGATCATGATGTGATGATGGCAGGCCGAATAAGGCCGTAGAATGCAACCTTCATTTTACCGTGTACCCCCTGATCCGTTTTCCGGAGCCCGCGACCCATGCTCGAACGACTCTTCAGGCTGCGTGAGCACGACACCACCGCCCGCACCGAAGTGCTGGCCGGTGTCACCACCTTCCTGACCATGGCCTACATCATCTTCGTCAACCCCGAGATTCTGTCGAGCACGGGCATGGACCGGGACGCGGTCTTTGTGGCGACCTGTCTGGCGGCCGCTCTGGGTTCCCTGATCATGGCCTTCGTCGCCAACTGGCCGATCGGCATGGCACCGGGCATGGGTCTGAACGCCTTCTTTGCCTTCACCGTGGTGGCCGGCATGGGTTACAGCTGGCAAGAGGCCCTGGGCGCCGTGTTCATCTCGGGCGTCATCTTCGTGTTCATCACGGTGACCGGCATCCGCAGCTGGCTCATCCAGGGTATTCCCGGTTCGCTGCGATCCGCCATCACCAGCGGCATCGGCCTGTTCCTGGCCATCATCGCCCTCATCACCTCGGGCATCGTGGTCGACCACCCCGCCACCCTGATCACTCTGGGTGACCTCACCCGGCCCGCTGCCCTTTACACCGTGCTGGGCTTTTTCGTCATGGCCGCTCTCGATGCCCTGCGCGTGCGCGGCGCGATCCTCATCGGCATTCTGACGGTCACCCTGCTGTCCACCGCCCTGGGCCACAACGATTTCTCAGGCGTGGTGGCCATGCCGCCCAGCCTCGCTCCCACCTTTCTCCAGCTGGATATCCTCGGTGCGCTGCATACCGGCTTCGTTCATGTGATTCTGGTGCTGGTGCTGGTCGAAGTGTTCGACGCCACCGGCACGATGATCGGCGTGGCCAAGCGGGCCGGCCTGATTGCCGAAGGCCGGCCCAACCGGCTGAATCGCGCGCTCTTTGCTGACAGTACCGCCATTGTGGCCGGCTCGCTCGTGGGCACGAGCAGCACCACCGCCTATGCTGAAAGCGCGGCCGGCGTTCAGGCCGGGGGGCGCACGGGGCTCACTTCTCTGACCATCGGCTTGCTGTTTCTTCTGGCACTGTTCTTTTCGCCGCTCGCCGGCTCGGTGCCCGGCTACGCCACGGCGCCGGCCCTGCTGTATGTTGCCGGTCTGATGCTGCGCGAAATCACGGAAATCGACTGGAGTGAAATCTCCGAAGCGACGCCGGCCGCGCTCACGGCACTGATCATGCCGTTCACCTATTCCATCGCCAACGGCCTGGCCTTCGGTTTCATCAGCTATGTGGTGCTCAAGGTCGCCACCGGGCGCTGGCGCCAGATTCACCCGGCCACTTTCGTGGTGGCGGTGCTGTTCGCGATTCGCTACGCCTTCTTCTCTGAATGATTGAATGTTTGACGTATCAAGTAGCGCATAACTCGATATAATGCGATTCAAGTCGCATTTGTAAACAAAGTAAACAGTCCGAGTCGATACCGTGCCGCCCGCACTTCCCCGGGGCCGACCAGACCGCAAGGGTCTCTGGCTTCCAGTCCTATTCCTGGTATTCGGTCTGCTGACGACCTCGGCCATTGTTTACTACACGCAGCGCGTCATCCAGCAGGAACAGCAGGCGCAATGGGAAGTGGAAGCGGCGCGCATCCGCAGCGATGTCTCGCTGCACATCTATCGCCACATCGACGCGTTGCGCGCCTATCAGGCCGAATTCTTCTCGCATCCGTATTTCTCTGAAAGCGCCTTTCAGCGCGTGGCACACGTCCTGAAGATACGCGAGCAGCTGCCGGGCATCGATTCGGTGGGCTATGTGCGCCCCAATTCAAGCCGCCAGGCACCGGGCGACTTCCTGCTACGGCTGGTCTATCTGTTCGACCGCCCCCTCGACCAGCCCTCACTGGCCATGCCCGTGACCCCGGAGCCCATTCGTCGCGACGCCATTTTCCGAGCCCGCGATACGGGCGACATGGCGGCGACCGGCCCCCTCCGTTCGCACATCAATCCGGACAGGCCGGACATCTTCCTGATTTTCCTGCCTTTGTACCGCCATGGCATGGCCCCGGAGCTCCCGGAACTGCGGCGGCAGAATTTCGAAGGCGCGGTTTTCCTGGCTTTGCAGCCTGCCCGTCTGATGCAGTCGGTCCTGAAGAATCAGCCCGCCATGGACGCCTACGTTCGTCTTCGTTATGAAGGCTATGTCGACGATGGACGGCCGCAGCTTGCTCCGGTGACGGTCTATGAAAACTTTAACGGCGGCAGGTTTCCGAACGATGCCTTGCGCACGCAGCTGCCCCTGACGGTCGGCGGCACACTGTGGACGCTCAATGTCGCCATGGCTGACGGCTATCAGGGCGTCTCGCAGCAGTGGCTGAGCTGGGCCGTGGCGGCGGCCGGCCTGCTGCTGTCGCTGTTTGCTGCCGGCATCATCGTGATCCTGCAGCGCGCCCGCCTGCGCAGCCAGGAACGGGCGAGTGCCGACCGAAGCCTGCGCCGCGAGGCCGAAGTCGCGCTGCATCTGCGCGAGCGTGCCATCGAGGCCAGCGCCAACGCCATCGTGATCGCCAGCGCCACCCAGCCCGGGTATCCCGTCGAGTACGTCAACCCTGCCTTCGAACGCATGACGGGCTATTCGGCGAGTGAGGTGCTGGGCCGCAGTCTGCGCCTGATGCACGGCATCGACACGGATCAGGATGGGCTGAAGGAACTCAAGCAGATTCTGAAGGACAAGACCGAGGGCTACGTCACCTTGCGCAATTACCGCAAGGACGGCCAGATGTACTGGTCGCGCGTTCACATGGCGCCCGTCCTCGACGAATCGGGGAAGGTCACCCACTTCGTGGCCGCCAAGTACGACATCACCCAGACGCTGCTCTACCAGGAAACCCTGGAATTCCAGGCACGGCACGACGCGCTGACCCTGCTGCCCAACCGCCATGCCCTGAGCGAACGGCTCAGCAAGGCCATCGAAGCCGCCAAAAACGGCGGGCCAACGTTCTGGGTCGCGTTCCTGGATCTGGACAACTTCAAGCTGATGAACGATTCGCTGGGCCACACGCAGGGCGACATTGCCATCCAGCAAATCGCCAAGCGTCTGGAAGAAACCCTGCACGAGGGAGACATGGTGGCCCGACGCGGTGGCGACGAGTTCGTGTTCATCCTGTTTGACCACAAGCCGCCCCGTAATGCCAAGGCGAGCCTGCACCGGATCATGGCAGCGGTGGCCCGCCCCCTGAAACTGGGCACCCAGCGCTTCCATCCCACCTGCAGCGTGGGCGTGGCCATCCACCCGCAAGACGGCGAGGACCCGGAGGTCCTCATCAAGCATGCGGACATGGCCATGTACGCCGCCAAAAACATGGGGCGCAATACCTTCGAATTTTTCAGTGAATCACTGCTTCAGCAGGCCATGCAGCGCGTCACGCTGGAAGCGGATCTGCATTCGGCGCTCGCGAACCGGGAGTTCGAGCTGCATTACCAGCCGCAGATCAGTCTCGAGGACGGGTCGCTGACGGGGGTCGAGGCACTGGTGCGCTGGCGTCATCCGACGCGCGGGCTGGTGCCTCCCGGTGACTTCATTCCGCTGGCCGAAGAAACCGGCCTCATCATCCCGCTGGGGGAATGGATCCTCCGCACTGCTTGCCGGCAGGCTGCCAAATGGCAGGCCAAAGGCTTGCCCCCCATGCGCATGGCGGTGAACCTGTCAGCGCGCCAGTTCCGCGAACGCGATCTTCCCCTCACCGTTCAGTGCGTCCTGCGCGATACCCTGCTGGACCCCAAGTATCTGGAACTCGAACTGACCGAAACCCTGCTGGCCGAGGATGTCGCCGCAGCCAACCGGGCCCTGCACATGTTGAAGAAGGTGGGGGTGACCCTGTCTTTGGACGACTTCGGAACCGGTTATTCGAGTATGGCGCAGCTGAGGAATTTCCCGCTGGACATCCTGAAGGTGGACCGCAGTTTCGTGGCGGACATCGGGGCCGACGAAAGTGGCGGCGCCATCATCCGCGCCATCATCAAACTGGCGCACAATTTGGGAATGATCGCCCTGGCTGAAGGAGTGGAAACGCCCGAACAGCGAGCCTTTCTCAAGGAACACGGCTGTGACGTCATACAGGGTTACCTGATCAGCCGGCCCCTCCCGGCAGCCGAATTCGAGGCGTGGCTGCAGCAGCAGCCTGACCATTCCCGGGGTCCGACCGGGCCGACCGCGAACTGATTGCCCCGCCCTCGCCGTCAATCGTTGTTGCGAGAGGCAGAATTCCGAAACGACGGGCCGGGCATAACGGTATACACTGGCAGCTGAGATGAACGGGCGGCATTCGGAACGACGGAGCCGCCCATTTTTACAAGGACCAGCGCCAATGACGACTATCGATTTGAACAAGGATACGTTTCAGGAGGCGATCGACGCCGACAAGCCGTTGATCGTGGACTTCTGGGCGCCCTGGTGCGGCCCCTGCAAGACCTTTTCGCCGGTATTCGAGGCGGAAGCGGCCGAACACCCCGACGTGACCTTTGCCAAGATCAACACTGAAGAGCATCCTGAAATCGCCGAAGCCCTGGGCATCCGCTCCATTCCCACCCTGATGGTGTTCCGCGAACGCGTGCTGTTGTTCCGGCAGGCGGGTGCGCTGGCTCAGGCTCAGCTGGCCGAACTCGTCAAGCAACTTAAGGCGCTTGACATGGAGAAGGTCCATGCGGAGATGGCGGCTGCGCAGAGCAACGCGCCCGACCACGAGTGATGTCGATGATCATGGCTGCCACCTGAGCGGCCTGCTCCTTGGGGACGGCGAGCACCCAGTTCGCCCCCTCGGCATCAAAAGCTTCTTCCACCACCCGCACGCCGTGGCTAGCGAAACGCGACTGCAGCAAGGCCACTTCCGAAAAGGGGCAGGCACAGTCCAGCAGGGCCTCCTCGACAATCTCCACTTTGTCTGCCAGGCGCAGGCACTGGGCCGCCACGCCGCCATAGGCGCGGACCAGCCCGCCTGACCCCAACTTGATCCCCCCGAACCAGCGAATCACCAGCACGGCCACCCGGTCGCATTGCTGGCCTTCGATGGCCTGCAATATGGGTCGCCCCGCCGTGCCGCCGGGTTCGCCATCATCGTTGAACCGATATTCCTGACCGATGCGATAGGCCCAGCAATTGTGCGTGGCCTCGGGCACATGATGCGCCGCAAGGAAAGCCATGGCTTCTTCGGCCGAGGTCACCGGCGCGGCCAGGGCCAGGAAGCGGCTCTTCTTGATGATTTCTTCGTGACGGGCGATTCCGGTAAGGGTGAAACTCATTGCCTGCGAACGCGATCAGGACTCGATTCCACGCGAACTGAGATAGTCTTCATAATCGCCGAGGTAGTCGACGATTTCGCCTCCGGGCAGAACTTCGATCACGCGGGTGGCCAGACCGGATACGAACTCCCGGTCGTGCGACACGAAGAACAGCGTTCCCTTGTAGAGATCTAGCGCATACTGCAGCGATTCGATGGATTCCATGTCCAGATGGTTGGTGGGCTCATCCAGCAGCATGACGTTGTGCCGCCCCAGCATGAGGCGACCAAAACTCATGCGGTTCTTTTCGCCCCCGGACAGCACCGAAACGGATTTGCCGATCTCGTCGCCCGAGAACAGCAGGCGGCCCAGAACCGACCGCATGGCCTGGTCGTCGTCGCCCGGTTGCCGGTATTCGCTCAGCCAATCAAACAGGTTCAGATCCGACTCGAACTGGTCGGAGACGTCCTGTGCCATGTAGCCGAGGTCGGCGGCATCCGACCATTTCACAGTGCCGGTGTCGGGCTTCAGATCGCCCGCCAGCATGCGCAGCAAGGTCGTCTTGCCCACTCCGTTAGCGCCGATGATGGCCACTTTCTGGCCGGCCTCAACCGTCATGGAAAAAGGACGGATGACCGGGCGACCGTCGTAGGCCTTGGAGATGTCTTCCACGGTGACGGCCAGCCGGTGCAGCACCTTGTTCTGTTCGAAGCGAATGTAGGGGTGCACCCGTGAAGATGGTTTCACCTCGACTGTGGAAGCCTTGATGCGGTCGATCTGCTTGAGACGCGAGGTGGCCTGGCGCGACTTGGACTTGTTGGCCGCGAAGCGGCGGACGAAGTCCTGCAGCTCGGCGACGCGCTCCTTGGCACGCGCATTGGCGGCCGACACGCGGGCGCGCGCTTCGGCGGCGGCCAGCATGTAATCGTCGTAGTTGCCGGGATAGACCCTCAGCTCACGATAATCCAGGTCGGCCATGTGCGTGCAGACCTGATTCAGGAAGTGGCGATCGTGGCTGATGATGATCATCGTGCTCTGATAGCTGTTGAGCACCCCTTCCAGCCAGCGAATGGTGTTGATGTCCAGGTTGTTGGTGGGTTCGTCCAGCAGCAGCACGTCCGGGTTGGAGAACAGCGCCTGGGCCAGCAGCACGCGCAGCTTCCATCCGGGAGCGATTTCGCGCATGGGCAGATCGTGCTGCTCGACGGGGATCTCCAGGCCCAGCAGCAGTTCGCCCGCCCGGGCTTCTGCCGTATACCCGTCATACTCGGCAAACTTGGCTTCGAGCTCGGCCGCACGCATGTAATCTTCGTCCGTGGACTCCAGGTTGGCGTAGATCGCGTCGCGTTCGGTCATGGCAGCCCACATTTCCTCGTGGCCCATCATCACGACATCCAGGACCCGCACGTTTTCATAGGCGAACTGGTCCTGCCGCAGCTTGCCCAGACGGACGCCGGGATCGAGGGACACGTTCCCCGAGCTGGGTTCCAGGTCGCCGCCAATGATTTTCATGAAAGTCGACTTGCCGGAACCGTTCGCGCCAATCAGGCCATATCGGTTGCCTTCGCCGAACTTGACACTGACATTCTCGAACAGCGGCTTGGCGCCAAACTGGATGGTGAGGTTGGACGTGGTGATCACTTGGTTTGGAATTCCAGGAAAGGTGGGTAAAACCTTCTATTTTACTGCGTGGTGTCAATGGTGCTCGCGAAGCAGCAGATAGGCCATGCCGTCTTCTGTCGCGATGCCGGCCTGTGCCCCCACGGGCAGGGTCGCCTTGAGCTTCACATGGCCGTAGGGCAAGCCCGTGACCACCGGTACCTTGCAGAGCGAGCGCAACCAGCGAATCACGGAGTCGAGGGTGTAGCCGTTGTCGTGGGCGGCCAGGCGGAACTCGGTGAAGCGGCCCAGCACAATGGCCTTCTGACGAGCGAGCACGCCCGCATGCAGCAGCTGGGTCAGCATGCGCTCGATCCGATAGGGGTGCTCACCGACGTCCTCCAGGAACAGGATGCCGCCTTCAACGTGGGGGAAATAGGGCGTGCCCAGCAGCGACACGACCATGGCAAGATTGCCCCCCCAGAGCGTGCCGCGGGCATCCACCGGATCGGAATCGGGCGACTCAAAACTCAGCACTTCCAGTTCTTCGCGCATGGATTCCATGAACAGGTCGGCCGTGAGGTCATCCAGGGTCTTCTGCCCGAAATCGGGAATGGCCGAAGGCCCGGTGAAGCTGATCGCGCCGGTCTGCGCGAAAAGTGCCAGATTGAAAGCGGTGAAGTCGCTGTGGCCGATGAAAACCTTGCCGCTGTCGGCCACCGCCTGCCAGTCGATCTGGTGCAGAATGCGGTTCAGGCCGTAGCCGCCGCGGGTCGCCATGACGATCTCATGCTTCTGTTTGAGGGCGCGATGCACGGCGGCGACACGCTGTTTGTCGGTACCGGCGAAGCGCTCATGCACCTCCAGTGCACTGCGGTCCACGGCCGTACGAAAGCCGAGTTCCTGCAACCGTTGTCGCGCCAGGTCGAGTGCGGCCGGATCGGCAACGGCGCTGGACGGCGAGAACAGATAGACCCCCTTGGGGTCGCGATGGCAGTGCTCGCACTCCGAATCCTGCGAGGCAGGGTCATGCGAGCAGCTGGCGTGAGGATTGTGTTTCGACATATCGGGATGCAGTGGAACTTGAGGAGTGCGCGTTGGGCACGGGGTCAATTGGAATGGTCGGACGAATCTTGCGGCACCACCTGTGGCTGCAGACCTGCCTGCATGGCGTCGCGGCGAGCCTGACGAGCCTGTTTCGCGGCCTGGCGGCGCGCCTTGAAGAAGTCCTGCAGCAGGGTCGCACATTGTGAGCCCATGACGCCTCCCACGACCGTGGTGTGATGGTTGAGACGGGCGTGGGACGGGACATCAAGCACGCTGCCGCAGGCGCCCGTCTTGGGGTCGGAGGCGCCATAGACGACACGCGCCAGCCGCGCATGCAGCATGGCGCCCATGCACATGACACAGGGCTCCAGCGTGACATACAGCGCCAGGCCTGGCAGACGGTAATTCCCCACCGTGGAGGCCGCGTCGCGCAGCGCCACGATCTCGGCGTGTCCCGTGGGATCATGATCGCTGATGCACCGATTGAAACCGCGACCCAGAATCCGGCCGGCGGCGTCAACCACCACCGCGCCGACTGGGACTTCCCCTGCCCGCTCGGCTTCGCGGGCCATGTCGAGTGCCGCGCGCATGCCCACCCCATCGATCTCGGCCAGTGTGGTGTCATCGATTGATGCAAAAGGCGAAAATGGGACTTCAGCAGCGTACATACACTACACTCACGCAAAGCCGACGGAGGCGAATCATCTGTAGGAACAAAAAGAACACCACAGTTTAGCGCTGCTTTGATTTTCCGCAGTGTCTGCTTCCCTGGCTGGTGTAACATTCAGAAAAGATATCACCACACCATCAGGAGGGTTTTCCATGCTCGGTCGAATCGCCATTCATCTGAACAACGACAACACCTGCTCGCGCCGAATCGACGTCGGTCTGCAGCTTGCCAAGGAACACAATGCCGAAGTCATCGGCGTTTATCCGGCCAACGGGGTGGCCGCGCATTATTACGATGAGTCGATCATTCCCCAGGACGTCCGCAAGATTCTGCGGGGCCGTCGTGAAGAATTCCGTGATTCCGTGCAGAAGATGTTCACCGAGCGCGCTGAAGCCGCAGGTGTGAAGCATTCCTTCCGCACCCCGGCTGGCGAAGCCGACGAAGCTCTCGCCCTGCATGCCCGCTACTGCGATCTGCTCATCATGAGCAAGGCCGAGCAAGTCGACACAGTCACGGCCATCATTGCGAACCTTCCCGAATCCGTGGTCATGGCCTCGGGGCGCCCCGTGCTCATGATTCCCAACGCCGGCCGCATCGAATCCATCGGTCAGCGCGTCCTGTATTGCTGGGACCAGCGCCGTGAAGCGGCCCGCGCATTTTCCGACGCGGCTCCCTTCCTGAAGGACTGCAAGGAACTGACGGTGCTGGAGATCGACCGCGACGAGCGCATTTTCCGGGAATTCGATTTGCGCGAAAACGATTTCGCCTCCTTCTGCACGGGCCGCGGCTACCCCCAGCCCAAGCACCTGGTGAAGAAGAGCGACGACATTGGCGTGGGCAATGTCATTCTGAATACGGCCAGCGATGTCGGCAGCGACCTGATCGTCATGGGTGCCTATGGCCACAGCCGCATGCGCCAGTGGGTGATGGGTGGCGCCTCGCGCACCCTGCTGTCATCCATGACGGTGCCCGTGCTGCTGGCCCACTAAGCGCCGGCTGACTCGCCCGCTTCATACAGCTGCCGCAAGGCCTGCGGCAGCAGACCGGGAAGGTCTTCGGAAATCAGGCCCGGGCCGGCCAAGGCGGCCGCCCGGCCATGCAGCCAGACCGCTGCACAGGCCGATTCAAAAACCGGCATTCCCTGTGCCAGCAGCCCCGCCGCGACCCCTGCCAGGACATCTCCCGCGCCCGCTGTCGCCAGCCAGGGCGGCGCACTCACATTGATGACTGCCCTGCCGCCGGGCTCCGCCACCACGGTATCCGCTCCCTTGAGGATCACTACCGTTCCCGAATGACGCGCAGCGGCACGCGCCCGCGCCAGCCGATCGCCCTCCACCTGGAACAGCCGCTGAAATTCGCCATCGTGCGGCGTCAGCACGCAGGGACCGCGCAGGGCCGAGAACAGCTCGTCAGGCTTCTCGGTAAACACCGTGAGCGCATCCGCATCGAGCACCAGCGCGCGACCGGTCGCTGCCGCGGCCAATACATTGCGGCGTGTCTGCTCTGTCACACCCGCTCCCGGCCCCAGCACGATCGCGTTACGGCGGGTGTCGACCAGCGCGGATGACAAATCACCCTCCCCGAGGTTCTCCACCATGATGCTGGTCAGCGCCGTGGCATAAATGCTCCAGGCTTGTGCCGGAGCCGCCACGGTCACCAGCCCGGCGCCCACCCGGGCGGCCGCCATGGCCACCAGTCTTGCCGCACCCGTCATCTGACCGCCCCCGGCTACCAGCACATGGCCGCGCCTGTACTTGTGGCTGTCGGGCTGCGGCCAGGGGAAGCGACTCGCCCAGAGCGCGGGCGCGTTTTCGAACGTCAGCGAGGCGACCTCCTCAAGTACATGCTGCGGAATGCCGATATCCGCCACCTGCGTTTCGCCGCAGTATTGTCGCCCCGGAAGCAACAGGTGTCCGGGTTTCTTGCGGAAGAAGGTCACCGTCAGCGCGGCGTGGACGGCAGCTCCGCGGACGGCACCGGTTTCGCCGTCAATGCCGCTGGGCACGTCCACCGCGCACACGGGAAGGCCGCGTTGTTCGATCGCGCACAGCAGCTGGGCTGCCACGCCATCCACATCACGGGAAAGCCCCGCCCCGAACAGGGCGTCCACAACCAGCTCGGCGCCCTGCAACAGATCGGGATGCGCCGGATGCACCGGCCCATTCCACTGCCCTGCCGCCCAGGCGGCGTCGCCGCGCAAGGCTTGCCGTTCACCCAGCAGGCCCAGTGTCACCGGCCATCCCGCCGAGGCCAGCAGGCGGGCCACGACAAAACCGTCTCCGCCGTTATTGCCGGGCCCGCACAACACGAGCACGGGCCGGGGGCGCCAGCGCGCCTGGACCGCCTCCGCCACGGCCCGGCCGGCCGCCTCCATCAGTCGCGCCCCCAGTATGCCCCCCGCCATCGCAAGCTGATCGGCCTGTCCCATCTCGGACGGTGTCAGAAGCACGTGGGGGGATGAGGGTTGCATGGCGTTCTCCGAATTTTGAAACAATGCGACGGATGACCGTATGTTATCTTGCTCCATTGTTCCGGAACACGAACATGAATCCCATTCTGAGCATTTCCGGCCTCACCAAGACCTATGCCTCGGGGTTTCAAGCCCTCAAGGGGGTCAGTCTGGACATCAGCGCCGGCGAGATCTTCGCTCTGCTCGGCCCCAATGGGGCAGGCAAGACCACCCTGATCAGCATCATTTGCGGCTTGGTCAACCCCAGTGGCGGTACGGTCACGGTTGACGGCCACGACATCGTTCGCGACTACCGGCAGGCACGGGCGCTGATCGGACTCGTGCCGCAGGAGCTCACCACCGACGCCTTCGAGACGGTGTGGAACACCGTGAGCTTCAGCCGCGGGCTTTTCGGCAAGAAGCGCGACCCGCACCACATTGAAAAGGTGTTGCGCAGCCTGTCTCTGTGGGACAAGAAGGACAACCGGCTGATCACGCTGTCGGGCGGAATGAAACGGCGGGTTCTGATCGCCAAAGCGCTCTCGCACGAACCCAGAATCCTTTTTCTGGACGAGCCCACGGCCGGCGTGGATGTCTCGCTGCGGCAGGACATGTGGGCACTGGTGCGCGCCTTGCGTGCCACCGGCGTGACCGTCATTCTCACCACGCACTACATCGAGGAAGCCGAGGAAATGGCGGATCGCGTGGGGGTCATCAACCACGGCGAAATCATTCTGGTGCAGGAAAAGCGGCAGCTGATGCAATCGTTGGGCAAGAAGGAACTGATCCTCATGCTGGATGCCGATTTGAACGAGATTCCGACTGCCCTGTCGGTGTTTCACCTGCGCCACGGCGACCAGGCGAACGAGCTGGTGTACACCTACGACAGCCAGCGCAACGACATCTCGGCCCTGCTTGCCGCGGTCGGGCGCTGCGGCCTCAGGCTGCAGGACATCCAGACCCGCCAGAGCTCGCTGGAGGACATCTTCGTCGAATTGATCGGGAGCAGATCATGAACTGGCAGGCGATCATGGCCATCTATCTGTTCGAGATGTCACGCACGCGGCGCACTCTGCTGCAGAGCATCGTTGCCCCCGTGATTTCGACTTCCCTGTATTTCATCGTGTTTGGTGCCGCGATCGGCAACCGCATCAACGAGATCGACGGCGTGGGCTACGGCTCTTTCATCGTGCCGGGCCTGATCATGCTGACGCTGCTCACGCAGAGCGTCTCAAATGCCTCGTTCGGCATCTATTTCCCGAAATTCACGGGCACCATCTACGAGATTCTTTCGGCCCCCATTTCGCACCTGGAAATTGCGCTGGGTTATGTGGGTGCCGCCGCCACCAAGTCGATCATTCTGGCCACCATCATCCTGCTGACGGCCACGGCCTTCGTGCCCGTGCACATCGACCACCCGGTCTGGATGGTCGGCTTCCTGCTGCTGACGGCCATCACCTTCAGCCTGCTGGGCTTCATCATCGGCATCTGGGCGGATGGCTTCGAGAAACTGCAGCTCGTGCCACTGTTGATCGTGACGCCGCTGACCTTCCTGGGAGGCAGCTTCTACTCCATCGAGATGCTGCCCGACTTCTGGCAGAAAGTGACGCTGTTCAACCCGGCCGTCTATCTGATCAGCGGCTTTCGCTGGAGTTTCTACAGCATCGCCGACGTGAATGTCGGCGTGAGCCTGGGCATGACCCTGCTCTTTCTGCTGATCTGCCTGGCCGTGATTGCCTGGATCTTCCGGACCGGCTACCGGCTCAAGAGTTAGGACAGACGCGCCGCGCCGGCGTGCGCCCACTCAGTCGCGGAAATTGTTGAACTGCAGCGGCAGGTCGACGTCCGTCTTGCGCAAGACGGCAATGGCCGCCTGCAGGTCATCGCGCTTCTTTCCGGAAACACGCAGCTTGTCGGCGTTGATCTGCGCCTCGACCTTGAGTTTTTCCGCCTTGAGGGCGGCGATCAGCTTCTTGCTGACGGCCTGCTCCAGACCCTGACGGATGGTGACCTGCCGTCGGGCTCCCGACACATTCTCGCTGGCTTCGCTCACCTCCATGCAACGCACGTCAATATTGCGTGCGGCCAAACGACCTCGCAGAATGTCCAGCATCTGGTTCAGCTGAAACACACTGGGTGCCGTCTGCGTGATGACATACTCGTTCAGCTCGAAACTGGCATTGACGCCCTTGAAATCAAAGCGTTTCGCCAGTTCACGGTTGGCCTGATCGACCGCGTTGACGAGTTCGTGTTTGTCGACCTCGGACACGACGTCGAATGAAGGCATGGTACAGCTCCTATGGGAAGTTCAGGGAAAGGACGCCCGGCGGGGCCGAGCGTCGCGGGTGCCGCGCGGGCAGGGGGTTCAGGCGACGGTGTCCAGCGCCTCCGCCTTCTTGCGCAGTTCAAATTTCTGGATCTTGCCCGTGGATGTCTTGGGCAGTTCGCAGAACACCACGTGACGCGGCACCTTGTATCCGGCCATGTGCTGCCTGCAATGGTTCATGATGTCTTCGGCGGTGACCTCCGCCCCTTCCTTGAGTTCAATGAAGGCGCAGGGTGTTTCACCCCAGCGGGCGTCCGGCTTGGCGACGACGGCGGCCGCCAGCACGGCCGGATGGCGGTAAAGGGCGTCTTCCACCTCGAGGGAAGAAATGTTCTCGCCGCCGGAAATGATGATGTCCTTGCTGCGGTCCTTGATCTTGAGGTAGCCGTCGGGATCGGCCACGGCCAGGTCACCACTGTGGAACCAGCCGCCGGCCAGCGCTTCCTGGGTGGCCTTGGGGTTCTTGAGATACCCCTTCATGACGATGTTGCCGCGGAACATGATCTCGCCCATGGTCTCGCCGTTGCGGGGCACGACTTCCATGGTGGAGGGGTCCATCACGCAGGCGCCTTCCTGCAGGTGGTAGGCCACCCCCTGCCGCGCATTGAGACGCGCCCGCTCGCCGATGTCGAGATCCTGCCAATGCTCGTGCTTGGGACAGACGGTGGCAGGACCATAGGTTTCGGTCAGGCCATACACATGCAGCAGATCGAAGCCCATGCGCTCCATCCCCTCGATCATGGAGGCCGGGGGTGCCGCACCCGCGACCATGGCCTTCACGCCCGCCGGCACCCCTTCCTTGAGGCTGGCCGGCGCGTTCACCAACATGCTGTGCACAATGGGCGCGCCGCAATAGTGGTCGACGCCGTGCTCGCGGATGGCGTCGAAGATGGCCTTGGGCTCGACCCGGCGCAGGCAGACGTTCACCCCGGCCCGAGCAGCCACCGCCCAGGGGAAACACCAACCGTTGCAGTGGAACATGGGCAGGGTCCAGAGATAGACCGCATGCTTGGGCATGTCCCATTCCAGAATGTTGGAAATGGCCGCCAGGGCCGCACCGCGATGGTGATACACCACCCCCTTGGGATTGCCGGTCGTGCCGCTCGTGTAGTTCAGCGCAATGGCGTCCCATTCATCCGCCGGCAATTCCCAGGCGAATTCCGGGTCACCGTTGGCTAGGAAGGCTTCGTATTCCACCGTGCCTGCCCTTTCCTCGTTCCCTTCCAGCAGGGGGTCGACCGCATCGATCACCTGAATGGGCCGGGTGGACTGACGCAGCTCAAGCGCACGGCGTGCCAGGGAGGCGAATTCGCCGTCGACGATCAGGGTGGTCGCTTCACCGTGGTCGAGAATGAACGCCACGGTCTGGGCGTCGAGCCGGGTGTTGATGGTGTTGAGCACCGCGCCGGTCATGGGAACGCCGAAGTGCGCTTCGACCATGGGTGGCGTGTTGGGCAGCAGAACGGCGACGGTATCCCCCTTGCCGACTCCGGAGGCCACCAGGGCGCTGGCCAGCTGGCGACAGCGGCGGTAAGTCTCTGACCAGGTCCGGCGGATGGCGGTGTCGCCGGACCCGTGAATGATGGCCAGACGGTCGGGATAAACCCGCGCGGAACGTTCGATGAAGGACAGGGGGGACATTGGCCGGTAGTTGGCCTCTGTCCGGGGAAGATCCTGATCGTAGATGCTGCTCATCACTTGTCTCCTCAGTGTTTTTGAAAACTTTGCCTGGAATACTAACTCAAGCCGCCAATGAGATCACCCAGAGCACTGCTGCGATGAATCCGCTGTTCGACGGCCAGTTCGAGCATGCGGGTGCCCCCCGGATTGACCAGCGTGAATCGACGGCTGGCTCGGGTGATGCCGGTGTAGACGAGTTCGCGCGTCAGCACCGGCGTGGGCTGGGCGGGCAGCACCAGGCAAGCATGATCGAATTCCGATCCCTGTGATTTGTGAACGGTCAATGCGAAGACGGTTTCCACCGCATCCAGACGGTTGGGCGCGAACCAGCGGACGCCCGCGCCGTTTCCGTCCGCAAACGCCACCCTGAGCACCGTCTCACCGCTGTCCGCCGGATAGGGCAGCGTGACCCCGATGTCTCCGTTGGTGAGCCGCAGCGCCGGATTGTTGCGCGTGACCATGACCGGTCGACCGGCATACCAACCGGTGACGGAAGGGATCAGGTCGCGGGCGAGCAAGGTCCGGGCAATGGAAGCGTTCAGTCCGGACACGCCCCACGGCCCGTTGCGTACCACGCACAGCACCTGAAACTGACGCTGAGCCGCGAGCACCTTCAGGGCCCAGGCGTCAATCTCGGGCGGGTCGGCAGACGCCGGTCCCCCCTTGAGCAGCGCCAGATAGCGCCCGTACCCCTCGACCACCAGGCCGGCATCCAGTGAGGCATCCGTCCGTTCCGGTTCAATATGGGCCAAGCCCTCGGGGGCGTCGCTCAAGAGCGCTTGCACGGCCGGAACATCGCCTTCGTTGACCGCCTGTGCCAGCCGCCCAATTCCGCCCGTACTGTCGAAGCGATGGCTGAATCGCAGCATGGCGACCGCCTGGTCCAGGAGCCATCCCTCGGGGTCCGCCAGCTCGGGAGGAAGGGTCTGCCCGGTGGCCTGCCCAAGCCAGGCAGCCAGTTCCGGGCGATAGTGCCCGCGCACCGCGCGCTGGCACAGCTCGCTCAGAACGGAACCCGCTTCGACGGAGGACAGCTGATCTTTGTCGCCGACCAGAATGAGACGCGCATGCGGCGGCAATGCGGCAAACAGATCGGCCATGTCCTCCAGCGAAACCATGGAAGCCTCATCCACGACCAGCACGTCCACCGGCAGCAAGTTGTCGGCGTTGTAGCGCCGCTTGCGCACATGCGGGCGTCCACCCAGCAGGCGATGCAGGGTGACGACCTCGGTGGGGATGCTGCCCGCCAGCGCCTCACCCCCCAGCGCGGCCAGCGGCAGTTCGCCGACCTTGCCCTGTATGGATTCCCCCAACCTGGCCGCGGCTTTGCCGGTGGGCGCCGCCAGCCGGATGCGCAAGGGCTGCCAGCCGGCGACCGACCCCGTCTCTGTCGTCCACGCGTGGAAATCCAGTGCCTGCAACAGGGCCAGAAGGCGCACGACCGTCGTGGTCTTGCCGGTGCCAGGCCCCCCGGTCACGATGGAAAACCGCTGCCGCGCGGCCACGGCGCACGCAAGGCGCTGCCAGTCCGGCCCCCCATCGGCCCGGACTGGTCCGAAAAGCGCATCCAGCCAGGGTCGCAACAAGCTCGCTTCGGGCGTGACATCGTGGGTGGCCGCACGCAGACGTTCAACAATGCCTCGTGCCACCTGACGTTCATAAAACCAGTAGCGGTAGAGGTAGACGCGGCCCCCTTCACGAACCAGGGGAGCCGGCGCCCCCTCGGGATGGGTGACGAGCCCACTGCGCGCGAGCGCGTCCCAGACGTCGGCGCTGTCCCCGCGAAGCAGGTCGTTCAGCGTGACGGGCGACGCCCCATCCGCGGCCGGAGGGCCCTCTCGAGACGACGTTGGCTCCGCCGGTGGCAGATTCAGAATCGACTGCGAACGTTGCAGAGCGGCATCGAGGTCCAGACACACGTGCCCGCGACCGAGCTGATGGCTGGTCAGGGCGGCCACCAGCAAGGCCCGCCCGTCGGCCTCCGGCCGTTCCCGGTGCAGAAACCGTGCAAATTCGAGGTCCAGCAGACGCAGCCAGCCCAGTTCCTGCCAGCGCGACAGGCAGCCCAGCACCTCGGCTGCGTCCAGGGGCACGAACTCCGCGTTCGGGACGGACCTTCCCCCGTCTTCCAGGCCCAGATTCAACTGCATGATCCAACGTCTCCTGCCTGATCGGCGATTTCCGACACGTGCCCCGTTTCGCTGCCGTCAAACAGGACATCCATCTGTTCAAGCACCTCCCGCGGCGGTCTTTCCACATGCAGCCCCCTGCTCGGTGCCCCACAACCCCGCATGAAGAAAACCAGCGCCCCGCCGACATGCCGGTCGTAATCGTAGCGCTCGCCCAGCCGGGATCGCAGCAAGCGGTGCAGGGCAAACAGATAGAGCGCCAACTGAAGGTCATAGCGATGCTCGAGAATGCTCTGCCGCATGGCCCCGGGCGTGTAGGCGTCGTCGCTGCGCCCCAACCAGTTGGACTTGTAATCGGCCACGTAGTAGCGGCCCTCGTGTTCGAACACCAGGTCGACAAAGCCGCGCAAGAGGCCGCGCAGGCGGCCGTGGGCCATGCGCGCCCGCGGTTCGCCCGGCAGGAAGTGCGTACTGACCAGGGTGTCGAGGGCAGGCAGACTCACATCATGAATGCCGAACCAGAACTCCATTTCGGGAAGGAAGGTGGGGATCTCCGACAAGGTGATCTCGCCCGCTTCGGGCCCGGTCTGAAAACGCTGGGTGAAGAAGGTCTGCAGCCACTGCATCACATCGTCGGCATGTTCGCCCCAACCTCGGCTCTGGCAGCGGCGCATCACATGGCTGCGCAACGCCCGCCCATCGTTCAGCACACGCTGCGGCCCTTCACGAAACATCCATTCGAGCAGTTCATGCAGGAAGCTGCCGGCGGAAGGCCCCTTGGGAAACCCGTGCAGGCCCTCGCCTGCCGAAGCGGGACGCGCGCTGGGCCCGGTCCATGAATCGCCACCTAGTTCGGCGTCATCCGTCGCGTAGGACTCGAGGAAATTATCGAGCTGAGGTTCGTCCGGAAGGGCCAGGCGGGCCCTGTCACGCACCAGATCGGCACGCTCATGCACACGCGCCATCGCCACTCTGGTCAAGGAGGAATAACTGCTGAGCGTCCATCCCTGCTCGATGCGTCGACCCATGGTGCGCCAGACCGGAGCCGTGGCAACCTCACCGCCCTCAGGCCGGTACGCCTCGTCGAGCGGTTCCGGCAGGGGTTCCACCATGATGGCGCCACAGCCCTTCGCCAGGGCGGCCAGCCCCAGCTCAAGGGTTTCCGGCTGACACGCCTGCGGCCCGAGAACATGCCCCATGGCCGACGTCTCGAGCATCTTCCCCGCGGCCACGCCCATCCAGCACGCATGACGCGCCCGGGTCAGCGCAACATACAGCTTGCGCATGTCTTCGGCCAGGCGCTCCTGCTCCAGCAGCGCCTCAATGCGATCGAGGGTGTCGGGGTCGGCATCGGCCCTGGCGGCCAGCACATGAGCCGTGCCGTCTTCACCGTGCCAGGTGACGGGCAGCTCCAGCGAACCGGACGTGCGGCTGTAATGACCGAAGGGGTAGAACACCAGGGGGTATTCCAGCCCTTTCGACTTGTGCACGGTGACGATCTGCACCAGCCCGGCGTCGCTTTCCAGCCGCAAGCGGGAGACATCCTCATCGGCATCGGCCTCGCCGCCGTTCGCCATCTGTTCTTCAAGAAAACGGATGAGTGCGTGCTCCCCGTCGAGCGTGGTGGAGGCGGCCTGCAGCAGCTCCGCCAGATGCAGCAGATCCGTCAGCTGGCGTTCCCCTTCACTGCCTTCCCTGTCCTGTTGCCGGAAGAGCCTGGCGGGCACGCCGAACTCATGCATGAAGCGGCGCAACATGGGCAGGACGCCCCGTGTCCGCCACTCCTCCTTGTAGGCGGCAAAGCGTTCGAGCATGCCCTCCCAGCGGATTTCATCGTGCACCAGCGCGTCGAGCGTGTGCCAGCTCAGGCCGAGCGCGGCGGTGGCCAGCGCGGCGCGGACATGGGCGCCGTTTTCCGGCTCGGCGCAGGCGCGCAACCAGGCCAGCAGTTGCCCCGCCGCCACACTGCTGTAGACGGAAGACTTCTCCGACAGGTAGACGCTGCGGACGCCTCTCTGACGCAACGCCGTCCCGAGCGAAGCAGCCTGAGTATGGGTGTTGACGAGAATGGCGATATCGCGGGCACGCAGGGGCTCGAAGCCACCTGACATCTGAAAGCCGGCCCTGCCCTTCTGGCCCAGCTGGAGCAGGCGCACAATCTCCGAGGCACACGCAGCTGCGATGTCATTCGCAGTCACCTCGGCACGCGGCTCACACCAGATCGTGAGCGCCACCTGGGCCTGCCCCTCGACCACGAACTGCCCGGGGTTGCGTGCCGCCCGCACAGGGTGGAAGGGGACGGGGTTCCGTACACCGCCCTCACCCTCCTCCCTGCGGAACAGGAAGGCGCCGCCGGCCTTGTACTGTTCTGCCCACGAGAACACATGGTTGACCGCCGCCACCATGTCCGCCGTCGACCGGAAATTGTTGCCCAGGGTGTAGATACGCCCCTCGCAGGCCTGGCGGGCTTGCAGATACGAGTGAATGTCGGCTCCGCGGAAGGCGTAAATGGCCTGCTTGGGATCGCCGATCAGGGCCAACAGCATGTCTGGAGCATTCTGCTCAACCGTGTAGATACGGTCGAAGATCCGATACTGAACGGGACTGGTGTCCTGAAACTCGTCGATCAGGGCAGCGGGAAACTGCTTTCGAATCAACTGAGCCAGGCGTGTGCCATTCGGGCCCTGCAGCGCCGCATCAAGCTGTTCGAGCAGCCCGTTGTAGTCCAGCATGGCGCGCTGGCGGCGCAACTCCGCCGTTCGCTCTGCCACCCACAGCGCTGCATGGGCGTAAAGCCGCTCCAGCGTCGCCCCCAGCTGCAGAAGCCGCTCGCGCAGCGTGACCATGTCGGCAAAACCGGGGTGAAGGGGCACTTCATCCGGATTCTTCCAGACTTCGGCCAGCCCCTGGGGCGTCAGGCGTTCCCAGCCCTTCTGGCTGCTGTCAAAGGGAAGGTGCGACTCCGGGTCGTGCGCCCAGGCGTGCAGCTTGTTCACCCACCCTTCCCAATGATTCTTGTAAAGCTTGCTTCGGTGATAGTGCTCACCGTCGTAGGCATCGGTCAGGATCTGCCGGATTTCATCGGCCCAGACGGCCCACGGACGCTTGGCTGCCAGCAGATTCTGTTTCACTTCCTCCAGCAGTTCGGCCGGGTCACGCACGGATTCCAGCCGGGAAACCCGATGCAGCCAGCGATGATGCAGCGTGGCGGCCAGACGGTCGCAGCTGCCGAACACCTCGCACACCTGGGAGAACGCTTCCGGCGACAAGGCGGCGATGTGGACACGCCAGTAGTCCCGGGTGGCCTCGGCCACGGTTTCGGCCGCGTCCACATCCATTTCGACATTGAACCAACTCGCGCTGTCAAACGCATGCTCGCGCAACACACGATAGCACCAGGCGTCAATCGTGGAGACCGCAGCGTCATCCATCCATTCGGCCGCAATCTGCAGCTGGCGGGCGCAGCTGGGCCAGCGCTGCGGATCATAGTCGTCGCGCAGACGAAGGAGGAAGTCATCCCCTTCGACCTCTTCCAGGAAGCAGGCCGCCGCCTCGGTCAGACGCGCGCGGATGCGGTCGCGCAGTTCGGCGGTGGCCGCACGCGTGAACGTCATCACCAGGATTTCGGGCGGCGTCAGGGCGCGCTGGCCAGACTCCGCGCCGTGACCCAGCACCAGGCGAACGTAAAGACTGGCAATGGTGTAGGTCTTGCCGGTGCCGGCACTGGCCTCGATCAGACGGCTGCCCCACAGAGGAAACGTCAGCGTATCCAGCGGCACCATGGCAGAATCGGAGGGCGTCGTGTTGCTCATCATTCTGCCTCCTTTTCACGCAGTGCAATGAACAGCGGCCGGTACAGGGCCACCGCCCAGCGGAGCATCTCGCCATCGGAGATGAGAGAGGCCAGCGACGGAAAGGCGCGGGATTCATAGATGGCTTCCTCCCGCCCGTCGAGGTTCCACAGCGAGTGGAAGCAGCGTTCCATGGCCCGCTTCAGTTTTTCATTTTCCATCCATGCCTGCCATGCCGCCGAGTCGGCCGACGCATCGAAGTCCGCCGGAAGTGCCGTCATGAGATCGCGCGCGAATTCGGCCTTCACGGGCAGAGGGCGGCGCATGCCCTCGGCCCAGGCCCTCAGCAGGACGTCCAGCCAGGCGGCGGCGCGCTCCGGCTTGATGGGTGCCAACTGCGCTTCGCCAGCCGGGCTCAGCACAATGGTGCGCAATGCCAGCCCCGCACTGTTGCCTGCCAGATGCTGCACCCAGAAACCCAGCATCTTGTCGTCACGCCATCCCTGTTTCTTGCCGGTCGTGAGATTCGAAGCATTGAGGTGCAGCAGCAGATGTTCGTCGCCCTCCCCTGTGCGCAAGCCATTCAGCCAGCCTGACAGGCCGGGCGTGCCGCTGCAGTCATGCCGAGCCTCGAAGGCCCCGGCAGTCGCAGCGGGCCATGCTTTCAACAGCGCCCGATACCGGTCGAACATCGGCGCCAGCAGGCTCATGCTTTCTTCCGCCTGCAGCCGACCGGCTGCCCCAAATGCCAGAGCACCACCACCCTCCAGCCGGTGCAGCAGCGTCCGGCAGGCCTCGAAGGGCTCTGCTCCCTCGTCGAGGCACCGTCTGGCCGTCTGGATGAGCGCATTGCGCAGCCCCCAGGTTTCCAGGCCGTCCGGCAGAAAGGACTCCAGATCCGCCGCGACTTCTTCTTCTTCGTAGCTCACCTGCAGGCGCTGACTGAAGAACGCCTTGACGGGATGTTCAAGGAAACGCTTGAGCTCCTGAAACGACAGGGGTTCGTCGCGTTGCAGCGGTTCCAGCGGGCCGGTCTCTTCGGACTCGTGCACCACCGGGTCCGTCCGGCCACGCCATTCGCGCCCATAGGTGTACAGCCGGGCAGATGCGGACGCGTCACGAAAGTAAAGGGGGCTGAAGCCCTGCAGGGGATGCTCGAGGGTGAGTCGGGCCAGCAGGTCGTCCCCCTCGGCCGTCTTCCAGATCGCGCCGAGGTGATCGCGCAACTGCCCCACCAGGACCGACGGTGGGCACGGTGAATGGTCGACGGCACTGCGCCCCACCCATGAGAGGTAGAAGCGATCGCGTGCGGACAGCAGCGCTTCCAGGAAGAGGTAACGGTCGTCGTCCCGGCGCGAACGGTCACCCGGCCGATAGTCCTTTTCCATGAGATCGAAATGGGCGGGGGTACGGGGGCGAGGATAGTCGCGATCATTCATGCCCAGCAGGCAGACATGCCGGAAGGGAATTGCGCGCATGGGCATCAGCGTGGCGAAGGTGACCGAGCCACTGGCGAAGCGCTGCGCCATGCCGGCCTTCTGAAGGCAGGACAACCAGCGATCCGCGACCACCTGCAGGGTCAGCGGCTCGCCGAACCCGCTGTCCTCACATTCCTGTTCCCAGACATCCAGTTCCTGGTTGAGCAATTCAATGGTGTAGGCCGCCACGTCATCCGGCGCCTGAAGAAAGTCGTGGAGCAGTGCCCGAAGCCGGCGCCCCCACTCGAGCGGTGTCGCCGGGCACGCCAGTTCGCGGGCGTAATGCAGGAGGCCATCAATGATGCGGGCCAGCACCCCGACCAGCCCGGCGCCCAGACCGGAGACGTCGGCGTGCGGAATCAACCCGTTCCACTCGGCTTCCCCGGTGGCATAGCCCAGCAGCATGCGGCGCATGCCCAACGCCCAGGTATGCATGTCCACCAAGCTGGCATCCATCGACAGACCCAGGCCCTGGCGATGCCCGGCATCCAGACCCCAACGCACATTGGCGCCCTGAATCCAGGCTCGCAACACGGCGATGTCTTCTTCGCCCAGATCGAAGCGGCGACGCACGGCGGCGATATCCAGCAGATCGAGCACCTCGCCCACTCCCATGCGCGCCGCAGGCAGCATCAGAAGCGTCTGCACCGCATCGGCCACGGTATTGATTCTGCCCGGCCCCCGGTCGACGATGAAGTAGGGGATGTAACGGTCATCCTGAGGGCCATGCAGCCCGAATACGGCGTCCACGTAGGGGGCATACTTTTCAATGTCCGGGACCATGACGATCACGTCGTCCGGTTGCAGACTCGGGTCCGCATCGAAGGCAGCCAGCAGTCGGTCGTGAAGGATCTCGACTTCCCGCAACGGACTGTGGGCGATGTGGAACTGGATCGAATCGTCATTGTCAGCGAGCACCCGGTTCTCGGCGCGCGCTTCGTCCAGCGATCGCAGGGCCCGGATGTCATCCTGCAGGCGGGCGAGCACGGACGCGCCCTCCACCTCCACGAACAGGGGTGTGGCCTTCAGGGCCACGGGCGCCCCGCCGGCGGCGCTGCATTCTTCTTCCAGCTCTTCCAGCAGCGCGATGTAATCACGCCCCTGGCGGCCCCAGGAGGCAAGCAGAGGGTGGGCATGGGCATGCAGCGCGTCTTCATCGATATCGGCCGGCATGCCCGGCTTGCGACGCTGCAGCCGCCGGACATTGCGCAACAAGGCCCGGCCTTCCACGATGTCCGCCCAGTGATACTCGCAGGGGTTATGGACGCAGACCAGCACCTGAACCCAGCGGGACACTTCGATCAGCGCTTCCAGACTCTGACGCGGCAAGGCGCTCAGGCCGAAGACCACGATGCGCCGGGGCAGATCGGGCCGGCCGCCTTGCGCCGGCCACGCGCGCAGGGTCTGGAGAAACTGCTCATGGACCCCGGCCCGCCCGGCCACAGCCGCCCGTGCCCCGACATCCGCCAGAATGTCGCGCCACAACGCTGCCTGCCAGGTCTGGTCGGGGTCGAGCGGGCGAGTCGCGCCGTGCCCACGCAGCTGGTCCCGCCCCGCGCCCCAATCGGCCAGCCAGTCGGCCCGATACACCTGATACTGGTCGAACAGGTCGGCCAGACGCTGCGCCAGCTGGTAACGCTTGCGCAGATCGCGGTCTTCCGCAAGAAACCGGATCAGGGGCGCGTACACCGGCCCCTGCAGATTCCCCAGCAGGCGCATGAGCCGCCATGTCAGGGGCTGCTCATCCAGCGGCGAGGAAGGAGGGACGTTTTCTTCGCCCAGCACACGGCGGTACAGCGACCACAGCAGGCGTGAGGGCATGGGCGTCTCGATGGCCGCGGCAATGCCGGGGCTGCCCCGCGCCAGGGTACTGCGCAGCCACTGCGCGATGCCATTGCTCTGGACAGCGATGATGTCGGCTTCGAGCGGGTCCAGCGGGTGGCCGGCCAGCCACTCCACGAGAAGATCCCGCAACATTTCCATGCGATTGGAATGCAGAACGATCAGCCCGGGCTCGATCGGGGAAACAGGTGTATGCGTCAATTCAACTCCGGAGGACCCGTCCGTGTCGGTTCCCGGGTGAGATTCTGCACGCCACCCGGCCTGACAATGTTATATTTTCCGCCGCATTTTTTGGAACGCACCATCATGAGTGATTGTTTCCCGCCAGATTCCCAGCCCTCTTGTACCGAGGGCGTCGGATCTTTTGCAGGCCTCCAGCCCGATCCGGCACCCAACCCGCCGACCGTGCAACGGTTTGACCCTGGCGCCCCGGCGTCCAACGACCTGGCAATGGGCAACCCCTGCCTCAGTTGTGGCGCCTGCTGCGCGCACTTCAGGGTGTCCTTCTACTGCGGAGAAATCGCCGATGGCAGCGGCGGTGGCATGGTACCACCAGAACTCGTCACTCAGGTAGGGCCGCTGCGGGCCGCCATGAAGGGAACCGAGTACGGGCAGGGCCGTTGCGTGGCCTTGCGCGGCGAGGTGGGCTCGCCGGATGTGTATTGCGGCATCTATCCCCTGCGCCCCAGCCCGTGCCGGGAATTCGAGCCCTGGCTCGCCGACGGCACGCCGGAGCCCGATTGCCAGCGGGTGCGGGCCAAATTCGGTCTGCCTCCCCTGCCCCGCCTGATCGACACGGACTTCGACCCCAACACCCACGCCGCCTGAAGCTCACAGCTCTCAAGGCGCCCGATGCCTGCCCGGCAGACCCGCCAACCCCCGGTGCAACGCGCTCATGTCGGGCAGCCGCAGCCCGTTGCCCGACACCAGGTTGCCTAAGACCCGGGCTGGCTTGAGTATCTCCATGTCCAGGCTGTCCAGCGTGTTCTTGACCAGCAGACCCAGCTCGGTGTCGCCTTCCATCACCAGCCGACGGCTGAAGAACAGCGTGTCCGGATCTTCGCCACGCTGAATGAGCTGGAGATAATCCCAGGTATTGGCACGGATGGTGAGGTCGGGGGTCCGTCCCCCGTGGTCCGCCGCCCTGAAGGCCCGGACACGCCATGTGTAGTCAAAGCGCAACTCCGCATCCGCGACCTCGATCCGCAGCGCACGCCCTTCCAGCATGGCGCAGGTATCCGTGGGCAAGTGCGGCGACAGGGCCAGGTTGAGCCCGGTGACGAACAACCGGGATCCGGGGCCCTTGGGCAAGCTGCCCAGCAGGCGCCCGATCGGCGCGGGAAGGGTGAATGCCTGGATGCCTTTCATGCGAGGACTCCTTCTTGTGAGCGCGGCACCCAGTCCAACCCCGGCCGTCCATGCCAATAACCATTGCATGGCGCGGAGGGCATCAGGGGCACCAGCCGTGCGTGCACTGCCGCCGCGTTCTCTTCCCCGTCCAGAACCGCCCGGAAACTCCGCACCACGGCTTCCATATGCTGCGATTGCGGGCTCAGACGTATCACATCGACGCCGAGGCCGCGCAGCACGTGCAGCTCCCCGAGCAGCGTGTAGACATGCGCCGACTGCGTCTGGATGCCATTGAGGGTGAGGAAATCCCGGGCTTCGCGCGTCTGCATGAGCAGGCCATCCGGATGTGTCATGCAGACATATTGGCAGTTGTCCTTGGGCAGGTTGCGATTGCGTGCCGTGAAGCAACGCGCCGAGAACGCAAGCGGCATGCGTCCGTAGGCGAACACTTCGGTCTGCACGTTGGCCGGGCGCTCGTCCTGCAGCGGCTGCAAGCCGTCATGCCCCATTTCCAGAGGCATTACCCAGCGAGAAGCGCCTGCCCGCACCAGGACCTCCAGCGTGGCCCTGTTGTAAACGTTGAGGAAGGGCCCTGCAATGAATGGGCGGCCGTTTAGGCGATGGACGGCCCCCATGTCGTTGGCCTCGACCGCATAGCGTCCGTTCTCGACCACCTTGTGCATGGTCTTCATCTCGACGCCGGACTCCAGCAGCACCTGGGTGGACAACACGACGTCTTTTCCGGCTTCTTCCAGCATGTCGGCAACTTCCAGCCAGTCCGGCAGACGCAATTCATGGCGCCGGGAACAGACCGTTTCACCGAGATAGACGATATCCACCGGCCATTCGCGCACCGCTTCGTAAAACTGCAGGGTCTGTATGCGGGGCCAGTAGTATTGCAGGGGGCCCAGGGCGACTTTCATGAAGCTCTCCTTGATCCGTTCTCGCTCATCTTCATTTCCATGGCCGGTGATAGGCGCCCAGCGTCTGCTGCTGCCCTTCCGAGACCTTGGCCAGCTCAGCGGACCAGGTCGGATGCACGCTATAGCGCGCTGCATTGTCCCGAGCCTGATCGATCGCCTGACGCCACACACGCGTGACCTGCGCCACGTACGCCGGGCTGCGCTGTCGCCCTTCGATCTTCACGGCCCGCACCCCCATCTCGAGAAGGCGGGGCAGGATGGCCAGGGTATTCAGGCTGGTGGGCTCCTCCAGGGCGTAATAGTTTTCGCCCGCCACATCAAAACGGCCCTTGCACAAGGTCGGGTAGCCGGCATTTTCGTGAGGGCCGTAACGATCGATCAGGACCCCGTTGAGACGCGATTCCAGTCCCGCCGGGGTCTCCTGCCAGCGCACATGCCGGGCGGGAGAGCAGACGCCGTGGGTGTTGGGCGACTCGCCGGTGGTGTAGGACGACAAGGCACACCGCCCTTCCACCATGACGCAGAGACTGCCGAATCCGAACACTTCGGTTTCAACCGCCGTGTTGGCGGTCACCTGCTCCACCTGCGCGATCGACAGCACCCGGGGCAGCACGACACGCTGGATGCCGAACTGCTGCCGGTAGAAATTGATGGCTTCGTAATTGGTGGCGGAACCCTGAACCGAAAGGTGCAGCCGCAGCTCGGGGTAGCGTTGCGCGGCATAGGCCAGGAGCCCGAGGTCCGCCACGATCACCGCGTCGACGCCGGACGAGGCCGCGCGATCCATGGCAAGCTGCCATTCGCGCCAGGCACCCGGCTGCGGATAGGTGTTGAGGGCCAGAAAGATTTTTCGGTCACGGTCGCGTGCATAGCGAATGCCTTCGGCCATGGCGGCCGCGTCAAAATTCAGGCCGGCAAAGTTGCGCGCATTGGTCGCATCGCGAAACCCCACGTAGACACAGTCGGCCCCGTTGTCGACAGCGGCTTTGAGAGACGGCAGGCTGCCCGCCGGGCAAACCAGCTCGAAAGAAGAAGCGGCGGGCCGATCGGCGCCGCCGCCAGGGTGAGCGGACGGTGACATGAGTGCTTTGAATGGGTGCCGGGACAACCTGCCGCGTCCCGGTTCGGCAAGTAACGAACTATGCCGACAAAGCGCTCACGCCGCCTTGATGGGGGTTAAGCGACGACCATCACTCGCAATTCTCCCACCCCTTCCACCTTGCCCACCATCAGATCGCCGGGGACCACGGCCGCCACACCCTCGGGCGTGCCGGTGAAGATGAGGTCGCCCGCCTTCAGCTCGAACAGGCCGGACAGATAGGAAATGGATTCCGCAATATTCCAGATCATGTCGGAAATGCAACCCTTCTGGCGCAGCTGGCCATTCACTTCCAGCGTGATGGCTGCCTTCTCCAGCACCCCCGTCTGCTCGACGGGATGGATCGGGCCGATGGGCGCACCGAAGTCGAAGGCCTTGCCCACTTCCCAGGGGCGACCCTGCTTCTTGGCCACGCCCTGAAGGTCGCGACGGGTCATGTCCAGGCCGACCGCGTAGCCGTAGACGCAGGCAGCAGCCTGTTCGACCGTGAGGTCGCGCCCGCCGCTGCCCAACGCCACCACCAGTTCAATTTCGTGGTGAAGGTCGGAGGTGCGCGACGGATAAGGCATCTCACCGGTTTCGCCTTCCGGCACATACAGCACGGCGTCGGCCGGCTTGCTGAAGAAGAAGGGATCTTCACGACCGGTGAACCCCATTTCCTTCGCATGTTCGGCGTAATTGCGGCCCACGCAGTAGATGCGCCGCACGGGGAACGCGGCGTCGGTCCCCGCTACCGGGATCAGGGTTGCGGGGGCTGCCGGAAACACGGTCTGCATGGTCAGGCTCCTGCGGCGTAACGGGCAGCGCTGTCCATGATTTCCTTGGCAGCGGATTCGGGGCCTTCCCAGCCCTGCACTTTGACCCACTTGCCCTTCTCAAGGTCTTTGTAGTGCTCGAAAAAGTGGCGGATCTGGCCGCGCACTTCTTCGGACACATCGTCGGGCGTGCGCAGCTTGGTGTAGGCGGGATAGAGCTTGTCCACCGGCACGGCCAGCAACTTGGCATCGCCACCGGCCTCGTCTTCCATCTTGAGCAGGCCCAGCGCACGACACTTGACCACGGCACCCACCTGGATGGGGAACGGTGTCATGACCAGCACGTCGACCGGGTCACCGTCTTCAGACAGTGTCTGGGGAATGTAGCCATAATTGCACGGATAGTGCATGGCGGTCAGCATGAAGCGATCGACAAATACGGCGCCGGTGTCTTTGTCCACCTCGTATTTCACCGGGTCGGCATTCATGGGGATTTCAATGATGACGTTGAATTCGTCCGGCAAATTCTTGCCCGCGGGCACGCGGTCTAGGCTCATGCTCTCAACCTTGCTATGAAAATGTAAAGAATGGGATGGGGTTCAGAACCGCGCCGGCCATCCTGAGACAGCCGGGCGTGGCGTCTGAAGGACTTGCCTCAACGCTTTCCTCGGGGGCCGTCGGAAGTCTGGCTGACATCCACTCCGGGAATGGGCGCACTGTCGAAGTACTCATCCAGTTCCTCATGGGGTGAACCGGAAGATTTTACTTCGTTTGAGGGAGGCGCTGCAGGCTGCTCGGGGGCAGGCGCTTCGGATTCCTCCGGCACGTAGTCGGCGGCGCTGGCAGCCACCGGAGCCTGGATGGCGGGTGCGGTCTCGGTCGGTTCGGGCGGAATCTCCACATCGATGAGGGTGGGGTCGTCGCGCATGTCCGCTGCGGGCAGGTGGCGGCTGCGCGCCAGCACGGGCAGGCTGCCCACCACACTGCTTGCCAGACGCCAGTGCTTCATGGCTTCGTCCCGCCGGCCAAGCCGATCGTACAGATTGCCCAGCAAGGCGTGGATGCGCATGTCGCTGCGCAACGCCATGCTGCGCTTGAGGTAGAGCTCGCCGGGCCCCCACAACTGACCGGTCAGGCAAAGATTGCCCATGGCGGCCAGCAAGGGGGCGTTGTCGGGGTGTTTCTTCAACCACTCTTCCGCCTTGGCCAGGCGACGGGACACGAGTTGCGGGGGGCACTGCGAATAAGCGCTCAGCAGGCGGGGTTCCGGTTCCGCCGCAATCGCGGTTTCCAGAATCCTGGAGACTTCCTCGTGCTGACCGTCTGCAGCCAGGACCTGGGCAGCGGCCAGCGCAACGTCCGGCAGGGTGCGCTCCTCAGCCTTGAGGTCACCCCACACGGCCTTGAAGCCCTGGGCACCCGCACTGCGCAGGCGGGCGGCGGCGGACATCTCGATGAGCTTCCGGGCTTCATCCTTTTCCAGCACCCCTCGGCGCAACAGCAGACGCGTCAGCTCGTAAACCCGGTCATAGTTGCCCAGCTGCCGATGTGCACGCAACAGCAACCGCGTGGCATGCAGGTAACGCGAACTGGCGTCCTGCAACGGCTGAAGAAGAGCCAGCGCATCCTGCGGGCGATTCTGGTCGAGGTACATTTCGGCAGCCACGATAGCCCAGGCCTCACGCAGACGCAGGTCGTCGCCAGCGGCCTGTTTGGCCAGGGCAAGGGCTTGATCGCGCTGGGCGTACTCCCCCAGCTGGTGATTGGCACTGGCCGAGGCGAGCGCCGCAAGCACCTTGCGCTTGTCGGATCGCGTGCGGTTCACCACACGGGAGAAATCCTTGTCGGCATTGACGAAGCGCCCCTCAAGTACATTGATCCATCCGCTTTCGAGCGCTTCCTGATCGCGCCGGACGGAGCGCCGGCTGCGCCAGCTGCGGAACCGTTCCGGTCGCTCGCCCACCCAGGACAGCACACGCAACAGGAAATACAGCAGGGCGAAGGAAGCGACCAGGAGCAGGACAGCCAGCGTGAGCGAGAGCTCGACCCGCCACGGCTGCGCCACGATCACTACATTGCCGCTGTGCTCGCGCAGGACCAGGGCGAGCGCAACGGCGGCCGCAAAGACGGCGATGGTCCAGAACCAGGTACGCATGGATCAGCTCTCCACCAGTTCGGTGGCCGGCTTGTCGGCCGCCGACACGTCGCCCTCGGGCGTTGCGCTTTCCGGTTCGCCGCCGTCGGGACCGGCCTCCGGGCTGACGGATTCGTTGGCCGCGTCCGCACCAGAAGACGCGCCTTCGGGAGGGGTCGATTCCAGCAGACCATTCTGCTCTTCACGCAGGGCAGCCAGTGCGTGCAAGGTGTTGTCCACCGAGGGCAAGCGGGCGTCAATCGGGGTGTCGGCCATGCTGCGTGCCACGCGCAAGGCCTTGCGCGTCAGGGGGGAGGATTCGTCGAAACGGGTCTCGATGGCCTTCACGACCGCTTCGGTCTCGGTCCTCCAGACTTCCGGCTGACGCATCATGAGCGCGAGCTGCGCCGTCATGATGCGCGTGCGGAGATTGTCGCGGAAGCGCTGGGCCTGATCCGGAGACATGAGCAGAGCCGCGGCGTCGTCAACCCGGCGGACCTCGATGAACTGCCCCAGATCTTCACGCAGGGAATTCCATGCACTGCTCGACCACTGGCGGGTGCTTTCCAGGGCGCGCTCCCACCACTGTGCCTCTGCGTCGGTGGCCGGCGGTGTGGTCGGCGCGGGTTGCTCACGCAGGGTATGCGGTGCGTCGGGCTCGGCCTCGGTTTGAAGCGCGGAGGCATCCGGCATGATGAGGGGCGCCTCGGTCACCAGCAGGGCAAGTTCTTCCAGCTGGCTCGAGAAGGCGGCGATATCGATGGTGGAGGCGGCACGCAGGCGATCGAGATCCCCATTGAGGGTCTGCATCAACATGGCCAGAGAGGGACGATTGGCCCGCGCAAGCTGTGCCTGCGCCGATTCCAGCGCGACGATGGCATTGCGCACGTTTCCGCCCAGTTGCAACTGTTGCTGGGCAATGGTCACGAGGTGGTCGATGTCATTGAGCAGCACCAGTTCCGAGCCACGATCGGTCATGATGCGCAAAGCTTCGTCAAGGTCGCGGATGACCGACGTGGCTTCGCCTAATTGCGCCTGCAAGGCGGACAGGGCCCTGCCCTGATGTTCGACTTGCTCACTCAGCGCCTGAATCTGACTCGTGGCCTGCCCGGTGTGCGACTCCTGACCCGATAGACGCGATAACAGTTGGGCCTGAACTTCCCGGGTCTGTTGATGCTGCTGCCAGACCACGACGGACAGGCCGGCGGCGACCAGGGCAAGGACCAGGGCAGCAGGGGCCAGAAAGGAGCGCGACGCGGCTCCCCGCTTGCCGCTGCCACTTGCCGTTGCCTCGTTGGGCGGAACTCTCTTGCTCGCCGGCGTCGTGAGGACGGGCGTCTGAGCGCGTGCACGGTCGTCTTGCGAGGTATCGGTTTTCTTGTCAGTCATGGCCGGATTGTAAACCTATGGTTCCGCCGTTGGCCTTGCCACGGCATGAATCGCTTCGACAATGGCATCATCATCGGGCGTGCAAAGCGCCAGACGCGTGACCTCGTGGGTGCACAGGGGCGCAAGTTCCGATTGTAGCGTCGCCCCAATGCGTTCGTGGATGATGACAAACGCGCACCTTGACCAATTTTGAAGTAGTCCCTTTTCCCTCAGCCGTGCGGCCAGGGCACGCACCCCCTCGCTGCTGGTCAGAAGAAAGACGCACTCGGCGGCATGCGATTGCAAGGCATGTTCCACGGCAGCCATGGCAGTGGCGGACCACGGTGCAGGGACTCGTTCGTAAAGGGGCAACAGCCGGACGACGGCACCCCGCGCTGCCAGGGTTTCGGACAGCCATGCCCTGCCCTCTGTCCCCCTGGCAATCAGCACGCGCCGCGGGACATGGCCTCGCGCGTCCAGCAGCTGAACCAGGGCTTCGGAATCCTGCGCCGGTACATCGGCCGGCGGATGCACCAGCCGGGTGACGGGCACGCCTTCTGCTCGGAGCGCACTGGCGGTGCTGGCGCCGACTGCGCCGGCCAGCGCCGTGACCGGCCAGGCCGCCTCGGGGGAGCGTGTACGCCACTCCGCGAAGAAGCGCTGAACCGCATAGCGGCTGACAAAAACGATGAGGTCGAATTCAGAGGGGTCGGGGAAGGCGATGACCGGAACGGGACGCAGTTCCAGCGCCGGCAACTCATGCACGTCGAAGGCTGCGGCACGCAAACGGCCCGGTACCGCGCCGTTTCGGCCGGCCGGGCGAGTCAGGAAGACCTGGAAGGGTGACATGCCGCCCCTCGGCGCGCCCGGACTCAGGCCGATGGGGGCAGCAAGCGCGCCAGAATGGCCTCAGCCCCTTGCGAAAGCAGCGTGCGGGCGGCCGATTCGCCGAGTTGCTCGGCGTCGTCCGCGCGACCGGAGGCCTCGCTGCGAATGATGAGCGTGCCGTCGGGCTCGGCGACCAGCGCTTTGAGGTGCAGCGTGTCCCCCTCCGCGCGAGCATAGGCGGCTAGCGGCACCTGGCAGGAACCGCCCAGCACACGCGAAACGGCTCTTTCAGCGAGCGCGCAGGCAGTGGTCTGAGGACAGCTCAAAGGCGCCAGCCAAGCCGCCAGCTCGTTGCGCGACTCGAGAATTTCGATCCCCAGTGCGCCCTGCCCGGCCGCCGGCAGACTGATTTCGGGGTCGAGAAGAGACTTGATTCGGGACGAGAGCCCCAGCCTGCGCAGGCCTGCTGCGGCGAGGATGATGGCGTCGTACTCCCCCTTGTCGAGCTTGCCCAGACGGGTGTCGAGGTTGCCGCGCAGCGGCTTGACCACAAGGTGCGGGTATTGCGCCCGGATCTGCGATTCGCGCCGCAGGCTGGAGGTGCCGACCACGGCGCCCTCCGGCAATTCGTCCAGCGCCCCGTAGCGAGGCGAGACGAAGGCATCCCGCGGGTCGTCGCGCTCCATGATGACGGGCAGGCTGAAGGGGCTGGTCAGATCGACCGGGACATCCTTCAACGAATGCACCGCCAGGTCGGCCCTGCCGTCAAGCAGGGCCGTTTCCAGTTCCTTGACGAACAGACCCTTGCCGCCCACTTTGGAGAGTGTGCGGTCGAGGATCTGATCGCCTCGGGTCGTCATCTTCAGCAGGCTGACTTCACACTGAGGGTAAAGCGCCTGCAGACGTGCTTGCACGTGCTCGGCCTGCCACAGGGCGAGCCGGCTCGCACGCGTGGCGATCACCAACCTGGATGGAGCGGACATGTTCACCCCGCCAGCCAGCGAAACAGCAGATACAGGGCGATGCCGATGAGGGCCAGGATGCCCAGCCCACCCAGCAGTGACAGCCCCGAATCAGGCTTGTCGGGATCCGAAGATGACTTAAACAGACTCATTCAGCTCACCTCGATTGGCAGCGCGACGCGATGCCAGCCATTTGCCCAGGCCCACCACAAAGATGGCACCCACCACTTCGGCAGCAATCTTGACCGTCTGGCTGACTTCACCGATCTGATCCACCACAAAGACGTCGGTGACCAGCATGCCGCCCGCAATCCAGCCCAGCAGCGCGGCACCAAAGGTGACCACCAGCGGGAAGCGGTCGATCAGCTTCAGAACCAGAGTGCTGCCCCAGATGATGATGGGCACACTCACGACCAGACCGAAGATCACATAATAGATCTGATGATCGGCATGTGTGTTCTGTGCGGCGCCGGCAATCGCGATGACGTTATCCAGGCTCATCACCAAGTCGGCAATCAGAATGGTCTTGACCGCACTCCAGACGGACGTGCCGCCACTCACATTGCCATGTTCATCTTCTTCAGGCAGCAGCAGTTTGACGCCGATCCACAGCAGCAGCGCACCGCCCACGACCTTGAGGAAGGGAATGTCGAGCAGAACCAGCGCGAAGGCGATGAGAATCACGCGCAGGAAAATGGCGCCTGCGGTACCCCAGAGAATGCCCTGAAGACGTTGCGCTTTGGGCAGATTGCGACATGCCAGCGCGATGATGACGGC
>JAJUFT010000020.1 GCA_029263615.1 Alcaligenaceae bacterium | reverse complement strand
TTTTTCGTGACCAACGGCACCTCGACGTCCAACAAGATCGTCTGGCATGCCAACGTGGCCAACGATGACGTGGTCGTGGTCGACCGCAACTGCCACAAGTCGATTCTGCACGCCATCACCATGACGGGGGCGATTCCGGTCTTCCTGCGGCCCACCCGCAACCACCTGGGCATCATCGGCCCCATTCCCCTGGAGGAATTCGAGCCCGAGAACATCCAGCGCAAGATCGATTCCAATCCCTTTGCGAGCCGGGCCCGGAACAAGCGTCCCCGTATCCTGACACTGACGCAGAGCACCTACGACGGGGTGATCTACAACGTGGAAATGATCAAGGAGCGGCTGGGCAGTTACGTCGACACGCTGCACTTCGACGAGGCCTGGCTGCCGCACGCGGCCTTCCACGAGTTCTACAAGGACATGCACGCCATTGGCGAAGGTCGCCCGCGCAGCAAGGAGGCCATGGTCTTTGCCACGCACTCCACGCACAAGCTGCTGGCCGGGCTGTCCCAGGCCTCGCAGATCACGGTGCAGGATTCCGAGACGCGCAAGCTGGATCGCAACGTCTTCAACGAAGCCTACCTGATGCACACGTCGACCTCGCCACAGTACGCCATCATTGCGTCCTGTGACGTGGCCGCAGCCATGATGGAGCCGCCGGGCGGCACGGCGCTGGTGGAAGAGAGCATTGCGGAAGCCATGGATTTCCGTCGCGCCATGCGCAAGGTGGAATCCGAATACGGTCGCAACGACTGGTGGTTTAAGGTCTGGGGCCCCAACCGCCTGCCGGCCGAGGACATCGGTCACCGGGAAGACTGGCTGCTGGTCTCGGGCGACGAATGGCACGGGTTCGGCGATCTGGCCGAAGGCTTCAACATGCTGGACCCGATCAAGGCCACCATCGTGACTCCGGGCCTGGATATTTCCGGCACTTTTGCCGACACCGGGATTCCCGCGGCGCTGGTGTCGCGCTTCCTGGCGGAGCACGGCGTGGTGATCGAGAAGACCGGCCTGTACTCCTTCTTCATCCTGTTCACCATCGGCATCACGAAGGGCCGCTGGAACACGCTGCTGACCGCGCTTCAGCAGTTCAAGGACGATTACGACCGCAACCAGCCCATGTGGCGCATCCTGCCGGATTTCTGCAAGCAGTATCCGGTTTACGAACGCATGGGCTTGCGCGACCTCTGCCAGGAAATCCACCAGGCCTACAAGAAGTACGACCTGGCTCGCCTCACGACGGAGGTTTACCTGAGCGACATGGTGCCCGCCATGAAGCCATCGGACGCCTACGCCAAGATGGCGCACCGCGATTCCGAGCGCGTGTCCATCGACGAACTGGAGGGCCGCGTCACGGGTGTGCTGCTGACGCCCTATCCGCCGGGCATTCCCCTGCTGATTCCGGGCGAGCGATTCAACCAGCGCATCGTGAACTACCTGCAGTTCGCCCGCGAATTCAACGCACGTTTCCCCGGCTTTGAAACCTATGTTCACGGCCTGGGAACGGAAATCGGCGAGGATGGCAAGCAGCGCTATTACGTGGACTGCATCAAAGAAGACGCCATCGCGTGAGCGCGCGCGGCCAATTCGACGTTGCCATCATCGGTGCCGGCGCAGCCGGCATGATGGCGGCCGCCGTGGCGGGCCAGCGCGGCCAGCGCGTGGTGCTCATCGATCATGCCACCCGGCTGGCCGAGAAAATCCGCATTTCGGGCGGCGGGCGCTGTAACTTCACGAACCTGGGGGCCACGCCCGCGCAGTTCGTTTCGCGCAACCCTCATTTCTGCCGTGCGGCCCTGTCAGCTTACGGGCCGCGCGACTTTCTCGAACTCGTGGAGCGGCACGGCATCGCCTGGCACGAGAAACATCGTGGCCAGCTGTTCTGTGACGATTCGTCGGAACGCATCATCGACATGCTGCGGGCCGAATGCGACGATGCCGGCGTGGCCTGGCGCATGCCCTGTCGGGTGGAGTCGGTGGAACACGTGGAAGGTGCCTTCCGGCTGCAGACCTCGCTGGGGGGCATTGAAGCGTCGAGGCTGGTCCTGGCGACCGGCGGGATGGCCATTCCGCAACTGGGCGCCACGGATTTTGCGCTGCGCATCGCGCGTCAATTCGGGCTCAAGGTGGTCGAGCCCCGGCCCGCGCTGGTGCCCCTGGTGTTCGATGCTGCCCAGTGGGCGCCGTTTGCCGAGTTGAGTGGGGTGGCGCTGGAGGTCGTGCTGCGCAATCTGCCCGGTTCGGCGCCCCACGGGGCACCGGGCCAGTCACGGAACTTCGATCCGGGGCAGGCGGCTTCCGGTCGCAACAAGGGAAAGGGCAAGCGCAAGGGCAGCACCGATTCCATCTCCTTTCTGGAAGATCTGCTTTTCACGCACCGAGGCCTGTCGGGCCCGGCCATTCTGCAAATCTCCACCTTCTGGAACCCGGGAGAGGCGGTCGAGATCGATCTGGCACCCGGGCAGGATCTGGCCGCCGAGCTCCTGGCTGCCAAGCCGGGCAATCGTCAACAGCTGCTGAGCGTGCTGTCGAAACTCTGGCCGCGCAGGCTGGCGGAACAATGGCTGGCGCATGCGGGCGGAGATCTGGCCCAGATGCGTCTGGCAGAGGTTCCGGACCGGCGCCTGCAGGAACTCGCGCAACAGATTCACCACTGGCGTCTGACCCCTGCCGGTACTGCCGGCTACCGCAAGGCGGAGGTCATGCGCGGCGGCGTCGATACCGATGAACTGGATCAGCGCAGCATGCAATCGCGCAAAGTGCCGGGCCTTTACTTCATTGGTGAGGCCGTGGATGTCACCGGGTGGCTGGGAGGCTACAACTTCCAGTGGGCCTGGTCGTCTGCCGTGGCTTGCGGACGTGCCCTGGCAAGCTGAACTGTACGCTGCCTCGGCGATCGGTTATTCTTCTGCCTTGCTGTCATTGCAGAGAGTGGGAGAGTGCCGCAACACGCGGCCACCGAAGGCGCAAACGCCCATAATCGCTCAGGTACCCCGTACCACTTCTGCATTGCCCCGCCAGTTCGCGGGCAAGGCGGCACTCTGGAGAGACTCGCTTGCGGCTGTGCGCCGCGTCAGCGGGCGCCGAAGGTGAACATCCGCATCTCGCGGGTCAACTCTCAGGCAAAAGGACAGAAGGGCGGTTTGGCCGGTTTACGGCTGGGCCGTTCCGTTTCTACAAAGCCTGTTATCCGGAGTATTCGTCCATGTCCGCAGACCTCAAGCACACCCCTCTGTACAACGCCCACCTGGCCGCCGGCGCACGTCTGGTCGATTTCGGGGGCTGGAACATGCCTGTCGCCTATGGCTCGCAGATCGAGGAGCACCACGCGGTGCGGCAGGCGGCCGGCATGTTCGACGTCTCGCACATGCTGAACGTCGATATTCAAGGTGAGCAGTCCAGGACCTTCCTGCGCCGTCTGCTGGCCAATGATGTCGATCGCCTGAGCGTTCCCGGCAAGGCACTGTATTCCTGCATGCTCAACGAGCGCGGCGGGGTCATCGATGATCTCATCGTGTATTTCTTCAGCTCCGAATCCTGGCGATTGGTGGTCAACGCAGGTACCGCAGACACTGACCTGGAATGGATTCACGCCGTCGCCAGCCGCGAAGGCGTGGATGTCACGGTCAAGGCCCGCCGCGATCTCGCCATGCTGGCCGTTCAGGGCCCGCAAGCCCGTGAAAAAGTCTGGGAAGTGCGTCCCCAGTGGCGCGCCGAAACGGAGTCCCTGTCGCCCTTCACCGCAGCCGTGCTGGGCGGCGACGTCATGGTGGCGCGAACCGGCTACACGGGTGAAGACGGTTTCGAGATCGTGGTCCCGTCTGCCGACATCGAAGGCCTCTGGAGCGACCTGCTTGCCGCCGGTGTCCGGCCCTGCGGTCTGGGGGCACGCGACACCCTGCGCCTGGAAGCCGGCATGAACCTCTACGGCAACGAGATGAACCAGGATGTCAGCCCGCTCGTGGCCGGGCTGGCCTGGACGGTGTCGTTTAAGGATCCGGGCCGTACCTTCATCGGACGTGAGGCGCTGGAAGGCGTCACGCCTACGGAAGCCATGGTCGGCCTGCGCCTGCGTGAGCGCGGCGTCATGCGTACGGGGATGAAGGTCCGCACGACGAAGGGCGAAGGCGTGGTCACCAGCGGCACCATGTCGCCCACCGTGGGGGTGTCGATCGCTATGGCACGTGTGCCCGTGGGCGTTCAGGCCGGAGAATCGGCCGAAGTCGAGATCCGCGGCAAGTGGGCGGCGGCCGACGTCGTCCCCATGCCGTTCGTGCGCCAGGGCAAGGTTCTGGTCCAGATTTGATCTTCAACCGATTTGGGTTGGCCGGCCGGCTGGATGGCCGGCAATCCGTGCAACGCAACAGACATTTTTGAAAATTCTCTCAAGGGGTGTGACATGAGTCTTCCTACCGATCGTAAATATGCGGCTTCCCACGAATGGGCGCGTCTGGATGACGACGTGGTCGTGGTGGGCATCACCGACAACGCGCAGGAACAGCTGGGCGATCTCGTCTATGTGGGTGACGTCAACGTGGGCGCCACGCTGGAAGCCGGCGAAGTGGCCGGTGTGGTGGAATCCGTGAAGGCGGCGTCCGACATCTACGCACCGGTGGCGGGCGAGGTCGTCGAGTTCAATGAAGCGCTCAACGATCAACCCGATCTGATCAACCAGGCCGCCTATGACACCTGGATCTTCAAGATCAAGCCTGCCAACCCCGCCGATCTGGACAACCTCCTCGACGCCGCCGGCTACGAGGCCTCGCTCTAAGCCATGTATTCCGAACTCGATCCCAACACCGAATTCCAGGGCCGTCACATCGGCCCCACGCAGGAAGATCAGGCGCGCATGTTGAAAACCATCGGCGCGTCTTCGCTGACCGAGCTGATTCGCGACATCGTGCCCGCCAGCATTCTCGACGAGTCGCCCCTGGAGGTGCCCGGCCCGTGGTCCGAGACCGCCGCGCTGGCGCGACTCAAAGGCATCGCCGAGCGCAACGAGATTTTCCGCAGCTACATTGGTCAGGGCTACTACGGCACGCACGTGCCCCATGTGGTCCTGCGCAACATTCTCGAGAACCCGGCCTGGTATACCGCGTACACCCCGTACCAGCCCGAGATTTCCCAGGGCCGCCTGGAAGCGTTGCTGAATTTCCAGACCATGGTGGCCGATCTCACCGGCCTGGACATCGCCAACGCCTCACTGCTGGACGAAGGCACGGCGGCCGCAGAAGCCATGACCCTCTGCCGGCGCGGTTCACGTTCGAAATCGAATGTGTTCTTCGTCTCGGAACATTGCCATCCGCAAACCCTGGAAGTGCTGCGCACCCGGGCCGAACCGCTGGGCATCGAGCTGGTCATCGCCGACGAGGCTGCGGGGCTACCGGAATGTTTCGGCGTGCTGGTGCAGTATCCGCAGACGCTGGGCTCGGTCGAAGACTACCGCGCGCTGGTCGAGGCGGCCCATGCCCAAGGCGCCCTGGTGGCAGTGGCCACTGACCTGCTCGCCCTGGCCGTGCTCACGCCGCCCGGGCAGTGGGGAGCCGACATCGCCATCGGTTCTGCTCAGCGCTTTGGTGTTCCGCTGGGCTTCGGCGGCCCGCATGCCGGCTTCATGGCCTGCCGTGATGCATTCAAGCGGAACCTGCCCGGCCGCCTGGTGGGCGTGTCCAAGGACGCGCAAGGTGCACCGGCGTTGCGGCTGGCATTGCAGACGCGCGAACAGCACATCCGTCGTGAGAAGGCGACGTCCAATATCTGCACGGCGCAGGTGTTGCTGGCCGTGATGGCCGCAATGTATGCCGTGTGGCACGGCCCGCAAGGGCTGCAGCGCATTGCCCGCCGCGTCGCCGAGCACACCGGCCGGCTTCATGCCGCACTGGCCGGTCTGGGGCTGAACACGCGCAACCGCAGCTACTTCGATACGCTATGTGTTGAAACCGGCAGCCACACCTCGTCCATTCTCGAGGCAGCACGCGAGGCGCGCATCAACCTGCGTGTGGTCGATGACGCCACGCTCGCCGTCTCGCTGGACGAAACCGTCACGCTGGATGACGTTCACGCCCTGGTCGCCGTTTTCGCGCGCGGCACCGGCAAGCCGGCCGTCGCCGCAGAGACCCTGCAGAGCCATCAGGGCAATGGCCTGCCGCCAGCCTTGCTGCGCGAAGGGGTCCCGCTGGCGCACCCCGTGTTCTCGCGCATCCGTTCCGAAACGGACATGCTGCGTTACCTGCGTTCGCTGGCCGACAAGGACCTTGCGCTGGATCGCACCATGATTCCGCTGGGCTCCTGCACGATGAAGCTGAATGCCACGGCCGAGATGATTCCCATCACCTGGCCGGAATTCGCCCAGATTCACCCCTTTGCACCGGCCGATCAGGCCCAGGGCTATCAGCAGCTGGTCGAGGAACTCTCTTCCGCCCTGTGCGCCATCACCGGCTACGACGCCGTCAGCCTGCAGCCGAACTCCGGCGCCCAGGGCGAGTACGCCGGCCTGCTGGCCATCCGTGCCTATCATCGGGCGCAGGGCCAGCACCAGCGCAATGTCTGCCTGATTCCGGCGTCTGCCCATGGCACCAACCCTGCCTCGGCGCACATGGCCGGCATGGACGTCGTGGTGGTGGCTTCCGACGAAAACGGCAATGTGGATGTCAACGATCTGCAACGTCGCATCGACGAGGTGGGCGACCGTCTGGCGGCCCTGATGATCACCTACCCGTCCACGCACGGCGTGTTCGAACTGGCCATCACCGATATCTGCGAGCGCGTCCACGCCGCCGGCGGTCAGGTCTACCTGGACGGCGCGAACATGAATGCCATGGTCGGGCTCGCCCGCCCGGGCAAGTTCGGCTCGGACGTCTCTCACCTGAACCTGCACAAGACCTTCTGCATCCCCCATGGCGGCGGCGGTCCGGGTGTCGGGCCGGTCGCGGTGCGCGCTCACCTGGCGCCCTATCTGCCTGGCGTGGTCGGTGCCGACGGCAAGCTCCCGGAAAACGCTCCGGTTGGCCCGGTGTCGGCAGCCCCCTTCGGTTCGGCCAGCATCCTGCCCATCTCTTACATGTACATCATCATGATGGGTGCCCAGGGGCTCAAGGCGGCGTCCGAGAATGCCATTCTCAGTGCCAACTACATTGCCGCGCGTCTGCGTGACCACTACCCCGTGCTGTACGCGGGGCCCAAGGGCTATGTGGCACACGAGTGCATTCTTGACATCCGTCCGATCAAGGATGCCTGTGGCATCAGCAACGAGGACATCGCCAAACGCCTGGTCGATTACGGTTTCCACGCTCCGACCATGAGCTTCCCGGTGCCGGGCACACTGATGGTGGAGCCCACCGAATCGGAAAGCCTCGAGGAACTCGACCGTTTCTGCGACGCCATGATTGCCATTCGCAAGGAGATCGCGGCGATCGAACGCGGCGAGAAAGATGCCGAAGACAACGTGCTGCGCAATGCGCCGCACACGGCTCAGATGCTGCTGGTTGAAAACTGGCACCATGATTACAGCCGTGCAGAGGCCGCTTACCCGGTGGCCAGCCTGCGTGCCGGCAAGTACTGGCCGCCAGTGGCGCGGGTCGACAATGCATGGGGGGATCGCAACCTCGTGTGCAGCTGCCCGCCCATGGAAGCCTACATGGAGTCTGCGGACGCCTGATGCGCCTTGCGAGCCCGCGCCCGTCAGGGCCGGGCGGTTTCCGCCTTGCGGCGCAGGGTCACGAAGTCGTACTGCAGGCCGTTCTCCTCGGGCTGGGGCTGCCGTTCCACTTCTTCCCATTCCGCTGGAGCCAGCTTGGGGAAAAAGGTGTCGCCTTCGATGTCGGCCCGGATTTCGGTGGCGATGATTTCATCCACCGAGTTCAGCGCCTCGCGAAACAGCTGTTCGCCGCCAATGATGCAGACGCGAGGCGCATCGCCGCAGGTGGCCAATGCTTCGTTCAGTGAACCGCAGACGGTGGCGCCCGGGGCCTGGTAATGGGCGTTGCGACTGACCACCACGTTCAGGCGGCCAGGCAGGGGGCGGCCCAGCGATTCCCAGGTTTTACGGCCCATGATGATCGGGCAGCCCAGCGTGGTGCGCTTGAAATGGGCGAGATCGCCCGGGAGGCGCCAGGGGAGGTCGTTGTCGCGTCCGATGACACGGTTGCGCGCATACGCGACGACGATCTGTTTCAAGGGACCTGCCATGGGGGAAGGGGTTCCTTACGCGTTGGGGAGGCTCGCGGTCAGACTGCGACCGGGGCCTTGATGTGGGGGTGATGCTGATAATCGAGAATTTCGAAATCCTCGAACTCGTATTCGAACAGGCTGGCGGGCCGTCGTTTGATGTTCAGACGCGGGTAGGGATAGGGCTGCCGTGACAATTGCAGTTCCACCTGCTCGAGGTGGTTGTTGTAAAGGTGGCAGTCGCCGCCGGTCCAGATGAAATCGCCCACATCGAGGTCGCATTGCTGGGCCACCATATGGGTGAGCAGGGCGTAGCTGGCGATGTTGAAGGGCACCCCGAGAAAGATGTCCGCGCTGCGTTGATATAGCTGGCAGGACAGCTTGCCGTTGGCCACGTAGAACTGGAACAGCGCATGGCAGGGAGGCAGCGCCATGTTCTGCAGCTCGCCCACATTCCAGGCCGAGACAAGCAGGCGGCGGGAATCCGGGTTCTGGCGAATTTGTTCCAGCACCTGAGCGATCTGGTCGATGTGGCGACCATCGGGAGTGGGCCAGGAGCGCCACTGTACCCCATACACCGGGCCCAGGTCGCCATTCTCATCGGCCCATTCGTCCCAGATGCTGACCCCGCGTTCCTGCAGCCACTTCACATTGGAATCGCCACGCAGGAACCACAGCAGTTCGATGATGATGGAGCGCAGGTGCAACTTCTTGGTGGTGACCAGCGGAAAGCCCTGGCTCAGGTCAAAGCGCATCTGGTAGCCGAATACCGAGCGGGTTCCGGTGCCCGTCCGGTCGCTTTTGTGGTCGCCATGTTCGTACACATGGCGCATCAGGTCTTCATACTGTTGCATGCTGGATCCGGCGATGACCATCAGGCTTCAACAATGTGGATGGAGTGCGTGATCTCGGCAGTACGGCCCAACATGGCCGATGCGGAGCAGTACTTCTCGTGCGAGAGCTTCACGGCACGTTCCACCGCGGCAGGCGGCAGATTCCTGCCCTTCACGGTGAAGGTGAAATGGATGCGGGTGAACACTTTCGGGTCGGTTTCTGCGCGGTCGGCTTCGAGCTGGACCTGGCAACCGGTGATCTCGTGACGCCCGCGGCGCAGGATCAGCACCACATCGTAAGCCGCGCAGCCGCCGGCCCCGGCCAGCATCATCTCCATCGGGCGCGGGGCAAGGTTGTTGCCACCGCCTTCGGGGGCGCCGTCCATGGCCGTCACATGACCGCTGCCGGTGCGTGCCACGAAGAGCATGCCTTCCGGGCCACCCCAGTCGATGGTGCATTGCATAACTTGATTCCTGTCAGGATGAAGAAGGGAAAGGGTAATGATAATACGTCAACCTGCTTCGGGGGCGCGTCCGCGCGGGTATGGGAAAATAGGATGTCCGAGAATCAACTTCAAGGTGGAAAAATGATCGAACACAGCAGCAATTACCGTCACTCCGGCTTCGTCCGCCGCAGCAACCCGCTCGAGGATATCCTGGCGGAAGTCGGCAAGGCGCTGCAGGTGCTCGATGGCTCTGCTCAGGCCGGTCGCCCGAATCCCGCCGGTCCCAAACCCTTGAACGCGGCCGAAGAAAACCTCTCGCCGGCCGAGCAGCGGCACTCGGCGGGCCTGATGCGCGTGAACCACGTGGGTGAGATCTGTGCCCAAGCCCTGTACCGAGGCCAGGCCCTTTTTTGTCGCGATGCAGCAATTCGTCAGGTGTTGTACAAGGCGGCCGACGAAGAGGTCGATCACCTGGTCTGGTGCAACGAGCGACTGCAGGAACTCAACAGCCGCCCCAGTTTGCTGAACCCCTTGTGGTATCTCGGGTCGTTTTCACTCGGCGCCGTCGCCAGCCGGGCTGGCATCCCGTACAACCTGGGGTTCATGGCCGAAACCGAGCGCCAGGTCGAACAGCATCTGGACGACCACCTGGAGCAGCTGCCGCCTCAGGACGCACGTTCCCGGCGCATCGTCGAGCAGATGCGCGACGACGAGATCCAGCATCGCACCACGGCCGAACGCCACGGCGCCGCACCACTTCCCGGCCCGGTCAAGCTCGCCATGCGGCTGATGTCGAAGGTCATGACGACCACCGCCTATCGGATTTGAAAAAAAGCACTAGCGTTTTCCCTAGGAGGGTGTTAATATTCACCTAACTAAGGGTTATCGCTAGTTGCAGCACTTGCTCTTTATGCCGGAACGCCGCTAAGGTTACGCTCAGTAACAAAATTATGTGGCAGTGCAGCAAAAAAGTTCTTGCAATGCACAAATGGCTGCGATAAACTTCAGTTATCGGATGTCGAAACGTGATTGGTTTTCTGATCACGCGGTCTCGAGCAGAAATGCTCTCGTAGCCCGACATGCCAAGGTTGTCTCCTCCACCCTCCTCCTTTGGTGGATTTTGCCCGAGATCTTTTGATCTCGGGTTTTTTTTTGCCCGCAAACGTGCGGGTAGACTGTGATGGCGGTCCGGTGGTCCACGTGCTCCTCATTCCATTGGCGCTGATGCAGGCGTCCCCCAAAAAGCCGATCATGAAAGGGCCGCATTCGCGCTATATTTTTGTTGCATTTGTTTCGTGGCGCACCGCGTATCGGTTACAAAAACATCCGATAATAGGACCGCGCTGAACCAGTCACCATGCACCGGGCATGCGTCTTGCGGGCAAGGGGACTCGTTCAGCGTTTTCCATGCTCATCTTTTCTCTGAACTGAACGGGGATTCTGTGACTTCGCCTCAATTCTGGGGTTCGCTAACTTGGCTCACCATCTGTGTCGTGGCCTTCATGGTCGGGGGCCTCATTGTGGCCTCGGAGCGTTGGCATGGTGTCTTCACGGGGGATACCGACCTCAAGAAGCCTCAGGCCATGCATGCACGGGCTGCCCCGCGTGTCGGAGGGCTGGCGGTGGTGGCCGGAAGTCTTGCCGGGCTGCTGGTGCTGGGTCCCAGCAACATGACACTCACCTGGCTGTGGCCCGTGCTGTTCATTGCGGCCATGCCGGTGTTCGTCGCCGGGCTGCTGGAAGACATCACCAAGGACGTCGGGTCGGGCAAGCGGTTGCTGGCGGCTTTCATTTCCGCTGCCATCGCCTGGTGGCTCCTGGGCGGTGTGTCACGGGTGGGCATCGAATGGGCGGACTGGGTACTGTCCTACTGGCCGGTGTCCCTGGTGTTCACCATGGTGGCGGTGGGCGGATGCACGCATGCGTTGAATATTGTCGATGGCATGAACGGGCTGGCGGGCATGATCGCCACCCTGATGGCGCTGTCGCTGTCGCTGGTGGCGCTGCAGGTCCAGGATATTCCCATTTTTCTCATTGCTGCGGCGCTGGCGTCGGCCACGCTGGGATTTCTGGTCTGGAATTTCCCCTTCGGGCGGGTCTTCCTGGGCGACGGCGGGGCCTACTTCCTGGGCTTCATGCTGGCCGAACTGGCCGTTCAGCTGGTGGTGCGCAACCCGAGCGTATCGCCGTTCTACGCGCTGGCCGTCCTGTTCTACCCCGTCTTCGAGACCATGTTCTCCATCTGGCGCCGGCGCTTCAAGCGCGGCGTGCCGGTCGATCAGCCCGATGCCCTGCACCTGCACCAGCTGGTGTTCAGGCGGCTGGTGCGCGTCACCTTCAGTCGCGACCGGCGCCATGCGGTGCCCGCCCTGTGCAACGCCATGACCTCGCCCTATCTGTGGGTACTGGCCCTGATCGGCCTTGTGCCGGCAACCATTTGGTGGGACAACACCTGGATTCTTTGTGGCAGCATAGCCGTGTTCTGCTGGGTCTACATCTGGCTCTATTCGCGCCTGGTGTCCTGGCGTCGGCCATCCTGGCTGCTTTTACCGTCGCTGGGTCGCGACTATCACCGCCGCCACTCCGGCAAACATTGATGCAGCTTCGGCTGCGCTGCCGCGCTCCAGTGAGGCGGCTCTTTTAGATGACGCATAGGGAGAAAAATGTTGCGAATCGAAGACGTGAAACTTGCGGTGGTCGGTCTCGGCTACGTAGGCCTCCCATTGGCGGTGGAGTTCGGCAAGAAGCGGCCCGTGCTGGGCTTCGACATCAACAAGCGCCGCATTGACGAGCTCAAGTCCGGCCATGACCACACGCTGGAAGTGGAAGGCGAGGACCTCGCCGCTGCCGAGCATCTGCGCTACTCCCACGACGCCGAGGCACTGGCGGAGGCCAACGTGTTCATCGTGACGGTGCCGACCCCCATCGACCAATACAAACAGCCCGATCTCACCCCGCTGATTCGTGCCAGCGAAACGATCGGTCGCGTGCTCAAGCGCGGTGACATCGTCATCTACGAATCCACGGTCTACCCGGGTGCCACCGAGGAAGTCTGCGTACCCGTTCTGGAGAGCGTGTCCGGCCTGCGGTTCAATGAAGACTTCTACGCGGGTTACAGCCCCGAGCGCATCAACCCGGGCGACAAACAGCATCGGGTGACCACCATCCGCAAGGTCACGTCCGGCTCCACGCCCGAAGTGGCGGATCTGGTCGACCGCCTGTATGCCGAGATCATTGTGGCCGGCACGCACAAGGCGCCGTCCATCCGGGTGGCGGAAGCGGCCAAGGTCATCGAGAATACGCAGCGAGACGTCAACATCGCCCTCATCAATGAGCTGGCGCTGATCTTCAACAAGCTCGGCATCGACACCCAGGCCGTGCTGGAAGCGGCGGGCACCAAGTGGAATTTCCTGCCGTTCCGGCCCGGACTGGTCGGAGGCCACTGCATTGGCGTGGATCCGTATTACCTGACGCACAAGGCCCAGAGCATTGGCTACCATCCCGAGATCATTCTGGCCGGCCGCCGGCTGAACGACTCCATGGGCAGCTACGTGGTCTCGCAACTCATCAAAGCAATGACCAAGCGGCGGATCCAGGTTCAGGGCTCGCGTGTGCTGGTCATGGGCCTGACATTCAAGGAAAACTGCCCCGACCTGCGCAATACGCGCGTGGTGGACATCGTGCGCGAACTCGCCGAGTACAACATTGATGTGGATGTTTACGATCCGTGGGTGGACCCGGAGGAAGCGGTGGCGGAATATGGCATCCGGCCGGTGGAAGCGCCCGCCGAGGGCGCCTATGACGGCATCGTGCTGGCGGTGGCCCACAAGCAGTTCTGCGACATGGGTGCCGCACGCATCCGCGCCCTGGGCAAACCCGAACACGTGCTGTACGACCTGAAGTATGTGCTGACGGCCGAGGAAGCCGATCTGCGTCTGTAAGTCATCAAGGAACCCGTTTGAACATGACAACAAGCCCGAACCCCGCAACCGCCTTCGAGGAAGCGATGGCCCGTCTGCAGGCGCAACCGCGTCGCTGGCTGGTGACCGGGTGTGCCGGTTTCATTGGCTCCAACCTCCTGGAGGCGCTGCTGGCGGCGGGCCAGGAGGTGGTCGGGCTGGACAACTTCGCCACCGGCCATCAACACAATCTGGATGAGGTGGCCGCGAATGTGGGCCCGGATGCCTGGGCCCGATTCCGTTTCATCGAGGGCGATATCCGCAATCAGGATGTCTGCCGGGGGGCCGCCGAGGGCGTGGACCACGTACTGCACCAGGCGGCCCTGGGCTCCGTGCCGCGGTCGCTGGCCGACCCCGTGACCACAGACGAAGTGAACATCGGCGGCTTCCTCAGGATGCTGGTGGCCGCCCGTGATGCGGGCGTGCGCTCCTTCGTTTATGCGGCGTCCAGCTCCACTTATGGCGACCACCCGGGTCTGCCCAAGGTCGAGGACCGCATCGGCCGGCCGCTCTCGCCCTATGCCGTCACCAAGTTCGTGAATGAGCTGTATGCCGAGGTGTTCGGCCGGGCGTATGGCACGCCCACAGTGGGCCTGCGCTACTTCAACGTGTTCGGACGCCGTCAGGATCCGAATGGCGCCTACGCCGCCGTCATACCGCGCTGGATTGCGGCCATGATGCGCGACGAGGAAGTGGTCATCAATGGCGATGGCGAGACCAGCCGAGACTTCTGCTATATCGACAACGTGGTGCAGGCCAACATTCTGGCGGCGCTCGCCGGAGACGAGGGCCTCAATCAGGTGTACAACGTCGCCTACGGCGGCCGGACCACGCTGAACCAGCTGTTCTCCCACCTTGCCGAGAACCTGCGTGCGCTCGGGATCGAATACGATCGTGCCCCCCGTCATGGCGATTTCCGCGCCGGGGATGTCCGTCATTCGCAAGCTGATATCGGCAAGGCGCAGCGCCTGCTGGGCTATGCGCCCCAGTTCGACATCCGGGCAGGCCTGCAGGCAGCGATGCCCTGGTACGCGCGTTTCCTGCGTTGAGGATGGGCGGCAGCCGGTGAGGTTTCTGAAATCCCGCTATTCGGGGCTGCACTCCGACCATCGCCGCATTTTTTCCGGCGCGTTCCGGGTGGCCGTTTTCCTGCTCTTGGGCAAGGCGGCGGGTGCCCTCAAGGAAATGGCGGTTGCTTACCGCTACGGGGTGAGCGAGGTGGTCGACGCCTACCAGTTCACCATGACACTGGCGAACTGGCTGCCCATCACCATCGTCGGGGCGCTCTCAGTGGTGCTGATCCCGGTTCTGGTGCGCTCCCGTGACGATGAGCCCGACCGGCGCCGCCGCTTTCTGGCCGAGCTGCATGGCTGGGTGATTGGGGTGGGCCTGATCCTGGCGGGGGCGACGTATGTCGCGTGGCCCTGGGTGCTCACCGTGGCGGGTGCCGGTCTCGACGCCGAAACGCGCCGCATGAGCGAACAGCTGACACTGGCCTTCGCACCCGCTGCGTTGCTGACCCTCATGACGGGCCTGAGCGCGGCGCGCCTGCGGGCGCGTGAGCGCTATATCAACACCCTGATGGACAGTGTGCCGGCGGTGGTGATCCTGGTTTGGGTGATGCTCGCCTTCACCGCGCCGGATGTCGGCCCGCTTCTGTGGGGAACCCTGGTCGGGTACCTGATCCAATCGGTCTGGCTGCTGCATCTTGCCGGCAAGGCCGATGGCAGGGTGGGCACACCGCGTCTGGGGCTGAGTGCGGAATACTGGCCCGACCTCGTCAAGGCGGCCGGGGTCATGATGGTCGGGCAGGTCGCCATGAGCTTTGTCGGGCCGATCGATCAATACACGGCAGCCAATCTGGGCGCCAATGCCAATGCCACGCTGGGCTATGCCACGCGTCTGCTCTCGCTGCTGCTCGGTCTGGGCGCGGCTTCGGTGGGGCGCGCGGCACTGCCCGTGCTGGCCGATGTCCAGCGCCGGGGCGATGCCGAACGGGCCCGCAAGATTGCCCTCAAGTGGTCCGTCCTCATGGGGCTGGGAGGCGCACTGGTCACGGCGGTGGGCTGGTGGCTCGCGCCCTGGATGGTGAGTCTGCTCTTCGAACGCGGCGCCTTCACGGCGCAGGACACGCTGCGCGTCGCGGATGTCATGCGCTGGGGGCTGCTGCAGATGCCTTTCTATTTTGGTGTACTGGTGCTAGTACAGTTGCTGGCCAGCCAGAATCGATATCGCATCATGGCCGGTATCGCGGTGGCCAACTTCGCGCTCAAGGCGCTGCTCAATCATGTGCTGGCACCGGTCATGGGCGTGCAGGGCATCATGCTGGCCACCAGCCTCATGTACGCTCTGTCCTTTTCCTGCTACATGGCAGTGGCCTTGCAGCGTCCCGCGACGCCAGTCACTTCATGATGTTTTCAGGTGCAAAGTTGAATTACCCGGTTGAACAAGCTCATTTGATGATCGTGATCCATTCCCTCGGCGGAGGCGGAGCGGAGCGGGTGGCGGTCGATATGTGCGACTATTGGCTCGGCCAGGGCTGCCATGTGACCCTGGTAACGCAAAGCGGACCCGAAACGGATGCCTACCCGGTACCGCCGGGCGTGGACCGGCGCGTGCTGGGTCTGGCGGGCGAGAGCCGCGGCAAGCTGGGAGCGGCGATCACCAATCTGCGCCGCATTCTTCGCCTGCGATCCCTGATCCGCAAGCTGCGCCCTCAAGTGGTGCTGGGCATGATGACCACATCCTCGGTACTTGCTGTCGCCGCCGCCCGACGGCTGCCCTGCCGGGTCATCGCTACGGAACACACGCATCCCCCCTCGCAGGAACTGCCTGCCATGTGGCAGTCCCTGCGTCGCTGGGCGTATCCGCGCGCCCATTCCGTGGTGGCGCTGACGGCGGGCACCGCCGAATGGCTGGAAGCCCATGTGCCGGGGACGGAGGTCACCGTCATTCCCAATGCCGTGCGCTGGCCCCTGGAAACGGGGGAGCCCGTGGTGCCGCCGCCGGCGCGCAACGGTCGCCAGCGCTTGCTGGCGGTGGGAAGGCTGCATGAACACAAGGGTTTTGACGTGCTCCTGCGCGCCTTCCAACAGCTGGCGCGCTACTTCCCCAACTGGGATCTGGTGATTCTGGGGGAAGGGGAGCAACGCGAGGCGCTGCAGCAGCAGATCGCCGACGCGCAGCTGGAACACCGGGTGAGCATGCCGGGGCGGGTGGGCAACCTGGTCGACTGGTATCGGGAATCCGACCTCTACGTGCTGAGTTCGCGGGTGGAAGGGCTGTCCAACACCCTGATCGAAGCCATGGCCAGCGGCTTGCCTGTGGTGGCGTTTGACTGCGACACCGGCCCGCGCGAGATCATCCGTCCCGACATCGACGGGGTGCTGGTCGCCCCGGTGGAGGATGACGAGGCGCTGGCGGCGCACCTGGCCGACCTGATGGCGCGGCCGGAGCGTCGGGAGCGTCTCGCGCGGCGTGCCATCGATGCGCGCGATCGGTTCAGTCCGGCGCGTATCATGGCAATGTGGAATCAACTTTTTGGGTTTCGTTGAAGCCGGTCAGCCGGCCGGACGGAGGCAAATCACATGTGTGGGCTCGTCGGAATCTGGGGGGCATTGCAGGACAAGCGGGCGCTGGTCGAGACGGCCTGCACGGCGCTGGCCCATCGGGGCCCGGATGCCCGCGGGTTCTGGGAGGACCCCGAGGCGGGACTGGCGCTGGGCCATGTGCGTCTGGCGGTGATCGACACCAGCCTGGCAGGAAGCCAGCCCATGGCTTCTGCCTGCGGGCGCTATATCGTGGTGCTCAATGGCGAGATCTACAACCACCTGGAGTTGCGCGAGGCCCTGGAGGCCGAAGGGCGCTCGCCGGCCTGGCGGGGGCATTCCGACACCGAAACGCTGCTGGCGTGCTTTGCCGCCTGGGGCGTCGAGGCCACGCTGCGGGCCGTCATCGGCATGTACGCCATTGCCCTATGGGATCGCAGTGAGAGCACGCTCACGCTGATGCGCGACCGGATGGGTGAAAAGCCGCTGTATGCGGGTTTCATCGGCAAGAGTTTTGTCTTTGGCTCGGAGCTCAAGGCCTTCGCCCACCTGCCGGGCCTCGATACCCGGCCCGACCCTCGGGCGCTCGCCCTGCTGATGCGGCACAACTACATCCCGGCCCCCTGGTCGATTTACCGACAGATCTCCAAGGTGTCGCCGGGCTGCTGGATGCAGCTCACGCCCGGCCAGCGGCGACTGGGCGAAATGCCCGTGCAGCGTTCCTACTGGTCGGCCAACACGCATGTCCAGCAGCCGGAAGCGGTCGGCGGGGCGTATGCCAGCGAGGCCCTGGCGGTTGATGCGCTGGATGTGGTGCTGGGTGCGGCGGTTCGGCGCCAGATGATCGCCGACGTACCGCTGGGGGCATTTCTGTCGGGCGGGGTCGATTCTTCGCTGATCGTGGCCCTCATGCAGCGCCAGAGCAGCCGCCCGGTGAAGACGTTTTCCATCGGCTTTGAAGACAAGCGCTACAACGAGGCGCACTACGCCGCGGCGGTTGCCCGGCATCTGGGCACCGACCATTCCGAACATTATGTGAGCGACCGGGATGCCCTGGACGTCGTGCCGCTGCTGCCGCAGATTTATGACGAACCGTTCGCGGATTCCTCGCAGATTCCCACCCTGCTGGTCACCCGCATGGCGCGTTCGCATGTGACGGTGGCTCTGTCGGGCGATGGCGGTGACGAGCTTTTCGGCGGGTATTCGCGTTATTTCCGCATGGCGCAATGGTGGAAGCGGCGCGAGCAGTTGCCCTCCCTGCTGCGCAAACCGTCGGCCGCGATGCTCAAGGGCGTGGCTGGCCTGCTTCCCGCCGGGCGCCGTCGCGATCATCTTGAAAAACTGGCGACGCTGCTGGCTGCGCCGCATGCGGGTCTGTTCTACCGCGAGTTCCTGACCTACTGGCGCGACCCGGCGCACGTCCTGGTCGACCCGCATCTGCCGGCCACCGTTTTCGATGAAGTCCCGGAAACGGAACTATTCGAGAGCATGATGCGACTGGATGTGGCCACCTATCTGCCGGACGATATTCTGGTGAAGGTCGACCGGGCGGCCATGGCCGTCAGTCTGGAAACCCGGGTGCCCATGCTCGACCATCATGTTCACGATTTCGCACGTGCCTTGCCGGCGGAATATCTGGTGCGCAACGGCCAGGGGAAATGGCTGCCGCGCCAGCTCCTGTACCGTCATGTGCCGGCCGAACTGATCGAACGTCCCAAGAAGGGGTTCTCCGTGCCGCTGGGCACCTGGCTGCGCGGCCCCCTGCGCGATTGGGCGGAATCCCTGCTGGAACCCGGCCGGCTGCGCCAGGACGGCATCTTCATTGCCGAGTCGGTACAACAGAAATGGACCGAGCATCTGGCCGGCCGTCACGACTGGAGTAAGCATTTGTGGAGCATCCTGATGGTGCAGGCGTGGTTGCAGGAACGGCCGTCCCGTAAAGCGGGTGGTCCCGGCGCATGAAGATCCTGCTGCTGGTGAGCTCCATGCATGCCGGTGGGGCCGAACGCGTCGCTGCCACCCTCAGCCGGGGCTGGGTGGAACATGGGCATCAAGTGACGCTGGTGCCGACCTACACCGGCAAGGGAGAGCTCTTCTATCCCCTGCACGCTGACGTGCGGCTGATCTGGCTGGCCGATCGCCTCGGGGCACGCGCGCGATCCCCTCTGGTGCCCCTCGTGAAGCTGCGGGCCCTGCGACAGCTGGTGAAGGAAGCGCGCCCCGATGTGATCGTGTCCTTTCTAACCAATGTGAACGTGATGGCCCTGATGGCGACAGTGGGCATGAAGGTGCCCGTCATCGTGTGCGAACGCACCAACCCCGCGGTCAGCTCCAGCGCCTCGCCTGCCTTGCAATGGTTGCGCCGGCATCTGTATCTGCGTGCCGCCATGGTGACGGTGCAGGCAGAGGGGAGTGTGGCGGCCATGAAGCAGCAAGTGCGGGCCATGCGTCGGCTGGCGGTAGTGCCCAATCCGCTTCCGCCCGACCTTCCTCCGCCACGCAAGGGACAGCGCGATGGGGCGGGCGGGCGTCTCCGGCTGGTCGCCATGGGGCGACTGGTGCCCTCCAAACGTTTTGGCCCGCTGATTGCCCTGTTCGAGCGGCTGGCCCCGCGCTTTCCCGATTGGGAGCTCGTGATCTGGGGCGATGGCCCCTTGCGCGAGCGCCTCCAGGGCCAGGTGGAAAGCGCCGGTCTGACGCAACAGGTCCGCTTGCCGGGGCGTACGCCGAACCCTTGGGCGGAATTGCTGGCCGCCGACCTTTTCGTTCTGAGCTCCGAAGTCGAGGGGTTTCCCAACGCGCTGATCGAAGCCATGGCCCTGGGGCTGCCCTGCGTGAGCGTCGACTGTCCCAGTGGGCCTCGCGAGATCACGCGTGACGGGCAGGATGCGCGTCTGGTGCCGCTGCACGATGAAGCCGCCCTTGAAGCGGCGCTCGCCGATCTCATGAGCCGTCCCGATGAGCGGCTGCGGCTGTCTCAGCAGGGGGCGAACAGCGTTCGGGAACGATTCGGGCTGGAGCAGGTCATTGCTCAGTGGGAGCAGCTTTTCTCCCAAGTGGTTTGAAAAAACAAGGATGGACATATCGTGACCTCGGGAAGCTCCCCTCTGCATGTCGTTCATGTCATCACCGGCCTGGGGCAGGGAGGGGCGGAGACCGTCTTGCACCGGCTGGTGACGGCGCCGGGCCAGGAGTCCGTGCATACCGTGATTTCGATGGGCGACGACGGCGTGTTCGGTGATCGCCTGCGCCAGGCCGGCGTCACCGTGCATGCGCTTCACATGAAGGACTCTCCGCTGGCGGCCATGCAGGGCGCCTGGCAGTTGTGGCGTCTGTTGCGGCGCCTGCGGCCCGACGTGGTGCAGACCTGGATGTACCACGCCGATCTGGTCGGCGGCCTGGCTGCGCGCCTGGCGGGCGTGAAGGCATTGGCCTGGGGCATTCGGAATTCCGGCGCCGACCTGCGCCATGGCAGCCGCAGCGCGCATGTGCTGGCCTGGGTCTGCGCCCGGCTGTCGCGCTGGGTGCCGCAGGTCATCATTGCCTGTGCCGAAGACGCGGCGCGACGCCACCGTGGAATGGGCTACGACGCAGACCGTCTGATGGTCATTCCCAACGGTTACGATCTGTCTGCATGGGGCCCCGATCCCGAATCCGGCGCCGCAGCGCGCCGCGACTGGCGAGTGGAGCCCGATGAGCTGTTGATCGGAAGCGTCGCCCGCTGGAACCCGCTCAAGGACCATGACACGCTACTGGCGGCGCTGGGGCGGGCGGCCACGCAGCTTCCGAAGCTCAAATGCGTGCTGGTGGGCGAGGGCATGGAGCCCGGCAACGCAGAGCTGGCTGCCTTGCTGAACCGCCACGGTGTGGCCGACCGCGTCGTGCTGCTGGGCCGTCGCAGCGATGTCCCGCGCATTCTTCCCGCACTCGACCTCTATGTGCTTTCCAGCCGTGCCGAAGGCTTCCCCAATGTGGTGGCCGAAGCCATGGCCTCGGGGGTGCCCTGCGTGGTCACCGATGTTGGCGATGCGGCGCGCATCGTGGGCAATACCGGCTGGGTGGTGCCGCCGCGCCAGCCGGCCGCTCTGGCAGACGCAATCGTGCAGGCCCTGTCCCCCCTGTCATCCGACATTGGCCAGGCCGACCATGCGTCGCGGGCGGTTCGGGCGCGGGAACATGTGGAACGCCATTTCGGTCTCGAAGTCATGCGCAGTCGCTACCAGACTGTCTGGGTGCGTCTGGCGAAGGACTTTCCCACTCCGCAGGCCGCACAGCCGCTCAGACCGATGCCGGCCGGCGCCACCGTCGAGCCCCTTCGGCGGGGCAGCTCGCCGCGCCTGCTGTTTCTGGTGAACAATCCGGCCTTCTTTTTGTCCCACCGTCTGCCCATCGCCCTGGGCGCTCGGGAGGCCGGCTACGAGGTGCATGTCGCCACCATGGACGGCCCTTCCGTGGCCGTCATCCGTGAACACGGATTCACGCATCATGTGGTGCCCATGACCCGCAGCGGTCGTGAGCCGGTGGCCGAGTTGCGCAGTCTGTATGCCTTCTGGCGGCTGATGCGCCGGCTCAAGCCCGACCTCGTTCACGCGGTCACGATCAAACCCGTTCTCTACGGCGGCATTGCCGCCCGGCTGGCGGGCGTCCCCGCGTACGTGGCCGCGGTGTCGGGCCTGGGTTTCATCTTCATGCGCAAGGAAAAAGGCCCGGACTTCCTGCGTCTGGCCGCGACCCTGCTCTACCGCATTGCCCTGGGCCACCGCAACAGTCGGGTGATCTTCCAGAACCAGAGCGATCGCGAAGAATTGAGGCGCGCGGGCGTGGTGCAGCCTGGGCAGGCCGTGATGATCCGGGGCTCCGGCGTCGACCTTTCCGCCTACGCGCCCGTACCCGAGCCGGAAGGTCCGCCGGTGGCCATCATGGTGTCGCGCCTGTTGCGCGACAAGGGCGTGCTGGAGTTCGTGGAGGCGGCCCGGTTGGCCGCCGGTCACCCCAGCGGTTTGCGCTGGGTATTGGTGGGCGCGCCCGACCCGGGCAACCCGGCCAGCATCACCGAATCAGAATTCCGTGCCTGGCAGCTGGAAGGCGTGGTGGAATGCCTGGGGGAACGGGCGGATGTGGCTGAGCTCTATCAGCAAGCCCATATTGCCGTTCTGCCGTCGTATCGGGAAGGGTTGCCCCGCTCTCTGGTCGAGGCGGCTGCTTGCGGCCGCGCGGTGGTGACCACCGATGTGCCGGGGTGCAGGGATGCCATCGAGCCCGGGGTGACCGGCATTCTGGTGCCCGTACGCGACGCACGTGCGCTGGCAGATGCCGTGATCTCCCTCGCCGAAGACCCGGCCTGGCGCCGAGGTCTGGGCGAGGCCGGACGCCGACTGGCCGTCCAGGCCTTCGACATCAAGAAGGTCGTGCAGGCCCACCTGGCCGTCTATGCCCAGTTGCTGGATGAACCGCGGCCCGCGCCGGCCCAGAGCGCCTCTTAGAAGGGCAGCCGGAGGCTCGGCTTGAGTCGGGTCAGCGCCTGCCGGAATTCTTCCTTGATCCGCGCCAGCGCTGCTTCGGTTTCCGCCTCGAAGCGCAGGACCACCACGGGCGTGGTGTTGGAGGGGCGCGCCAGGCCGAAGCCGTCTTCGTATTCGGCACGCACACCGTCAATGGTGATCAGCTCGCGGGCACTGGGGAAGTCGCCTTCCTTCTGCAGGGCGGCGATCAGGGCATGCGGCTCGCCTTCCTGCATCTCGATCTTGAGCTCGGGCGTGGAAACGTCCTGCGGCAGGGCTTCCAGCTCGGCGGAGGGGTTGTCGAACGCCGATAGAATTTCCAGCAGACGCGCGCCGGTGTAGAGCCCGTCGTCAAAGCCGAACCAGCGCTCCTTGAAGAAGATGTGCCCACTCATTTCACCGGCAAGCGGGGCACCGGTTTCGGCCAGCTTCGCCTTGATCAGGGAGTGCCCGGTCTGCCACATCAGCGGCTTGCCGCCCGCCGCCGCGACAGAACGCGCGACGTGCCGACTGCACTTCACGTCGAAAATGATGGTGGCACCCGGTTCGCGTTTCAGGACATCGAGCGCGCATAGAATGAGTTGACGGTCGGGCCAGATGATCTGGCCGGACTTCGTCACCACGCCGACGCGGTCGGCATCTCCGTCGAAGGCCAGGCCGAGTTCACAGTCGGTGGTCTTGACGTGGTGGATCAGGTCCTGCAGGTTGGCCGGGTCGGCCGGATCAGGGTGGTGGTTCGGAAAATTCCCGTCCACCTCGCAGAACAGCGGGTCGACCTCACAGCCCAGGGCCCGAAAGAGCGACTCCGCCAGCACCCCGCCCACGCCGTTGCCGCAATCCAGGGCAATGCGCATGGGCCGTTTCAGCTTGAGGTCGCCGACGATGCGCTGAACATATTCCGGCTTGATATCGAGGGGAGCGCGTTGGCCCGCGGCCTCAGTTTGCGCTGCGGTGGCGGCAAGGGATTCCATCAGGGTGTGCAACGCCTGGATGTCCGGGCCGTACAGGGTGCGACCGGCCACCATCATCTTGAAGCCATTGTAAGCCGGAGGGTTGTGGCTCCCGGTGATGGCGATGCCCGAACCGCTGCCCAGCACATGGGCCGTGAAATACACCAGGGGGGTCGGAACCATGCCGATATCGACCGTGTCCATGCCTTCCGCGTTCGCGCCGGCGTGCAGAGCATCGGCCAGCCCGGGGCTGCTGAGGCGACCGTCATAGCCGATCACCAGACGGGTCACACCCTGCCGGCGCGCTTCAATGGCCAGGGCGCGCCCGAGCAGATGGGCGAATTCGGGGTTGAGCTGTTCGGGAACGGTGCCGCGAATGTCGTATGCCTTGAAGACGGCGGCGGGCAGTGGATGAGTCACGAGTGGAATCCTGTTGGGTCGGGACGATGGCGTACGGCAGGAAACATGCCGCGGATCGCAGACGCCGCAAGATGCGGCGCGGCCATCATATCGTGACGGAGAGCGGGATGCCAGTCCGCCGACTGCCCGGCCGCGGGGGCCGGGCGCCGGCGTTCCGATTCAGCGCGGGGTTCCGGCTGCGTGGTTGGAATCCGGCAGCTGGCGGCGGCGCCGGTCCAGCCAGGGATGGATCCGTTCCGCCTGGGTGAGCAGGTCGAGATCCCGACCCGGCTTGCCGATGCATTGCACCCCCAGAGGCAGACCGTGTTGACCTTCCCCCAGAGGCAGGTGGATGCAGGGCCAGCCCAGCAGGGACCAGGTGCGATTGAACACCGAGGTGCCGGTGCTGGCATGCCCCTCCGGGGCTGTGCCGGGCGCGCTCGGGGTGAGAATCACATCGAACTCCGCCAGCCGGTCCAGCCACTCTGCGCGCAGTTGCGCTTGGCGGGCGAGCGCCTGGTCATATTCCCCAGCCGTGATCGCCAGCCCCTGACGGATGCAATCGCGCGTCACGGGGCGCAGGGCCTCGGGTTCCGCCTGAAGCACGGGAAGCAGGCCACGCGCCACTTCGTAGCGCATGATGCATCCATGGACTTCCAGCGCCGTTCGGAAAAGCGCAGGGGCTTCCTGCCAGGTGACCTGTGCGCCGCGTGCGGCCAGGTCGGCTGCCGCCTGATCCAGGACGGCGCGGGCATCGGCGTCGAGCGTGCCGGCCTCCGGGGCGGGCATGACGGCCACGCGCAGTGGCGAGCTCGCTGCCGGGGGGGCGTCGCCCATGAAGACGGCGGCCACCTGTCGGCACAGCGCCACGTCCCGCGTGAACCAGCCGATGGTGTCCAGGGAATCGCTGGAGACCAGCATGCCGGTTCGGGGGACCCGACCCAGGCTGGGCTTGAAGCCCACCACCCCGTTGAAGGCGGCCGGACGAATGATGGAGCCGCCGGTCTGGGTTCCCAGGCACATCGGCACCATGCCGGCGGCCACGGCCGCGGCCGACCCGCTGGAAGAGCCACCGGGCGTGTGCGCCAGCCGCCACGGGTTGCGTGTGGGGCCCGGCGCCATGTAGGCAAATTCCGCGGTGACCGTCTTGCCCACCGGGATGGCGCCCGCCGCGCGCAGCATGGCCACGCAGGCGGCATCAAAACGCGCCACCGGAGCGTCCTTGAGGGCGGCCCCGTGTCGGGTAGGCATGCCCCGCACGTCCATGACGTCCTTGACGCCGAAACGCAGACCGGCCAAAGGCCCCCCGACCCGGGGCGGAGGGCCTTCCGTCAGCGCATCCGGCGCCAGGTGGGCCCAGGCCCGGATGTCGCGATCCTGCTCTGCAATGGTGCAGGATGATGCTTCCGATTCGATCATGATGAGCGCACGTGCAGGCTTACTGCACCGTGATGCCCTGCTGACGGATCAGCTCCCCCCACAGGGCCGATTCCGACTGGATGAAGCGCTTGAAATCCTCGGGCGACCCGCCAGCGACATCGGCGCCCTGGCTTTCGACCACCTTGCGATACTCGGGGTTTTGCAGGGCCTTGTTGACGGCCTCGTTCAGGGTCTTGAGGACGTCCTCGGGAATGCCGGCCGGCGCGACCACGCCAAACCAGTTCGAACCGACCAGGTCGATGCCCAGTTCCTTGAAAGTGGGCAGGTCAGGCAGGGCCGGGATGCGTGCTTCCGTGGAAATGGCCAGGGCACGGATGCGCGGGTTGTCGGCCGTCAGATGCGGGATGAACAGGCTCGCCAGTTCAAGATACATGTCCACATTGCCGCCCATGAGGTCGTTCACGGCCGGCGCACCACCGCGGTAGGGAACGTGAATGGCCTCGAAGCCGGCGCGTTGCTTGAAGAGTTCGGAAATCAGGTGGGACGCCCCGCCCGCACCGGTGGAAGCATAGTTGAGCTTGTCGGGGTTGGCCTTGGCATCCGCCACCAGCTCCTGAGCCGAGCGGTAGGGTGACTGGGTGTTCACCGCCAGCACCATGCCGCCGCGTTCGATCAGGGCGATGGGCTGAATGTCCTTTTCCGGGTCGTAGGGCAGGGTGTCGCCATACAGGGCCTTGTTGATGGCCATGGGGGCAAAGTTGCCCAGGCCGATGGTGTAGCCGTCCGGCTTGGCGCGGGCAATCTGGGAAGTGCCGATGTTGCCGCTGGCGCCGGGGCGGTTTTCCACGACCACGGGTACGCCCAGAGTCTCGGACATGTGTTGGGCCAGCTGGCGCGAGCGGGTGTCGGAACTGCCACCCGCTGCGTAGGGCACGATGAAGGTGATGGGCTTGGACGGGTAGCGGTCCTGAGCGGCCGCCATTGCAGGAATGGCAAGTGCGACAGCGGACAGGGCCGTGATGAACGTTTTCCTGGTGAATTTGAACATTGCATTCCTCGTGTGTCAGGACAAAGGGACAGCGGCCGGCAGCCCGGCTGCACGGTGCCCGCTCGCCGACATCATAGGAAGGGGATATTAGGTTGTCTAATTCGAAATAATGGTTAAATTAGGTCGAATAACAACCTAATTCAAGGGGAAGGTGCGTGCTGGACGTGCGCTTGTTGAAATGCTTCGCCATGGTGGCCGAGGAACTGCACTTCGGGCGTGCGGCTGAACGCCTCTACATGACGCAGCCGCCACTGAGCCAGAACATCCGCAAACTGGAAGCGGAGCTCGGCGTGCCTCTCCTGCTGCGGAACACGCGCAGTGTGCGTCTGACGGCGGCGGGCGAGGAGCTCAAGCGGCGCATCGCCATTCTCGAGCGCGAGATGGATGCCACGCGGCAGGCCGTGGCCCGCGTGCATCGCGGCGAGCAGGGTCATCTGAGCATCGGCATCACGCCCAGCGCCGCCTATTCGGCGTTCTCCTCCTGTCTTTATGCGTTTCGACAGGCCTACCCTGAAGTCGTGGTCGAAGTGGCGGAAATGAACTCCAGTGACATGCCCGATGCGCTGCGTCGTGGCAGCCTGGACATGGCCCTGATGCGCCCGGCCTTCGCCGATGCCGACCTGCAGCCGGAACGCATGCTGGCCGAACCACTGGTTCTGGCGGTCCGGCGCGACCACCCGCTGGTTTCGAAGCACCCTCGCGGTGTTCCCCTGGCCGAGGCCCTGCGCTGCCCGCTGATCGGCTATTCGCGCCGCAGTTCGCGCTACTTCAGCCACATTCTTCAGGCCCTGTCGCAGCGGGCCGGTGTCGTACCGCAGGTAGTGCAGGAAAGCATGATCCCCACGGTGCTGGCCCTGGTCGAAGCGGGCATTGCGGCGGCCATTGTGCCGGCCAATCTGAGCCGGGCGCGCTTCGATACCCTCACCTATCTGCCCCTGTCGGACTGCGAGGGGGTGGAGGCCGAACTACTGCTGGCGCGGGCACCGGCACAGGAGAACCGCGCGGTCGACAATTTCCTGAGTCTCATGCGCCATTGGGGAGAACAAGGAGCCACTCCGCTGCGCGGCTAAAATGGTCCGCATCCTTACAACCCATCTAGAGCAGGAACACAAATGGGGTCCTTAGACGAACTCACCCGGCTGCTGGGTGCCCAACATCTTCTCACGGGTGCAGCCACGGAACCGTATGTGGTCGACTGGCGGGGGCGCTACCAGGGTGAAGCGTTGGCCGTGGCGCGACCTGGCTCGACGCAGGAATTGGCGGAGGTGGTCAAATGGTGCGCGACGCACAAGGTGCCCATGATCCCGCAGGGAGGCAATACCGGCCTGTGTGGCGGCGCCACGCCGGACGCGTCGGGAAGGGCGCTGGTGATATCGCTGGCGCGCCTGAATGCCATCCGGCATATCGACACCGACAACGACACCATGGTGGTGGAAGCCGGGTGCGTCCTGCAGGCGGTGCAGGATGCCGCCCGTTCGGCCGGGCGCCTGTTTCCGCTCAGCCTGGCCGCCGAGGGCAGCTGCACGATCGGCGGCAATCTGGCCACCAACGCCGGTGGCACGCAGGTCCTGCGCTATGGCAATGCGCGCGAGCTGGTGCTTGGCCTGGAAGTGGTCACCCCCCAGGGTGACATTTGGAACGGGCTGCGTGGCCTGCGCAAGGACAACACCGGCTATGACCTGCGCAACCTGTATATCGGCAGCGAAGGGACACTGGGCTTCATCACGGCGGCCAGCCTCAAGCTGTTCCCGCAACCGGTCGCGCAGTGCACGGCCATGGTCGCCCTGAATTCCATTGAAGACGCCGTGGCGGTGCTGGCGGCAGCCCGCAAGGGTTTTGCGGCCGCCCTCACGGGCTTCGAACTCATTGCTGCCAACTGCCTGCAGGGGGTGGTGCGTGTCTACCCCGACCAGCGCATCCCGTTCGCCGGGGCGTCGGCCTGGGCCCCCTGGTTCGCCTTGCTCGAACTGTCGGACAGCGAAAGCGAGGAACACGCGCGCGAGCGCTTCGAGACCGTCATCGGCCAATGCCTGGAAGCGGGCTTGATCCTCGACGCCGTCATTGCGGAAAACGTGGCGCAGAGCCGCGCCCTCTGGCACCTTCGCGAGAGTATTCCGCTGGCGGAAAAGGCCTTCGGCAAGAGCGTCAAACATGACATTTCCGTGCCCGCGTCTCGCATGGCCGAGTTCGTTGAGACCACGAATGCGGCACTTCAGCAGCAGTTTCCCGGGGTCGAGCACGTCATCTTCGGTCACCTGGGTGACGGCAACCTGCACTACAACGTGGCACCGGGAACGGCCTTCACCGAAGAAGCCTTGCTAGCGCGTCAGGCCGACATTCACGGTCTGGTGCATGATCGCGTCCATGCCTATCAGGGGTCGATCAGCGCGGAGCATGGTGTCGGCCAGCTCAAGCGCGACTACCTGCCGCGCTACAAGGACCCAGTGGAACTGGCGCTGATGCGCCGCATCAAGGCGGCGCTGGATCCGGACGGCCTGATGAACCCCGGCAAGGTCCTGTAGCCGTCCGGTTGAGGGGCTCAAGCGTTGGCAGGCAGCACGGTGCCGGCGCATTCGCCCAGGCTGATGGTGGGATAGCCCGGCTTGCTGCATTGAGCGCGCAGAATCACCTCGTCGTGGTCTTCGAGGAAGCTGCGCTGCTCGCCCCACGGCAGGGTCAGCGGTTTCTGGCCGTTGGCCGTCAGTTCCAGCAGCGAGCCTTCTTCACCCTGATCAGGGCCCGACAGCGTGCCCGTACCGAACAGGTCCCCCGGTTGCAGACGGCAGCCGTTCACCGTGTGGTGAGTCACCAGCTGGGAAATGCTCCAGTAGGCATCGCGGAAATTGCTGGATGAAAGCTTTGCCGGTTCCGCTCCCTGTTGGCGCGACGTCTCGGTGGTCAGCAGCACTTCCAGCTGCACATTGAAGGCACCGGCTTCCGTATTGGCCGGCGAGCTCAGATAGGGCAGGGGTTGGGGATCTTCTGCCGGGCGGCGGAAGGGCTCGCGGAAGGGAGCCAGGGCCTCCAGGGTCACTACCCAGGGCGAAATGGTGCTGGCGAAGTTCTTTGCCAGAAACGGGCCGAGCGGCTGGTATTCCCAGGCCTGGAGGTCACGTGCCGACCAGTCGTTCAGAATGCACAGCCCGAACACATGGGCTTCGGCTTCAGCGATGTCGATGCGGCTGCCCTGCGCGTTGCCCGGGCCGATGAACACGCCCAGCTCGAGCTCGTAATCGAGACGCTGACACGGCCCGAAATGGGGGGCTGCCCCTTCTGCCGGGGGGCGCGTCTGGCCCAGAGGGCGCGGGAAGGTCTGACCCGACACGCCGATCGTGGAGGCACGCCCGTGGTAGCCAATGGGAATCCACTTGTAGTTGGGCAGCAGCGGGTTGTCCGGGCGGAATTGCTTGCCCACAGAGGTGGCGTGGTGCACCGAGATGTAGAAGTCGGTGTAGTCGCCAATGTGGGCCGGTACATCGTGCTCCACCTGATTGCGGTCGAACAGCAGCGGCGTCAGGCGGGACTGCAGTGCCGACCCTTCGCGCAAGGCGCGCGACAGTTCGAGACGCAGTGCCGACCAGTGTTTCTGGCCGAGCGCCATCAGGCCGTTGAGCTTGTCCGACCTGCATGCGGCCAGCGCCTCGGCAGCCAGGCCCGTCCAGGGCTGGAGATCGGCCAGGGCAGCCAGGTCGAGCACTTTGTCGCCAATGGCAACCCCGGGCCGGAACGCGCCCGAACCGCCTTTTTCACGGAAGATGCCGTAGGGGAGGTTCTGGATGGGGAAGCCGTTGCCGGGCAAGTTGGCGGAACCGACCCAGCTCTGCAGTGCCGGATCGTGCGTTTCGTTCAGTTGTGACATGTAGCTGGATTTCCTGCTTTTACAGCTCTAGTGAGGTGAAACCGGCCCCTCAAGGGCCGGCAAGGCCGTGCCCTGCTCAGGCTTCTGCCAGGACGGAGCGACGGGCTTCTTCCAGCGCCTGTGAAATGACGTTCAGGTCGCCGATATGATTGGACAGCAGCAACACCAGTGCAGCATTCATGGCGTTGCTTTCGTTCGTGCTGAGGTCCCGGTGCGCATTGATGAGGCACTCGTAGAACTCGTCGGGAACGTCGAAATTCGATTGGGTGGTCAGTTGTGACATGGCGATACCTCTTACTGGGTTCTGGTAGCGCGGAGCAAGGCCGAGCGGATTCGGGCCGGGTCGACATCGCGCCAGCGGGCGACGATGTGCTGGTCGGGCCGGATCAGGTAGCAGGCGCCCGCACGCACGTCGTAGCGGCTGGACAGGAGGGCATCCGTGTCCACCACATACTCCACACCCGGCTCGATGTCTCCTTCAAGCTCGGGCGAAACGACGAGGATACAGCGTACCGGTAGCGAATGGAAATCAGGGTTGGCCAGCTGTTGCAGACAGGCGGCGTCCGGCAGACGCTCGCTGCAGAACAGGGCGACCACGAATTCGCCCCCCAGTTTGCTGAGCCACCAGATGGTGTGACCGTTCTGCGTGACCGGGCCGTCCGGCGCCACCGCACCAAGCGGCAGCGCCACCGAAAACGCGTCGCTGTCGGGCGTGTTCAGGCTGGATTCGGTATAGAAGGTGGGCAGGGACAGGCGCCCGCTGTTGACCAGCCGGCGGGCGAAGTCGTGGCGCTTGGCCAATCGCAGCACGGTGTTGCGGAACAACAGGCTCATCTCGCTCTTGGGCGTGATGAAGTCGGTCGACCGCGTCGAATTCAGGATGTTTTCGTCGGCCGCCAGCTGACGTTCCTCGCAATAGGTGTCCAGCAGGGCGTCGGGCGCCTGCTGGCGCAGGACGAGATCCAGCTTCCAGGCGAGATTGTCGACGTCCTGAATGCCGCTGTTGGCGCCCCGGGCCCCGAAGGGCGAGACGCGATGCGCGGCGTCACCGGCAAAGATCACCCGGTTGTGGCGGAAGCGGTCCATACGTTCGCAGGCGAAGGTGTAGACGCTCACCCATTCTAGCTTCACATCGACGTCCTTGCCCAACAGCGCGCGTATTCGCGGCATCACCTTCTCGGGTTTGACTTCTTCTGCCGGGTCGGCATCCCAGCCCAGCTGGAAGTCGATGCGCCAGACATTGTCGGGTTGACTGTGCAGCAGCACGGACTGATTCGGGTGGAAGGGTGGGTCGAACCAGAACCAGCGTTCCTGGGGAAAGTCGGCTTCCAGCTTGACGTCGGCAATCAGGAAGCGGTCGCGGAAGATCTGGCCGTGGGCTTCCAGGCCCAGCATCTTGCGCACTGGCGAACGCGCGCCATCGCAGGCAATCAGCCAGTCGGTCGTCAGCGAATAGGGGCCGTCGGGCGTATCGACGGTGAGCGAGGCCCTGTCTGCGTCCTGCCGGACTTCCACGACGCGATTGCGCCAGCGAAGCTCGATGTTCGGGTCGGCCTCGCACTGCTCGTAAAGATAGCCTTCGCAGTAATACTGCTGCAGGTTGATGAAGGCCGGGCGCCGGTGCCCGGCCTCGGGCAGGAGGTTGAATTCCCAGACTTCCTGGTCGCGGAAGAAGACCCGTCCGACGTTCCAGGAAATGCCCTTGCGCACCATGCGTTCACCCACGCCCAGGCGATCCCAGATGTCCAGCGTGCGCTTGGCGAAGCAGATGGCGCGGGAGCCGATGGACAGGGTGTGGTCGTCGTCGAGCACCAGAACCCGGTGACCGTGCCGGGACAGGTCGAGCGCCATGGTCATGCCCACCGGGCCCGCCCCCACGACCACCACGGGCCAGTGGCTCGCGGCCCCCGGAGGGACGGGCCGGTATTCCAGCTGCAGAGTCTGGTAATCGATGTCTCCCACTGCCGTTCTCCTTTGGATGGTTCGCTTGTGCTTTTTTTCTTGTCAGCCTTCCAGCGCTTTCCACATTTCGATGTCGCGTTCTGCCGTCCAGATGCGGGGGTCATCGTGGCCGGTGGCCTCGTCGTAGGCGCGCGAGACATCGAACGGCATGCAGTGATCGAAAATGACCCAGTCGGCATAGCGCGGCTTCATGAAGTCGTAGGTCTCGCGATAAATGGTCTTGAGATCCTTGCCGGCGGCGACGCCATTGTTCACGCACGTGTAGAGATCGGTGAGGAAACCGCGCGTGCCGGCCAGGGCCTTGCGCACCTCGGCGGCGTTCTTGAGTGCCGGGCCGCGGCCGGGGACCATCTTCTCGGCGTTGAACTGGGCAAGCCGGTCCAGCGTCTGCGGCCATTCGCGGAAGTAGGCATCGCCGGCGTATGGGGTGGACTGGTATTCGACCAGGTCGCCCGCCATCATGATGCGCTGTTCCGGCAGCCAGGCGATGGTGTCGCCCTTGGTGTGCCCGCGGCCCACCTGCATGATCTTCACTTCCAGGTTGCCCAGATCGACCGTCATTTCGCCCTTGAAGGTCATGGTGGGCCAGGTCAGCCCCGGCGGGATGGACTCCACCGCACGGAACAGGCGGGGGAAGCGGCCGATCTCGCTGGCCTTGTCCTGTTCGCCGCGTTCGGCGATCAGATCCCAGGTATCGCGGCTGGCGATGATTTCCTGAGCCCCATAGGCCGAGGCGCCGAACACGCGCACGGCGTGGTAGTGCGATAGCAGGATGTACTTGATCGGCTTGTCCGTGACTTCGCGGATGCGCCGGATGACGTCCTGGGCCATGACGGGGGTGGCCTGGGTATCCACCACCATGACGGCCTCGTCGCCGATGATGACGCCGGTGTTCGGGTCGCCTTCGGCCGTGTAGGCGTAGGCATTGTCGGATAGCTTCTCGAATGCGACTTCCTTGTCTTCAAGGTCGCCCTGGGAAGCGAAGTGTTTGCTCATGGATTTGTCTCCTCATCAGGTGGGAACGAGAATATCCCATCATTCGTTAATGTTCAATGTATTCGCTAAAAACGAATTTGTTAGCGTTTCTGGCAGCTGGGGCAGAAGTAGGTGGCCCGCTGCCCCTGAACGATGCGCCGGATCGGCGTGCGGCACTGACCACATGGCTGACCGGCCTTTTCATAGACGGCCGCATGCAGCGTGAAGTAGGCACCCGGCTCACCGGTGGCAGTCACATAGTCGCGCAAGGTACTGCCGCCCGATTCCAGTGCCTGTTGTAGCGTATCGCGTATGGCCTCGGCCAGGCGCATGCAGCGACGTCGCGACAGTTTGCCTGCCGGAAGCCGGGGGTCGATTCCTGCCTTGAACAGGGCTTCAGAGGCATAGATATTGCCTACGCCGACCACAATGTTTCCGGCCAGCAGGGCCTGTTTCACGGCAAGCTGGCGGCCGGCGAAAGCACGGTGCAGCAGATCGCCGTCGAAGTCCGGGCCCAGCGGTTCGACGCCCAGCCGGGCCAGCAGGGGGTGTGCAGTGACCGGGCCCGCCTCGGCCGGGTGCCAGAGGATGGCACCGAAACGGCGGGGGTCATGCAGCAGAAAGCGGGCGTCGGCGAAGATCCATTCGGCGTGATCATGTTTGCGACGGGGTTCGTCGAGCGGAACCCGTCGCAGGGAGCCGGACATGCCGAGGTGGACGATTTGCGTGCCGTGGTCGAATTCGATCAGCAGATACTTGCCGCGCCGACCGCAGGCGCGCACGGGGTGGCCGCTGACTGTGGCGGACATGTCGGCGGGAACCGGCCAGCGCATGCGCGGTTCGTGGACGAGGAACGCGTCGAGCCTGCGGTCTGTCATAATAGGCGCAATGCCGCGACGCGTGGTTTCGACTTCGGGAAGTTCAGGCATGACGGGGTGCTAGGATATTGACAATGACCATGCGATTTTGCCACTCGGTGCTCGCGTCCAGTTGCAAAGGGCCGGGGCGTATTCGATGAAACGTATTTCTACCGTGTTGTTCGCGGCGGTGGTGGGTATGGGCACGCCTTCGGCGTGGTCCCAGGCCGGCGCCCCCCTGCTGTTGGGTGAACCGCCCGTGCTGGACCCCGCCGAGCGAATTCTGCTGCGTCCCGGGGAACTGCCGGCGGTGCGGCTGACGGCCGACATCCTCTATCGCATACTGGCGGCGGAGATCGCCGCCCAACGTGGCGAGTATGGTCAGGCCACCGAATATATGTACAGCCTGGCGAGGGAAACATCCGACCCTCGGCTGGCCAAGCGTGCCTTCCAGTTTGCCATGGCGGCGCGGGATCTCGGCGCTGCCCTCCGGGCCGCGAAGCAGTGGGTGCTGGTCTCGCCCAATGACCCCGATGCCGTGGCCTCGTCGCTGGCGCTGTCCGCTTCCAGCGGCCAGAGCAGCGGCCTGGCCAGCAATCTGCGCGAGCGCATTGAATCGGCCTCCAACAAGGAACGCGCCATTGCCGAGGCAGCGTCCATTGTCGGCAAGATGAGCGACAAGCGCGTGGCCTACGAGGTGTTGGAGAACGCGCTGCCCGATTCCGTGCGCTCGATCCCGTTGGCCCAGCTCGCTCTGGCCGACGCGGCCTGGCAGGCGGAAGACGCCGTCGGTGCGCTGGAGGCGGCCCGCGAAGCCCTCAGACTGGCCCCCGATTCCGAAATGGCCGCCCAGCGAGTGCTGGAATACGGGCTCAAGGTCGATTCGCGTGCGGCCATTCGCGACACCGAGGAATACATCAAGAAGTATCCCGACATGCGCAGGCTGCGGCTGCTGCTGATCAACCGCCTGGTTCTGCGCCATGAATTCGACGCGGCACTGGCCCACGTGGCCGATATGCGACGCCGCGCGCCGGAAGACTTCGACCTGCTCTACACCGAAGCCGAGGTGAATGCGCGTGCCGAGCGCTACGACCGGGCCAAGGAACTGCTGAACCAGTACATCGAGGTGCAGGAGCAGCGGGGCAGCGCGCTGCCCGACAAAGCCAGCACGGCGGGGGGCGATGAATCCGAAGCCCGGCTGCTGCTGGTGCAGATTGCCGAGAAACAGGGCGATCTCCCGGAAGCCGTTCGCCAGCTCGATCTCATCGATGATCCGTCGGTGCGCTTCCAGGCGCAGATCCACAAGGCCGTGCTGATCTCGCGCAGTGGTGACCTCGAAGGGGCGCGTCGCACGCTGCAGGCGCTCGAATCTCAGGATGACAATGAACGGAGCGTCGTGGCGCTCACGCTGGCCTCCATCTACCGCGATTCCGGGCGTAGTGAAGAGGCCATCAAGGTGCTGGAAAAGGCCGACGCCGATCTGCCCGAGACGCCCGAAATCAAGTACGACCTGGCCATGCTCTATGAGCGACAGGGCCGTTACGACGATTTCGAGCGGCTGATGCGCCAGATCATCGAGCTCTCGCCCGACAACGCCAACGCTTACAACTCGCTGGGCTACACCTTTGCCGATCGCAACGTGAACCTCGACGAGGCCGAGGAACTGCTCGAGCAGGCCCTCGAACTGGAACCTGACAACCCCTACATTCTGGACAGCGTGGGCTGGTACTTGTACCGCACGGGCGATTACGCCGGCGCCGTCGAGTATCTGCGCCGTTCGTGGTATCAGTTGCCCTCCGGGGAAGTGGCCGCCCATCTGGGCGAGGTCCTGTGGATGATGCAGCGCAAGGATGAAGCGCGCGAAATCTGGAAGCAGGGCCTCGATCATGAGCCCGAGAACGAAGTGCTGCTCAAGACCCTCAAGCGCTTCGGGGTGAGGCCGGAGAAAGCGCGATGACGCGAATCCGGCCCGTTTTCTCCATCACCGCCCCTTCGATCGGGCGACGCCGTCTGCTTGGGGCGGCGGGCGCCTTCACCCTGATGGCCGTGCTCGCGGGCTGTGCAACGCCCGACCGCATTGCCGGTGAGGGCAGTGCCTTCGAACGCACCGGCCGCTTTGCCGTGAATGTCAGCGAGCCGGGTCGCGCGCCGGAAGCCGTGCAGGGCGCCTTCGCCTGGCGCGACACGGGCAGTGTGCTGCGCCTTGATCTGGCCAACCCGCTGGGCACCACGCTCGCCCGCATCGAAGTCCGCCCTGATCGGGCCGTGCTCGAGCATGCGGATGGCAGCACGGAGACGGCAGCCCATGCCGACGCATTGGTCGAACAGGTGCTGGGGGCCGCCTTGCCGGTGGCCAATCTGCGACACTGGCTCCAGGGTCGTACCGGTTCGGGCCCGGTCACTGCGCTTCAACAGGATGCCCGGGGCAGGCCCGAATCCTTCACTCAGGAAGGCTGGCAGCTGCGGCTGACACGCTACGATGCGCTGGGCCCGGGCCTGTTGCGACTGGAACGTCGCGATGGGGCGCGGCAGATTTCCGTCCGGCTGGCGCTCGATACCCAAGCCGATTCCGCTCGTTGAATCTCCATGGCTCTGTACGATGTTCCGGCGCCGGCCAAGCTCAACCTGTTCCTGCATGTGACCGGGCGGCGTCCCGACGGCTATCACACCCTGCAGACGGTCTTCCGTTTCATCGACCTGTGCGACACCCTGGATTTCGATCTGCGCCAGGATGGCCGCATTCATCGTGAGGGCGAGGGCCTGGCCGGCCTGGCGGAAGAACACGACCTGGTGGTGCGGGCGGCGCGTGCGCTGCAGGAGGCTTCCGGCACCCGATGCGGCGCACAGATCCGCTATCGCAAGCGGATTCCCTCCGGGGCCGGGCTTGGCGGCGGCTCGAGCGATGCCGCGACCACCCTCATTGCCTTGAATCGGTTGTGGAAAACCGGGCTGGATCGCGCAGCCCTGATGAAACTGGCCCGCCCCCTGGGCGCGGACGTCCCGATTTTCATTCACGGTGAAGCGGCCTTCGCCGAGGGCATCGGCGACGTCTTCACTCCGGTGCAGGTGCCCGATCGGTGTTACCTGGTGCTGCGCCCGTACGGAGGCGTGCCGACGGCTTCGATTTTTTCTTCCCCCCACTTGACACGCAACACAGAGTCGGTAATAATTTCGGTCTTTGCTGATTGGCAAACAGGTCAAGCGCAAGAAAAACAGGCAATTCCCGCTACGCCAGAGGCTCTGCTTTGGCAGGAAAAGGGGAATGCCTTGTTCGGGCGAAATGACTTGCAGCCGGTCGTGCTGGCAGCGTATCCGCCGGTCAGGCAAATGGCAGACGCCTTGCAAACCGCCGGGTTCAATGCTAGAATGACGGGCTCGGGAAGTTGCTTCTTTATCGAATTCGATAATGTCGAGCAGGCGACCCGGGCACAGCAGAAAATTTCCAGTAAAATGCTGGTTGGTGGAAGTGAAAGGCAGGTTGGTGTTGAAAACGCGCTTGCAGCTCATGGAAGCCCAACAGCGGTTGTGGAAGCGACCTGGGTTTGCCCAGGTTTGTCGGAACACCCGCTCAGGCACTGGTAGTCAAGAATATTGGGGAATCGCCAAGCTGGTTAAGGCACCGGATTTTGATTCCGGCATGCGAAGGTTCGAATCCTTCTTCCCCAGCCACTTTTTCAGCCTACAGGCTGTCGAAGCGTACAAGCTGTTGAGTCGGCCCCG
>JAJUFT010000008.1 GCA_029263615.1 Alcaligenaceae bacterium | reverse complement strand
GTCCTGGTAGAAGGCCCTGGCGTTTTCGTAATCCGGCTGCGCCGTGAAAATGGCATCAGCGAATCGGGCCGACAGATTCTTGCCCGGTTCCGAGGAGCCGGCTTCGAACAGCACGGGGCGGCCCTGCGGAGAACGCGGCACCTCCAGGGGGCCGCGCACGGAGAAATACGGGCCTTCATGATTGATGGTGTGAATGCGATCCGGATCGACCAACTGCCCTTGCGCCTTGTCGCCAATGAAGGCGCCGTCCTCCCAGCTGTCCCACAGCTTCAGAACCACTTCGACAAACTCGGCAGCGCGCTCATAGCGCGTGTCGGCATCGGGGTGATGCGGATACCCGAAGTTGGCGGCGGCATCGGCGTTGGCCGTCGTCACGATGTTCCAGGCGGCGCGGCCTCGGCTCACGTGATCCAGGGTCGCATAGCGACGCGCCAGGTTGTAGGGTTCGTTATAGGTGGTGGATGCCGTGGCAACCAGCCCGATGCGCTCCGTGGCGGTCGAGAGAGCGGCCAGCAGTGTCAATGGGTCCAGGGTGTCAAACAGGCGGTCCTGCGCCCGGCTCTTCAAGACCGGATGGTCGGCGAAGAAAATGGCGTCGAGCAGTCCGCGCTCGGCCGTGCGGGCCAGGTGAATATAGTGACCAATATCGGTGAATCCCGACAGATCGGTTTCCGGACGTCGCCAGGCCGCCTCGTGCTGCCCGACGTTTCGCAAAAACGCATTCAAATGAAGCTGTCTTGGCTTGTCGCTCATCGTGTTCTCCCTTGTCTGAACGAACTTCATGGAGAACGATTCTAGGAGCGGCTCAATTTCACGCGAACGATTCAATCATTATTAAATTATGAAGGGCGACTGCATAAGCTTATGATTTCAGATTGAATATTTACCCGCACCTAACGCGCTGCGCCCATGTTGCGCATAAAAAAAAGGCACCTGATGGTGCCTTTTGAACATCCGCTTCTTCAAGGGAGGGGAAGAGGAGAAACATGAAGCGGACGACAGTATCCGGGGTACGTCTGAGACGCTGCATGGACGACTGTCTTCGTTTAGTCAGCGCCCCCATGAAATAGTTCACCGAGGCCGCGAGATAATTGAAACTTTTTGTAACAGATCTGCCCGCCTACTGCAGCGCCGCCCGGAGTTTCTTGAATGCAGCCGCTTCAATCTGGCGGACGCGTTCGGCCGAAATGCCGTATTCGGCGGCCAGCTCGGTCAGGGTGGCCCCCCCTTCATCCTGAAGCCAGCGCGCCTGCACGATATGGCGCGAACGCGGGTCGAGGCTTTCCAGCGCCTTTTCCAGCAAGGGACCCTGCAACTGGTCGTGCGCGCGGCGCTCCAGAACCTGAGACGGTTCATCCTGACCTTCATCGGACAGGAAGGAGATGGGAGCGTAGGCGTCTTCGTCGTCGGACGGTGCTTCGAGCGCCAGTTCGCGACCCGCCATGCGAATCTCCATCTCGCTGACGTCCTGCGGGCGCACGTTCAGCTCGCGGGCGATTTCCTCGACCTGATCGGTGTCCAGCGTCTGACCGTCGGGGCGCATGCGGCGCAGGTTGAAGAAGAGTTTGCGCTGCGCCTTGGTGGTGGCCACCTTGACCAGCCTCCAGTTGCGCACGATGTATTCGTGGATCTCTGCCTTGATCCAGTGCACAGCGAAGGACACCAGGCGCACGCCGCGATCGACATCAAAGCGCTTGACCGCCTTCATGAGACCGATGTTGCCTTCCTGGATGAGGTCGGCATGCGGCAGGCCGTAGCCCAGGTATTGCCGGGAAATGGATACCACCAGACGCAGGTGGGACATCACCAACTGCCGGGCGGCGTCGAGATCCGAGTGGTCACGCAAGCGCCGCCCTAGCGACAATTCTTCCTCTGCCGTGAGCATTGGAATACGATTCACGGCGCTGATGTAGGCCTCGATCGTTCCCAGCGCGCCGGGGTTGGAAACAGCGACCGCCAGAGCATTCTGGGGGGTCAGGGCAAGGGACTGTGCTTGGGTCATCGGATGGCAGTTCCTCACAATAAAAAGTCCATGTATTCATGATATTAGCACTCATGAAGCGAGAGTGCTAATACCCATTTGACGGAGAACCCGCCAGCAAGTTCCCGCTGAAAAGCGTACAGCAAGACCGGGGCCGTGCCCGTACCGGGTCCTTGATGCGCTCAGGCCGTGCCCCGACTCCCCTTTGCCCGACTTCCCGTGGTGCCTACTTCTTCAGCTGCCGTGCATGGAACTCCAGGTGGGAATCCATGAAGGTGCTGATGAAATAGTAACCGTGGTCGTAGCCTTCATGGCGCCGCAGGGTGAGCGGCTGACCCGCCTGCTGGCAGGCCGCTTCAAAGGCTTCCGGGTAAAGCTGCAGCTCGAGGAAATTGTCCGCCAGCCCCTGATCGATGAGGATGCCTTCCGGGAAGGGCATGGAGGCCCTGGCCATCAGCTCGGACGCATCGTGTTCGGCCCACTGCGACCGGTCATCGCCCAGGTAGCCACTGAAGGCCTTCTCACCCCAAGGGCAGCGCGCGGGCGCCGCGATGGGGGCGAACGCCGACACGGAGCGATAGCGGCCCGGATGGCGCAGGGCCAGCGTCAGCGCGCCGTGGCCCCCCATGGAGTGGCCGAAGATGCCGGCTCGTTCCGGGTCGCCCGGCAGCACGGTGGTGGCCAGTTCGAACAGTTCCCGGGTGACATAGCTTTCCATGCGATAGTGCTTCGACCACGGCTCCCGCCTGGCATCCAGGTAGAAGCCGGCCCCGGTGCCGAAATCCCAGTCATCATCTTCGCCGGGCACGCCCGCCCCCCGCGGGCTGGTGTCGGGTGACACCAGCATGAGACCGAGCTCGGCGGCGCGACGCTGGGCCCCCGCCTTGATCATGAAGGTTTCTTCCGTGCAGGTCAGGCCGGCCAGGTAGAACAGGACCGGCACACGCCCCTGTTCCGCCTGAGGCGGAACAAAGACCGAGAAACGCATGGGCAGCCCGATGGTGCCGGACGCATGCTTGTAGAACGTCTGCGTGCCTTCGAAGCAGCGATGACGGCTGATGACCTCCAGATTTTCTGACATGGATTGTTCCTTAACCTCGCTCATCCAGAATCAATAGACCACGACCGAACGAATGGATTCGCCGCGCTTCATCAGGTCGAAACCTTCATTGATGCGCTCCAGCGGCAGCGTGTGAGTGATGAGATCATCGATGTTGATCTTGCCTTCCATGTACCAGTCGACAATGCGTGGCACATCGGTGCGGCCCCGTGCGCCGCCGAATGCCGAACCCTTCCAGACGCGGCCGGTGACCAGCTGGAACGGACGGGTGGAGATTTCGGCGCCGGCTTCGGCCACGCCGATGATGATGGACTGGCCCCAGCCACGATGGCAGCACTCCAGCGCCTCGCGCATGACCTTGGTGTTGCCGATGCACTCGAAGGAATAGTCGGCGCCCCCGTCAGTGAGCTGAATGATGTGGTCGACGACGTTTTCGACTTCGTTCGGGTTCACGAAGTGGGTCATGCCGAACTGGCGGGCCATGGCTTCGCGTGCGGGGTTGATGTCCACACCGATGATCTTGTCGGCGCCAACCATCTTGGCGCCCTGGATGACGTTCAGGCCGATGCCGCCCAGGCCGAACACGACCACGTTGGCGCCCGCCTCGACTTTGGCGGTGTAGAGCACGGCGCCCAGGCCGGTGGTGACCCCACAGCCGATATAGCAGATCTTGTCGAAGGGGGCGTCGCTGCGCACCTTGGCCAGCGCGATTTCCGGCACCACGATGTGGTTGGCGAAGGTGGAGGTACCCATGTAGTGGTGCAGCGGCTTGCCGCCGATGGAGAAGCGGCTTGTTCCGTCAGGCATCAGCCCCTTGCCCTGGGTGGCGCGAATGGCGGTGCACAGGTTGGTCTTGCGCGACAGGCAGGATTTGCACTGGCGGCATTCGGGCGTGTACAGAGGAATGACATGATCACCGGGCTTGAGCGAAGTAACCCCCGGGCCGACCTCCAGCACCACCCCGGCGCCTTCGTGGCCGAGAATGGCGGGGAACAGGCCTTCAGGGTCTGCACCCGACAAAGTGTAGTAGTCGGTATGGCAGATGCCGGTGGCCTTCACTTCAACCAGTACCTCGAACGCCTTCGGACCTTGCAGCTCGACTTCCTCGATGGTCAGGGGTTCGCCGGCCTTCCAGGCAACAGCAGCTTTGGTTTTCATGAGTCCTCCTAGAAAATGCGCAAGGCCTGATCCCGATGACCAGACCTTGCCGAAACGTTGGCGGGCACGGCGCCCTGCCCCGATCTTATCTGAACCCCGCTCAATACTGCGACGACTTTCCCGTCAGGGCCACGCCAAAGCGCAGCATGCCGTAGGAAAAGGCGTCGAGCAGGCGCTCCAGGACATTGCGCTTCTTCAGGTGCTCTTCCGTCACCACCTGGGCGTCGGCCTGCATTTCGGATTCCAGTGCGCTCTTGAGGTCAGCGGCAAAGCCCGCATGGTCGACGAATACGTTCGCTTCGCGCGCCAGCAGCAGGCTGAAGGGGTCCAGATTCGAGGAGCCCACCATAGCATAGTCGTCCATCACCGCCACCTTGGCATGCAGATAGCTGGCCATGTATTCATGGATTTCCATGCCGTCGGCGAGCAGGTCGTTATACATGTAGCGGCAGGCGCGATACTGCATGGCGTATTCGGCGCGGCCCTGCAGGAACAGCCTGACCTTCACGCCGCGCCGGGCGGCCTTGCGCAAAGCCTTGCGCAGACGCCGGCCCGGGAAGAAATAGGCATTGGCGATCAGGATGTCCCGGCGGGCCAGGCTGATGGCGGCCAGGTAAGCCTCTTCGATGCGCTGGCGATGGCGCAGGTTGTCGCGCAGCACCAGGGCCGCGCGCATGCCATTGGCGGCCGGCACATGACGCGCTTCGCGTCGCTTGAGCAGCCGCTCTCCCCATTGCTGGAAGCGACGGTAGAAGCCCATGCCCCCGTCCGGGCCACGCCAGCCCATGCGCAGCCAGAGAGCGCTCTGGGCGTGTACCAGATCATCGACGACGGGGCCGCGCATTTCCACCGCGAAATCGAAGCGCGGCCGCGGGCCCTTGCCGTCATTGGGGACGTCTTCAAAGTCATCCAGGATGTTGATGCCGCCGACGAAACCCACGACCCCGTCCACCACGCAGGTCTTGCGGTGCATGCGCCGCAGCCGCCGCAGGTTGATTGCCGCCTGGCGCAGGCCGGTCGGTTCCGGACGGTAGATGCGGTGCCGGATGCCGCTCTTGCCCAGCAGGTCGCAGACATCGAAGGCCGTTTCGTTGCAGCCGAATCCGTCGAGGACCACCCTCACCTTCACGCCGCGCGCCTGCGCACGACCCAGGGCATCGACCACCCGCCGGCCGGTCTCATCCAGATTGAAGATGTAGGTTTCCAGGTGGACCGAGCGCCTGGCATTTTCGATCGCCCGGATGAGGGCAGGAAAGAATTCGCCGCCATTGTGCAGGAGGCGGATGTCATTGCCTTCCCGCCACCTGACCTTAAGTGTGCGCTGAACCATGACGACGCTCCGGGGGGACGAACAAGGTCGTGCGCATCAGGACCTCACGGCAGCTCGAGTTCGGCGAACAGGGGTGCGTGGTCCGAGAGCTGACGCCAGGGCGGCCCGTGCAGCACCTTGGCGCTTCTGACCGCGAAGCCGCGCTGGTAGATGCGGTCCAGCCGCAACCAGGGGAAGGCAGAGGGAAAGGTGCGAGGCGGCGGGGTCATGCGCGCGGCGCCCTGGACGCCCAGCTCATGGACTTTCTGTGCCAGCGGCCGCTGACGGAAGGCCAGAGAACGGCGCAGCCGCCGCAATAGCCGCGGGTCGCGCGCGTGCGGCGCCACGGCGAACACTTCGTACAGCCCCAGCTGCTGCACGAACAGCGGGGCGAGACGGTTGTTCCAGTCGTTGAAATCGCCGGCGATCAGCACCGGTTCATCGTCGGGGACGAGCCGCCGGATGCGTTCCACCAGAGCGGCCACCTGCCGAGAGCGGCTGCCGCCGAACAGACCCAGATGAACGACCAGGCAGTGCACCGGCGTGCCATTGATATCGACGACCGCATGCAGCAGCCCGCGCTGCTCCAGGCGATGGTCGGAAATGTCCTGGTTCTCGAATTGCAGAATGGGGAATCGCGACAGCAGCGCATTGCCGTGGTCGGTGCGTGGCCGGATGGCATTGCAGCCATAGGCAGCCTGCATCTCGAGCACCGCGGCCAGCGATTCGTGCTGGCCATCGAGATTGAACTGCCGCTCGTTGCGACCCTGAACTTCCTGCAGGAAGACCAGGTCAGGTCGCAGGTTGTAGAGCCCCAGGCGCAGGGCCGTCAGCGTCTCGCGGGTACCCATCGCTGAGCGACCCTTGTGGATGTTGTAGCTGACGACCCTGAGGATGGTCACCGGAGGCTTTCTCCTTATTTGACTTCGGTATTGCGCAACCGGATGTGAAGTTCGCGCAACTGCTTCTCGTCAACGGCGGACGGAGCCTGCGTAAGCAGACATTGTGCCCGCTGCGTCTTGGGGAAGGCTATGACGTCGCGAATGGACTCGGCGCCAGCCATCATGGTGACCAGACGATCGAGGCCGAATGCAACACCACCATGCGGGGGTGCACCATACTGCAGTGCGTCCAGCAGGAAGCCGAACTTGAGACGGGCTTCTTCCTCGCCGATGTTCAGGGCGCGGAACACCTTGGACTGGACGTCGGCGCGGTGGATACGCACCGACCCGCCACCGATTTCCCAGCCGTTGAGCACGATGTCGTACGCCTTGGCCAGCGCCTTGGAAGGATCGGTTTCGAGCAGATCCTCGTGGCCGTCCTTGGGGCTGGTGAAGGGGTGGTGAGCGGCAAAGTAGCGGCCCTCTTCCTCGTCATATTCGAACATCGGGAAGTCGATGACCCACAGCGGCTTCCAGCCTTCTTCGAACAGGCCATGCTCACGGCCGAACTCGCTGTGGCCGATCTTGACGCGCAGGGCACCGATGGCGTCGTTCACCACCTTGGTCTTGTCTGCACCGAAGAAGATCAGGTCGCCGCTTTGGGCGCCGGTGCGCTCGATCAGGCCCTTGAGGGCATCGACATGGATGTTCTTGACGATGGGCGACTGCAGACCCTCGGGAATCGAGGCAGCGTCGTTGACCTTGATGTAGGCCAGACCCTTGGCGCCATAGATGCCCACAAACTGGGTGTAGGCGTCGATTTCGCTGCGGGTCATGGCGGCACCGCCCGGAACGCGCAGGGCCACCACGCGGCAGGCCGGATCGTTGGCCGGCGCGGCGAACACCTTGAAGTCGACGTTCTTCATGAGGTCGGCAACATCGGTGAACTCGAGTTTGACGCGGAGATCGGGCTTGTCGGAGCCGAAGCGGCGCATCGCCTCTTCCCAGGTCATGGTGGGGAAGCGCTCGGGCAGTTCCGCCTTCTGGACCTTGGAGAACACGTGACGCAGCATGCCTTCGAAGATCTCGCGGATTTCCACTTCGTTCAGGAAGGAGGTTTCGCAGTCGATCTGCGTGAATTCAGGCTGGCGGTCGGCACGCAGGTCTTCGTCTCGGAAGCACTTGGTGATCTGATAGTAGCGGTCGAAACCGGCCACCATCAGCATCTGCTTGAACAGCTGGGGCGACTGCGGCAGCGCGAAGAATTCGCCGGCGTTGACCCGCGAAGGCACGAGGTAGTCGCGCGCGCCTTCCGGTGTGCTCTTGGTGAGCATCGGGGTTTCGATGTCGACGAAACCGAGCTCGTCCAGATACTTGCGGACCTCCATGGCGACGCGATAGCGCAGCATGAGGTTCTTCTGCATCTGCGGGCGGCGCAGGTCGAGCACGCGGTGAGTCAGGCGCGTGGTCTCGGACAGGTTGTCGTCGTCGAGCTGGAAGGGGGGCGTGACCGACGGATTCAGGATCTCGAGCTCGCGGCACAGCACTTCGATTTCACCGGAAGCGAGCTCCGGGTTGACCGTACCGGCGGGCCGCTCGCGCACCAGACCGGTGATGCGCACGCAGAATTCATTGCGGATGCGCTCGGCAATCGCGAAGGCTTCCTGATTGTCCGGGTCGACCACGATCTGCGCCAGGCCGGCGCGATCGCGAAGATCGATGAAGATGACCCCGCCATGGTCGCGACGGCGGTGAACCCAGCCGAATAAAGTGACGGTTTGGCCCAGATGGGCTTTGCTGACCTCGCCCGTGTAGCAGGTACGCATCGAGGATGACTCCATGTAAATGACTTTCTAAGTGTTCCGCCGGACGGCGGGCGGGCCGACCGTTCTCGGCGCACCCCGCCGTTATCGCTGACCTGCTTCGACGGAATTATAAAGGGAACAGGTTCCCGGGAATCCCGGACGGGGCTGATGCACCCTGCGACCGGGACGGATGCGCCCGCTTCAGGCGGACGCGCTGCTGCTTGAGCCTGGGCTGCTTGCGGCGGACGTGCTCGACCCCGAGTCGCCCGCGCCACTGGAACTGCCCGACGCCTTGCCGCCGGAACCGTTATTGCGGAAATCCGTCACGTACCAGCCCGACCCCTTGAGCTGGAAGCCTGCCGCGGTCACCTGCTTGACGTAGCTTTCCTGTCCGCACTCGGGGCAGACGGTGAGCACGGGGTCAGACATCTTCTGAAGCACGTCCTGTTCATGACCACAGGAACCACACTTGTACGCATAGATAGGCACGACAATACATCCCGGTAAAAAGGGTACGGAAAAGACGCAACCGCGCCCGCTGAAAGCCCCGAAACGTGCCGGTTGGCTTTCTGTGGGACGCGGCTGCGGCCAAACCCATTGATTTTAACCGGAATTATTCCCCGGGGCAGATCACAACAGGAACATGACGGCAGCCACCAGGGTGGGCGGCAGCGCAGCCAGCAACAGTTTCATCGGCGAAATGGCACCATCCGGGAAAGTACCCTTCAGAATTGCGAAGCCTGCCGGGTTCGGCGCGTTGGCAATCACGGTGAGCCCCCCGCCGGTCACGGCCCCTGCCACCAGCATGTAGCGCCAGTGATCGCTGGTGCCGTCGACCAGAGAGCCGAGGTAGGTCAGCGCGGCGTTATCGGTGACGGCCGTGAGTGCAGCCGAGCCCCAATACAGCACCGTGGGCGACAGCCCGCCGAGCAGGTCCTGCAACCACCATTTCTGCAAACCGCCCAGCACCACCAGGCCGGCCAGGAAAAAGCCCACCATCAGGCCTTCACGGATGAGCAGCGGATTCTGATGACGGCTGTAAGCATGCGCGAAGCCGATGAACAGCAGCAGCAGCCCCATGAAAATGGGCAGGTGATGGGCCGACAGCACGATGGCCACCAGAAACGCAATGTGGATCGCCATGAATAGCGGGGGCACCGGTGCACGGCCTTCTTCCGTGGAAGCCGTGCCGATGGTGCCATCCAGCAGGTAGCGGCGGCAGATGAAAGTGGCCGCCGCCGCACTGAATATGACGGCCACGGCCGCTCGCCAACCAAAATGGGTGGCCATGTAGACGGAGTCCCATCCGAAGGTGGCGGCCACCATGAGCACCGGCGGCGCGGCATAGGCCGTCAGCACCCCGCCAATCGATACGTTGACGAACAGCACGCCGATGGTCATGTATTTGAAGCCTTCCTGGCCGTGACGGCGGAAGTAAGCGTCGCGCAGCAGGAGCGCGGCGAGTGTCATGGCTGCCGGCTCGGTGATGAAGGAACCCGCCAGCGGCACAAAAGCGAGGATCACGAAATACATGGAGAGCTCGCGGCGCATGGGCAACAGGCGGGCGAGCGCGTTCACCATCAGACCAACCACCGCGATGATGGGCCGGCTCGCGGCGACCACCATGATGGCGAAAACAAACGCCGGTTCGGTGAAGTTGCTCGACTCCACATAAGACACGGCCGACCCCGGCCCGGAGAGCAGAAAAATACAGGCGACCAACACGGCGGCCCATACCCCGAAGACGGCTTCCACCTCGGAAAGCAGATGCCACAGACCGGCGTGGGGGCCTCCTTTGTTGGCCAAACGTGCGAACACCGGAACCGAGAAAGTGTGAATGATGGCGAGCGCGAAAAGCACCGTCGCCAAGTATTCGATGAAGCTGGCAGTCATCAGAAAGGTTTCCTCTCTAGAAAGATGCCGAATTTTCGCACGCCAGCGCGTCCGAACGGTGGTTATGGTCCTGCAGAATCATTTCCGCCGCTTTTTCGGCAATCATGATGGTGGGCGAATTGGTATTGCCCGACGTAATGGTGGGCATGATCGACGCGTCGGCCACTCGCAGCCCCTCGATGCCATGGACCCGCAGCCGGGCGTCCACGACGGCGGCAGGGTCCTTGCCCATCTTGCAGGTGCCCACCGGGTGGAAGATAGTGGTACCGATGTCGCCAGCCGCCAGCTCCAGGTCCGCCTGTTCCTGCACTTGGGGGCCGGGCCGGTATTCTTCCGGATGAAAGGGCTCCATGGCCGCCTGAGACATGATGCGGCGGGTCAGGCGAATGCTGTCGGCCGCCACCTTGCGGTCTTCCGGCGTGCTCAGGTAGTTGCAGAGAATCTCGGGGGAGTCGGTGGCGTGCGGGCTGCGGATGCGCACGTGGCCGCGGCTGGTGGGCCGCAGGTTGCAGACCGACGCCGTCATGGCGGGAAAGTCGTGCAGGTTCTCGCCGAATTTCTCAAGAGACAGCGGCTGAACGTGGTATTCCACGTTGGCCCGCTCCTGCTCGGGGCCGGAACGCGCGAAGAGCCCCAGTTGCGAGGGTGCCATGGTCAGCGGCCCGCGCTTGCGCAGGTAGTATTCCAGGCCCATCAGTGCCTTGCCCCATAGCGACGCCGCCATGGTGTTGAGGGTGCGTGCATTGCGCAACTTGTAGACCATGCGCAGCTGCAGGTGATCCTGCAGATTGCCGCCCACCCCAGGCAGATCGTGCACCACCGGGATTCCGAGACTGGACAGATAGCGCCCAGGGCCGACGCCGGACAGCTGCAAGAGCTGAGGCGAACCGATGGCGCCGGCGGCCAGCACGATTTCCGCGCGGGCAGTAGCGTAACGCGGCTCACCGCCCTGCAGGAAGTGCACGCCCACGGCACGCCGGCCTTCGAACTCGATGCGCTGCGCATGGGCTTCAGTGACGACCTTCAAATTGGGACGGTGCGCGATCGGGTGCAGAAAAGCCTTGGCGGCGGTCCAGCGCACGCCACGGCGCTGATTGACCTCGAAATAGGCGCAGCCTTCGTTGTCGCCCCGATTGAAATCATCAATGGGAGGGATGCCCGCCTGAGCCGCGGCATCGCGGAAGGCATCCAGTATTTCCCATGAAAGGCGCTGCTTCTCTACGCGCCACTCGCCGCCGGCGCCATGAAATTCGTTGGCCCCGGCATGGTGGTCTTCCACCCGTTTGAACAGTGGCAGGACCTCGTCCCAGGACCAGCCCGGGTTCCCTTCGGCGGCCCAGCCGTCGTAGTCGGCCGCCTGGCCCCGCATGTAGATCATGCCGTTGATGGCGGAACTGCCGCCCAACACCCGCCCACGCGGGTAACCCAGACTGCGGCCGTTGAGCCCCGGGTCGGGCTCGGTCGTGAGGCACCAGTCTGTGCGCTTGTTGCCGATGCAGTACAGATAGCCCACGGGAATGTGGATCCAGCGCCAGTCGTCGCGCCCCCCGGCTTCCAGCAGCAGGACCCGGTGGTTCGGGTCGGCGGAGAGTCGGTTGGCAAGCAGACAACCTGCCGACCCCGCACCCACCACGATGTAGTCGAATTCTTCGTGGCCCGTCACGGGTTTGTCCGGAGCGCCCATGCCTTCCTCCTTTCTAGTTGTTCTTTGTCACTTCGTTTCTTCTTGGTACCCCATGGCGATGAGGTTTCAGGGGCTTCATACGGGCAGAACCGTGCCCGCCAGCGCGGCCGCCACCATCATGACCCCCACCGCCATATTGGAGCGGAACAGCATGAAGCTGCGGTCGGGCCGGTGGACACTGAACACGGACAGCTGCCAGACGAAGTGGATGCCAATGGCGGCAATCACCACGAAGTAAGGCCAGCGCATGCCCATGGCGGACCCAGCCCAGGCCCACAGGGCAATGGTTGCGGCATAGAAGCCCCCGATCCACAGTTTGCCGTTGTCGCCAAAGCGCAATGCGGTGGAACGCAGGCCCAGCTTGAGATCATCGCGCATGTCAACGTATCCGTATATCGAGTCATACCCGACCTGCCAGAACACGGCCCCGAGCCACATCGCCCATGCCGCCAGCGGCACGACATCGCGGGTGTCCGACCAGGCCATGAGCATGCCCCAGTTGAAGGCAATGCCCAAGACCATTTGCGGCCAGTAGGTGAAGCGCTTGCACAAGGGGTAAATGATGACGATCGGCACCAGAATCACCGCCATCCAGCGGCTGTATTCGTTGATGGCCAGCAACAGCAGGGCGCAGATCACCAGCTGTGCGAACACGAACCACAGCGCGTTGCGCAGACTGAGCTGCCCGCTGGTCAGGGGGCGGAAACGGGTGCGTTCGACCTTGTTGTCGAAGTCGCGATCGAAGATGTCGTTGAAGCAGCAGCCCACACCGCGCATGAGGAAGGCGCCCAGGCAGAAGATGAACAGGCGCCACAAAGTGGGCAGACCGTTGGCCGCCTGAACGAGTGCGGCAACCGTCGGCAGCAGGGTCAGCCAAGTGCCGACGGGCCGATCGAGCCGGGCCAGGCGGGCATACGGGCCCCACGAGCGGGGCAACCAGCGTTCGACCCAGTCGTCCGGCCGCATGTCGGCGAGGTCGGGCACGGAGGAATGGTCGGTGGCGGGACTGTGATTATCCTTGGGTGGAGCCTGATTCATGTGCTGCCGAATCTCTCTTGAATGCAAGGGCCGCCCGCAGGCGGCCCAGACGCCTGCCGCGTCAGGAGGCGCGAATCAGCTCGCCGAGAATGGCGATCCCTTCGCGAATGCGCGCCTCGGACACGGTCACGAAGCTGAGACGCAGGGTGTTGGGTTTGCCCTGGCCTGCATAGAAGGGGGCGCCCGGCACGAACGCCACATTGCGTTCGATGGCGCGCTCCAGCAGCTTGGTGCCGTCGATGTGTTCGGGCAGGGTCACCCAGATGAACATGCCGCCTTCCGGACGATTCCAGGACACCGTGTCGGGGAAGTGCTCGTCCATGGCGTCGAGCATGTAATGACACTGACGCTTGTAGAGTTCGCGGACTTCCGGCAGGTGCTTGTCGAGGAAGCCACCCTTGATGGTTTCATAGACAGCCATCTGCGAGACGGTGGCGGTGTGCAGGTCGGTGGCCTGCTTGATCTGCACCAGCTTGGCAATGATGGGGCGCGGCGCCACGATATAGCCCAGGCGCAGGCCGGGGGCCAGCACCTTGGAGAACGTGCCCAGGCGCACCACGGTGGCGCCGACCTTGCGGCCCAGCTCCAGCAGGCCCGGCAGCGGCTCGCCGGCGTAACGCAGCTCGCCATAGGGGTCGTCTTCGACGATGGGCAGCTGCAGGGCCGCGCAGCGCTCCACCAGCTTCTGGCGCCGTGCCAGGTCGAGCGACACGCCGGTGGGGTTCTGGAAGTTGGGCAGCGCATAGAGGAAGCGTGCGCCAGCGGCCAGCTCGTCGGTGATTTCTTCGGGGATCAGGCCACCGGCATCGGTGGGCACCGAGGCGTAGGCCGGTTCGAACAGGGAAAAGGACTGCAGCGCACCCAGGTAGCTGGGGGCTTCGACCAGGACCTTGCTGCCCGGATCGACGAAGAGCTTGCCCAGCATGTCCAGCGCCTGCTGGGAGCCGGACACGATGAGCACTTCATCCAGGGAAACATCGGCACCGCGACGCTTGAAATCGTCGGCCACCCACTGACGCAGCGGCGTGTAGCCCTCGGTGGACCCATATTGCAACGCCGTCTTGCCGTTCTGTTTCAGCACGCGGTCGAATGCGGCGTTGATCTCTTCTACCGGAAAGCCCCCGGGTGCCGGCAGGCCGCCTGCGAAGGAAATGACTTCAGGCCGTTCGGTGACCTTGAGAATCTCTCGAATGGTGGAACTGGTGAGCTTCTGGGCTCGTTGGGAAAACGTATAAGGAAGGGAATAGGAATCCATGATCGAGAGCGTCTCTGCAAAAAAGAACAGTAGCGGGGACCAAGCCCAGGCCCGTCGCCACAGCAAGGCGACATGACCTGACCGGAATCCCCTAGATTACCGCAAAATCAAGCACGAATTCAGCGGGCGCTTTCCCCGATGACATCGGCCAGCGCATCCGTGAAGTGACCGACGTTGCCGGAATTGAGCCCCGGCACGGCAATGCGGCCGGAATCAATGATGTAGACGCCATGACGTTCACGCAGGGCCAGCAGCTGCTCGCGTGACAGGCCGCTGTAGGTGAACATGCCGCGCTGGCTCAGGAAATAACCGGCATCGTAGCCCGGGAGTTTCTCCGCCAGCTGGGCGTGCACCTGCCGGCGCATCTCGGCCATGCGTACCCGCATTTCGGCGACTTCGTCCAGCCAGCAAGCGTGCAGGTCGGCGTCGTTCAGCACTCCGGCCACGATGTGGCCTCCGTGCCACGGGGCGCTGGAGTAGATGCGGCGCACCACGGCCTTGAGCTGGCCCAGCACCAGGTCCGCTTCCGCGGCAGAGCCGCAGGCCACCGACAGGCCACCGCAGCGTTCACCGTAGATCGACAGGTTCTTCGAAAAGGAGTTGGCGACCAGCACGGTCAGCCCGGCTTCCACCATGGCGCGCACGGCGTAGGCGTCTTCTTCCATGCCCTCGCCCAGACCCTGGTAGGCGATGTCCAGGAAGGGAATCAGGCCGCGGTCCTGCAACACGGTGATGACCTCGCCCCACTGCTCCCGGGAAAGATCCACGCCGGTCGGGTTGTGACAGCACGGGTGCATCAGCACGATGGTGCGGGACGGCAGACCGCGCAGGCATTCCATCATGGCGTGGAAGGCCAGGCCCTTGGTGGCGGGGTCGTAGTAGGGGTAGCTGCGAGTCTTGAAGCCGGCACCGGCAAAAATGGCATGGTGGTTGTCCCAGGCCGGGTCGCTGATCCAGACTTCGCTTTCCGGATACGCCATGTGCAGGAAGTCGGCCCCGACTTTCAGGGCGCCTGTTCCGCCCAGGGTCTGGATGGTCGCCACCCTGCCATCGGCCACGGCTTTGCGGTCGGCGCCAAACACCACGCGCTGCACGGCGCTGCGATAAGACGCCAGGCCTTCCATGGGCAGGTAGACCCGGGGAGACGGGTCATCCACCAGCCGGCGCTGGACCGCCTGCACCGACGGCAGCACCGGAATGCGGCCCTGATCGTCATAATAAAGACCAATAGTCAGATTGATCTTGTTGGGATGGGTGTTGCGGTGAAAGGCGTCATTCAACCCGAAGATGGGGTCGCCTGCGTACGGCTGAAGGTGCTCGAACATGCTGTAAAGCCCATAGGGAAATTGAAATGCCGGCGCGTCGCGCTTGTCCGGGCATTATAAGGATGTCAGCCGGTCTCCGACCGCATTGCGCGCAGGCTGTCGACCAGCCCCTCCGGCAGGCACACGCTGCGGCCGTCGACGTGTCCCAGCCTCAGCACCTCGGCCTTCAAGGCCTGTCTGTCCTGCTCGTCATGAGTGACCATCAGCAGGGGAATGTTCAGCGTGTTCAGCAGCGCGTCGATTTCCTCGCGCATGGCCTGGCGCAGCTCCGGATCCAGGGCGGAAAACGGTTCATCCAGCAGCAGCATCCGCGGTTTGAGAATGGCCAGTCGCGCCAGGGCGAGCCGCTGCTGCTGCCCTCCTGAAAGCGCGTGCGGGCGCTGGTACGCAACATGGGCCAGGCGGAAGCGCTCCAGCCAATGCATGGCCTCTTCCTTCTGCGCCCTGTTCAGCCAGCCCCAGGGGCCGCGGCGCAGGCCGAAGCCGACATTGGACAGTGCCGTCAAGTGCGGCAACAGGGCGTAATCCTGGAACAGGAACCCCACCCGGCGTTGCTGGGGCGGCAGACATACGCCGCGCCGTGCGTCATAGACCGTCTCGCCCGCGACCCGGATGTGCCCGGTATCGGGTCGCAGAAGCCCGGCGACTGCCTGCAGCACTGTGGTCTTGCCGACGCCCGAAGGACCCATGAGGACCAGCCGCGGAGCACGGGCCGTGAAGGCCACGTCCAGCTCGAAGCGACGCTGCGAAGACACAAACGTCTTGCGCACATGGACGTCGCACCAGGGCGAAGCGTCTGCCCTGTGCAGGCCCGGTCCTTCCCCCGCCCGAGAAGAGGAACGGACGCGTGGCTCGGCCTTCATGTGTGGCCCCCCCTCATGCGTGCCCGCCCTTGCCCCCGGGGTTGCGCGGCGTGAGCCACCCGGCTAGCAGCAGCAAGGCAATGCAGACCAGGGAAATCACGATGGCCATGAGGTGCGCATCATCGTCTCTGCCTGCCTGAACCGCTTCAAAGATGGCGATGGACAGCGTCTGGGTCTTGCCCGGAATGCTGCCGGCGATCATCAGCGTGGCGCCGAATTCCCCCAGCGCCCGCACAAAACCCAGCGTGACTCCCGACATGATGCCGCGCCAGGCCAGCGGCAGGCTGATGCGCAGAATCACTCCCATTTCGCTGACACCCAGCACCCTGCCCGCCTGCTCCAGTCTCGGGTCCACGGATTCGAAGGCGGCGCGCGCCGGCTTGAAAACCAGGGGAAAGCTGACAATGGTGGCGGCGAGAATGGCGCCTTCGATGCTGAAGATGAGGTTCACCCCGAAAGTCTGCCGCAGCCAGCCGCCGAACGCACCCTGGCTGCCGAAGACCACCAGCAGGTAGTAGCCCAGCACCGTCGGAGGCAGCACCAGGGGAAGGGTGCAGAGCGTATCGAGCAGATTGCGGACGCGATGCTGGCTGCGGGCCAGGTAAAGCCCCAGCCCGATGCCCAGCGCCGAGCTCAGGGCGGTCGCCCAGAAGGCCACTTTCAAGGACAGTGACAGCGGGGACAGGACGGCTGGCAGAAGGGATGGCTCGGTCATGGGCGGCCTGCAATTCCGGAGTCAGTCCGGTGGCGTAAAGCCGTGGGCAGCCAGCACACGCTGCCCCGCGGCGGACAGCACATGGTCGACAAACTGCTGCGCGGCCGACTTGCCTTCCGCCCCCTTCAGCACCGCGAGGGTGTAGCGTACCGGCCGGGGCAGCGACACCGTCAGGGCCACCCGGACCCTGTCGCCCGCCAGCCGGGCATCACTGCCATACACAAATCCGGCATCCACCTCGCCACGCGCCACATAGTCCAGTGCCTGCCGGACATTCTGGGTCGGAATCAGCTTGGCCTGGAGGGCTGACCACAGCCCCTGGGCCTCCAGCGCCTGTTGCGCGTAGCGGCCGGCCGGAACCGTTTCCACATTGCCCAGCGCAATACGCTGCACCGCGTCGCCCGTCAGCGTAGAAAGTGATGTGAGGGGGCGGCCCTGCGCGGGCTGTATCAGCACCAGTTCGTTGCTCGCAAACGTGAGTGGTCGACCCGCCGTGCGGCCCGCGGCGACGGCGCGGAGCATGGTCTGTTCGTCGGCACTGGCAAAGACATCGACCGGTGCGCCTTTACTGATCTGTTGAAGAAGCAGGCCGGACCCCCCCAAGTTCAGCAGCACCTCATGCCCGGGGTGCGCCGCCTCGAAGCCGGCTGCCAGCTCGCGAAAGGCCTCGGCCAGACTGGAGGCCGCGGAAACCGTGAGGGTATCGGCCCCCGCCTGGCGCGCTGCCATCGCCAGCACCGCTGCAGCCAGCACCTTCACACGAATCACCCCTTGCGTCTCCCTGGTGGAACAAGCCGGACCCCCGTCTGCCCGGACGGAGAGCCCGTACTATACCAACAGGAGAACCCGGCTCAAGCCAGATGCTTGTCGAACCAGGCAAGGGCCCGCTTCCAGCCATCTTTGGCGGCTTCTTCGCGATAACTGGGCCGGTAGTCGGCGTGGAAGGCATGGGGCGCCCCGGGGTACACCACAAATTCCGACGCCTTGGCGGCATCGCTGCCCTTGGCCAGCCCGGCCTTCATCTTCTCCACGCTCTCCAGGGGAATGCCGCTGTCATTCTCGCCATACAGGGCCAGCACTGGCGCATTGATGTCCTTGACCACATCGAGCGGGTGGCGCGGCCGCAATTCATCGGCTTCCCCGACCAGGCGGCCATACCAGGCCACGCCCGCCTTGAGCCGCGGATTGTGGGCCGCGTACAGCCAGACGATGCGCCCGCCCCAGCAAAAACCGGTGATGCCCAGCCGGTTGATGTTGCCCCCATTCTGCCCGGCCCAGGCCACGGTGGCGTCCAGATCCGCCATCACCTGTTCGTCCGGCACCTTGTTCACGACCTCGCTGAGCAAGCGCGGAATTTCCGTGTAGCGGTTGGGGTCGCCCTGGCGCACGAACAGCTCGGGCGCAACCGCCATGTAGCCTTCTTTGGCCAGGCGGCGACAGACATCCTGGATGTATTCGTGCACGCCGAAGATTTCCTGAATGACGAGCACCACCGGCGCGGGAGCATCGCCCTCGGGCATGGCGCGATACGCCGGCAGCGAGCCCCCTTTGACCGGAATGCGCACGGCATCGGCCTTGAGCCCTTCCTTGTCCGTCTTGATGGCGGTCTGCGCGGCGACCGGAGCTGCAGCCGCGGCAAAGCCCACCGCCAGTGAAGTGACCAGAAACCCCCGCCGGTCAACATGCAAGGGGGGAACCAGACTGTCGTATTCTGCCCCATGCGGGGAAGATGGGCGGTATTCGCCCGACTGCACGCCCGGCTGGCGTGCCTGCGTATTGGCCTTGCGTCGTCCCATCTGCCTGATCTCCTTGTCGTTCGCGCCCACGGCGCGCGGGTGCCCTCCGGCGATTATTCACAAAGGCAGGGACGCGCTCAAGAAACAAGTTTTTTCAATCCTTCCTGTTCTTGTCGACGTGCTCGGGCTTTCCCTTGCGACCGGTGGACGCCATGTCGTCGAGTTCCTTCTTGCTCATGGATTCATACATGGATTTGGACGCGCCCTTGAGTTCCTTCACAGGGGTGTCGCCGCGCGTGGCCGAGAGGGCCGCAGCTGGGGCGGCTGGTCATGCTGGCGCGTCGCACGGAAAAGATGAAGCCCCGGGATGGGCGGGAACAGGGCTTGCAAAGCAGGCATCACCATAGTCCAACCAAGGAATTGATGATGAAGCTGAAACTTTCCCTTCTTTGCACCGCAACTGGACTGGCTCTCATGCACGGCGCCATGGCCGCCAGCCTGTCGGAAGACGATCAACGTTTCCTGCGCAAGGCGGGTGAAAGCGGCATGCTGGAGATGCAGGCCAGTGAGATCGCTGCCCAGAAAGCGCAACACCCGGAGGTGAAGCGTTACGCCGAAATGATGATTAAGGACCACACCGCCGTGGACAAGGAGCTGAAGGCCCTGGCGGAAAAGAAAGGCTTCCAGCTGCCTGTTGAACTGGAAGGCGGCGAGCGCAAACTGATTGAAAAACTGCGCGAGGAAGACGGTGCGAGCTTTGATGAAGAATACGCCGAAGAAGTGGCCGTGGACGCACATGAGGACGCCGTCGACCTCTTTGAAGATGCGGCGGACGACGCAGACGACCCCGAAGTGAAGGCCTTCGCGGCCAAACATCTTCCCGCGCTGCAAAACCACCTTGAAATGGGCAAGCAGTTGAAGGAAGCGCTGGAACAGGACAAACGCCGTGATCGCAAGGATGCTGCCGTCGGTACGCGTGACGCAGCCGGCAATCCCAACTCCCCCGGCTCGGTGGAAGGCAAGGTCGTGGTTCCCGGAACGGAGCCTGCGGCACCGCGCTGAAGCTGAGTGCCGTTGCGGGTAGTGGTGCTGAGCGTCCAAGTCCCGTATTCTCCCGGTGTGGTGGCCGGCGCTTGCGCCGCCACCCCTCATGCACTGGTAGAAGAAGAAGCACGCAACGATGACTCAGGCCCTGTCCCAAGAACTTGAAGAACAATACAATTTCCGCGCTCGCCGCCCCGATTACGCCACTGCCGTTGAACCGGACTGGGTGCGCCGCAGCGAAGAATTTCGGCAATATGCCGAAGGCATGCTGAACCTCAAATATGGATCCAGGGCTCGCGAATGCCTGGATTTTTTTCCTTCAGGCCGGCCGAACAGCCCCATTCTGGTGTATTTCCATGGTGGCTATTGGCAGCGGGGCGACAAATCTCTCTACAGTTTCGTCGCCGAACCTTTCCTCGAGCAGGGCATTCATGTAGCGCTTGTGAGTTACGACCTTTGCCCGACGGTACGTCTCTCGCACATCACGCAACAGGCCCGATGCGCCGTGGCATGGATCCATGATCACGCTGCGGAGCTGGGAGGGTCTCGGGACCAACTTTTCGTGACGGGCCACTCGGCGGGGGGGCATATCACCGCCCGTCTCATGGGCACCGACTGGGGCCGCATCGCCCCGACGCTGCCTCCCGATCTCATCAAGGGTGGCATTCCCATTTCAGGTCTGTTCGACCTGCGCCCGCTGATGTCCACCACCATCAACGCCAATCTCGGCCTGGACACCGCGGAAGCCCACACGGAAAGCCCCCTGCTCCACCCGATGCCGAGCCATGCGCCTCAGTTGGTCGTGTGCGGCGGCGCGGAAACTGAACATCTGCGGCGGCAATCGGACGACTATGTATGCAGGTTCTCCAGCGCGACGCGCGCCATGGAACGCTACGATGTTCCGGGCTGCGACCACTTCGACGTGGTGAATGCCCTCGCGGATGCGAACAGCGAGTTATTCCGGAAAGTGGTGGCCCTGGTGAAGGGGTGAGCGACCCGGTTGAACATTCCCCTCCCCTTTTTCAAGACGACAGGCCATGCGGACCGACGCGGCGGATCAAAAACGGAAACTGAGAGTCGTGCTGATTCTTGGCGTCGCCCAGACCTTTGCCTGGGCGTCAACCTACTATCTTCCCGCCGTGCTGGGTGGCTCCATGGCCGCGGAGCTCGGCCTCGAACGCTCGGACCTGTTCGGTCTGTTCTCCCTGGCACTGATCGTGGCTGCCGCCTCCGGCCCGCTCACGGGCCGATTGATTGACCGCTTCGGTGGCAAACCAGTATTGGTCGGCTCCAGCCTGCTGTTCGCCCTGTGCCTGGTGCTCTTGGCCAGCGCCACCTCCGTGTGGCAGCTGACGCTTGCCTGGCTGGGCATGGGCGTTGGCCTGGCCAGCGGCCTGTATGAGGCCGCTTTTGCTACGGTCGTGCGTCTGTATGGACAGTCCGCCCGCAGCGCCATCACCGGGATCACCCTTCTGGGCGGCTTTGCCAGCACCGTGGGCTGGCCCGTGAGTGCCTGGCTCGAGGCCAACTACGACTGGCGAATTGCCTGCCTGACTTGGGCGGCCGTAAATGCGCTGGTGTGCCTGCCCCTGTACTGCTCTCTACCCAGGGAAGGCACGGTACTCGCCCGACCGGCAGCGGGCCGCCCGCCCCGCCAGGGCTTGCTTCACGGCTTCAGGAATATCGACGCCCGCATGCTGCTGCTCGCCTTCTTCTTTTCGGCCACCGCCTTCAGCAGCGCTGCCATGGCCGCCCACTTGCCCGCCGTGCTGCAGGCGGCCGGCATCTCGGCGGCCGCCGCCATCGTCGTCGGCATGCTGATCGGACCGGCGCAGGTGGGCGCAAGACTGCTGGAACTGACCTTCATGGATCGAATCAAGCCGATCATGACCGCTCGACTGGCCGTGGCCATGCACCCCGTCGGCGCTGTGCTGTTGCTGGCCTTCGGCACACCTCTGGCCGCCGTCTTCGGGATATTGCATGGCGTGGGCAACGGCTTGCTGACCCTGGTGAAAGGCGCACTGCCGCTGGAAATTTTCGGGTCGCAAGGCTATGGAGAGCGTCAGGGTGTGCTGATGGTGCCCGCCCGGCTGGCTCAGGCCTCGGCGCCCTGGCTGTTCGGCATGGCGCTCGCGCAATGGGGGGCCGCCGCGCTGGTGCTGACGGCCGCCCTGGGGGCGGCTGCGCTGGTGGCGCTGTTGCGGCTGAATCGCGGCGCGTAAAAACCTGAAAGCGATCAGAACGGGATGTCGTCGTCCATGTCGGCCAGGTTGGTGGGCTCGGCCCGTTGTTGCTGTTGCGCGGGCGCCGGGCGCTGCTGGGGGGCACGCGCCGGTGCCGGGGCCTGCGAAAAATCGCCGCCGCCACCGCCCATTTCGTCACCCCGGCCGCCGAGCATCTGCATCTGGTCGGCGATGATCTCGGTGGAGTAGCGGTCCTGGCCGGTTTCCTTGTCTTGCCACTTGCGGGTCTTGATACGCCCTTCCACGTAAATGGAACGACCCTTGCGCAGGTATTCGCCGGCAATTTCGGCCAAGCGGTTGTAGAACACCACGCGGTGCCATTCCGTTTCTTCGCGACGCTCGCCGGTGTTGCGGTCCTTCCAGGTGGAGGTGGTGGCCAGCGAGACGTTGCAGATCGCCGCGCCATCGGGGCTGTAGCGAACTTCGGGATCGCGGCCGAGGTTGCCGACGAGGATGACTTTGTTGACGGAGGCCATTTTTACACCTGTATGTTTGAGAATGGGTTAGCAGGATTATCGTGCATCGCGGCGCAGAAACCTACCGCGGCACGGGGATGTACGGAGTGATGCCGACGACACAGCGGCCGGCATGCCGAGGCACCTGCATGCAGCTGCCCTGGCGGGCGTTTCCTGCGATCAGTGCTTCACTCAAGCGGGTTGCCGCATGCCGCGCGCGGCCAGCAGCCAGACCCCTGCCAGCACGGCGGCCAGCCAGAAGACGAGTTCGCCCTGGCCCCGGGAGGCCAGCAAGCCGCCCGCCAGGCCGCCCAGAAAAACGCCCAGGGACTGGGAGGTATTGTAGAAGCCCAGCGCCAGGCCTTTGAAGGCCGGGGGCGCCACCCGCGACACCAGGGAGGGTTGCAGGGCTTCCAGGATGTTGAATGCCACGAAAAACAGGACCAGCAGAGTGAAGACGGCCGCGAACGACTGCGCGAACAGGGGCATGAGCGCGAGCACGATGGCCATGCCCAGCACGCAGGCCTCGAGCGAACGCTTGTGCAGGCGACGCGTTTCGGTGTGGAACACTGCCGGCACCATGGCGACGAAGGACAGGGCGATGACGGGCAGGTAAACCTTCCAGAGGCTGCCCGTGTCGTAGCCTCCCAGCCGCGCGAGCATGCCCGGCATGACGATGAACAGTGCCATGAGCACGAAATGCAGCACGAAGACGCCGAAGTTCAGGCGCAACAGATCGACGTGGGCGAGCACGTCGCGGGCACGCGCCTGGATGATGTCGTCTTCCTGTCGGGGCACCACCGGAACCGCAAAAGCCGCAATCAGGAGGCAGATGAAACCCAGCAGGCTGATGGCCCAGAACAGCCCGGACAGGCCGAAGCTGCCCACCAGCACGGGCGAAAGCACGAGCGAGACGGCAAACGACAGCCCGATGGAGGCGCCCACCATGGCCATGGCGCGCGTACGTACCTCCGGGCGTGTGGCATCGGCCACCCACGCCGTGATGGCGGCAGACACGGCCCCCAGCCCCTGAAGCGTGCGCCCCACGATGATCCAGTCCACATTGCTGGCGAGGGCGCAGATCACGCCGCCGACGACGAACAGCACCATGCCGGACACGATGACCGCGCGCCGGCCGAATTTGTCGGAGGCCATGCCCAGGGGAATCTGCATGATGGCCTGCGTCAGGCCATAAGCGCCCAGCGCCAGCCCGACCCGGGTGGCGTCGTTGCCGCCGGGAATGGCCTGCGCTGCCACGGCGAACACCGGCGTGAGCAGAAACAGCCCCAACATGCGCGAAGCAAACAGCAGTGCCAGCATGATGCTGGCCTTGCGTTCGATCGCGGTGAGCTTGAGACGGGGCTTCCTGTTGGCGCTGGCGGCTGCCTGGGTCATGAAGAGGTACTCTCGGATTCTCGGAAATTGACTGCGCGCTATAGTAGCAAGTTGGCTCTTGAAAAAGGGGCCTGTGGAAAACGGAAAAAGGTAGGCTGGCAACAGAATGGAATTCATTCGCATTCGAGGTGCGCGCACTCACAACCTGAAGAACATTTCCGTCGACTTGCCCAGACGCAAGCTGGTGGTGATGACGGGCCTGTCAGGCTCCGGCAAGTCGTCTCTGGCCTTCGACACCCTTTATGCAGAAGGGCAGCGCCGCTACGTGGAGAGCCTGTCCGCCTACGCCCGACAGTTTCTTCAGCTCATGAGCAAGCCCGATGTGGACATGATCGAGGGCCTGTCGCCGGCCATTTCCATTGAACAGAAGTCTGCCGGCCACAACCCGCGCTCCACGGTGGGCACCATCACCGAAATTCACGACTACCTGCGCCTATTGTACGCACGGGTGGGTACCCCCTATTGCCCAGAGCATGGGCTTCCCCTGCAGGCCCAGAGTGTTTCGCAGATGGTCGACGGAGTGCTGGCCTGGGCGCCGGAAAGCCGGCTGGCCATCCTGGCGCCTGTGGCGCGCGGGCGCAAAGGAAGTTTTGAGGACGAATTCGCCAGGCTGCAGGCGCAGGGATACGTGCGGCTACGGGTGAATGGCGAAATGGTGGCCATTGAAGACGCCCCGGTGCTGAAGAAAACGGAAAAGCATGACGTGGACGTCGTGGTGGACCGCCTGCGCATCCGCCCGGACGCCAAGCAGCGCCTCAGTGAAAGCTTCGAGACCGCCCTGCGGCTGGCCGATGGCCGGGCCATTGCCCTGAACATGGACAGCGACGAAGAACACCCGTTTTCCAGCCATTACGCCTGCCCGATCTGCCATCACAGCCTCACGGAGATGGAGCCGCGACTGTTCAGCTTCAACAACCCGGCCGGGGCCTGCCCCACGTGCGACGGGCTGGGCCATGTCGAGGTCTTCGACCCGCGGCGCATCGTGGCCTTCCCGGAACTGAGCCTGGCCAGTGGGGCCATCACCGGCTGGGACCGTCGCAATGCCTTCACCTTCACATTGCTGAACAGCCTCGCCGCCCATTACGACTTCGACCTCGACACGCCGTTCGAACAGCTGCCGGAAACCGTGCGACAGCGCGTGCTCTATGGCTCCGGCGACGAGGAGATTGCCTTCCTCTACATCAACGAAAAAGGCCGCAGCACGGTGCGACGCCATCCCTTCGAAGGGGTGATTCCGAATCTGGAACGGCGCTGGCGCGAAACCGACTCCAGCGCCGTGCGTGAAGAACTGGGCAAGCTGCGTCAGACCCAGACGTGTCCGCATTGCCACGGCTCACGGCTGCGCGAAGAAGCGCGCCATGTGCTGATCGGCGACGAAGCAGGCGACCATGAGCGGCGCGGCCTGCCGATCTATGAGGTGGAGGCCATGTCGCTGGCCGACTGCCTGCAGTGGTTCGAGCAGCTGACGCTGCACGGGGCGCGCAAGGAAGTGGCCGACCGCATCATCCGCGAGATCATTGCGCGGCTGCGCTTTCTGAACAATGTGGGCCTGAATTACCTTTCCCTGGACCGCAGCGCCGACACCATTTCCGGCGGAGAAGCGCAGCGCATTCGTCTGGCCAGCCAGATCGGCTCGGGGCTGACGGGGGTGATGTACGTGCTGGACGAGCCCTCGATCGGGCTGCACCAGCGCGACAATGACCGCCTGATCGACACCCTTCGCCACCTGCGCGACCTGGGCAACAGTGTGATCGTGGTGGAGCATGACGAAGACATGATCCGCTCGGCGGATTACATCCTCGACATGGGCCCGGGCGCCGGCGAGCACGGCGGTCACGTCGTGGCCAGCGGGTCACCGGAAGACATCGCCGCAAATCCGGATTCTCTGACAGGCCAGTATCTGAGCGGCACGCGTCGCATCGAGATTCCGCCGCGCAAACCCATTGCCGAGGACCAGCCCTGGCTCACGCTCAAAGGAGCGCGGGGGAACAACCTGAAGTCGGTCAACCTGGCCATTCCTGCCGGTCATTTTGTCTGCATCAGTGGCGTGTCGGGCTCGGGAAAATCCACGCTGGTGAATGACACTCTGGCGGTGGCCGTGGCCCGTGCCCTGCACCGCGCCCAGGCAGAACCCGCAGCGTATGACAGCCTGGAGGGCCTGGAGCACTTCGACAAAATCATCACGGTGGACCAGAGCCCCATCGGCCGGACGCCACGCAGCAACCCTGCCACCTACACGGGCATGTTCACGCCCATTCGGGAACTCTTTGCCGGCGTGCCGGAAGCGCGCACCCGCGGCTACGATGCCGGGCGCTTTTCCTTCAATGTGAAGGGCGGGCGATGCGAGGCCTGCCAGGGCGACGGTGTGGTGAAAGTGGAAATGCACTTCCTGCCTGACATGTACGTGGACTGCGATGTCTGTGGCGGCAAGCGCTACAACCGGGAAACGCTGGAAATTCACTATCGCGGGCGCAACATCAGTGAAGTGCTGGACCTGACGGTCGAGCAGGCGCTCGGGTATTTCAGCTCGGTGCCGGCCGTCGCGCGCAAATTGCAGACATTGATGGACGTGGGCCTCTCGTACCTGCGCCTGGGGCAAAGCGCCACGACGCTGTCGGGCGGCGAGGCGCAGCGCGTCAAGCTGGCGCTGGAACTGTCGCGCCGCAGCACGGGGCGCACGCTATACATCCTGGACGAACCCACCACCGGTCTGCACTTTCACGACATTGCCTTGCTGCTCGATGTCCTGCGCAAACTCGTCGAAGCCGGCAACACCGTGGTCGTGATCGAACACAATCTGGATGTGATCAAGACGGCGGACTGGGTAATCGACCTGGGCCCCGAGGGCGGCAGCGGCGGGGGTCGCATCGTGGCGCAGGGAACGCCGGAAGACATTGCGGCCTGCGCGGACAGCCATACCGGTCGTTACTTGCGCCCGCTGCTCTAGGCCGCGGCCCGACGCCGCCTACATCTGGAACAGATTGCGGTGTTCGCTGATGGCGTAGCGGTCCGTCATGCCCGCAATATAGTCGGCGATGGCGCGCGCCTGCTGCAGCGGGTCGTCGCGCCGCCAATCACTGGCCAGCAACCGCGGGTCTTCATGGAAAGTAATGAACAGCTCGCGCACGATGTTGCGAGCCTTGCGCGTCATGCGCATGACGCGTGAATGCCGGTAAAGGTTGCGCATCAGAAAGCGTTTGAGTTCGTCGGCCTCGGCACGAATCTCGGGTGAGAAGGCCGCCAGCGGCGGCGCCACGCGAACCTCGTCAGCCGACTGGGGACGATGCATGTCCAGGGCCGCACGCGTGGTTTCGGTCAGATCAATCACCAGGGTGTTGATCATGCTGCGGATGGTTTCGCTCACCAGGCGGCGGCCGGCCAGCCCCGGGTAACGTCGGGCCACGGCCTCGTAGTGTCGCGCAAAGATGCCCACTTCCAGCAGTTGTTCGACCTGCAGCAGGCCGGAGCGGATGCCGTCATCGATGTCGTGGTTGTTGTAGGCGATCTCGTCGGCGAGGTTGGCGATCTGGGCCTCCAGTGAGGGCTGGGTGCGCTCGATGAACCGCAGGCCCACGTCGCCCAGCCGGCGGGCGTTGCGCAAGGAACAATGCTTGAGAATGCCCTCGCGCGTTTCAAAGCACAGGTTCAGGCCGCTGAACTCGGCGTAGCGTTCCTCCAGCTCGTCGACCACGCGCAGGCTCTGCAGATTGTGCTCGAAGCCCCCGCTTTCTGGGGCGAATTCCTGCATGCAGGCGTTGAGTTCATCCTGACCCGCATGCCCGAAGGGAGTGTGGCCCAAGTCGTGCGCCAGGGAAATGGCCTCGATCAGATCTTCATGCAGACGCAGGTTGCGGGCCAGCGACCGTGCAATCTGTGCCACCTCGATGCTGTGAGTCAGCCGGGTGCGGAACAGGTCGCCTTCATGGTTGATGAAGACCTGCGTCTTGTATTCCAGCAGCCGGAACGCCCGGCAATGGATGATGCGGTCGCGGTCCCGCTGGAAATGGTTGCGCCCCTGCGGAGGCGCCTCGTGGTGCACGCGCCCGCGCGTGCGCTCCGGGTCGCAGGCGTAGGCGGCGAGCGGCTGCATGGTCAGCTCCGGCAGTCGGCAGAGACCGTACGCTCCAGCACCGGGCGCAAGGCCTCAGGGTCGACATCCCGGCATTCGGATTCGCCGATGCGGGGCATGAGCACGAATCTCAGGGTGCCGCCCTCGGCCTTCTTGTCGTGGCCCATGAGCTCCACCCAGCGCTCGAAGCCCAGATCGGGCGCCTGCACGGGGCAGCCGATGGCTTCCACCACGCGACGCACACGTTCGACGTCTTCCCGCGGGAAACCGAGCAGATCGGCAGACAGTTCGGCGGCCTGCACCATGCCGCAGCCCACGGCTTCGCCATGCAGCCACCGGCCGTAGCCCAGGCCGGCTTCGATGGCATGCCCGAAGGTGTGGCCCAGGTTGAGGATGGCGCGCATGCCGCTTTCGCGCTCGTCCTGCGACACCACTCGGGCCTTCAGCTCGCAGGACCGCTGGATGGCGTGGACGACCGCATCGGGGTCGAGGACCCGCAACGCGTCGGCGTTCGCCTCGCACCAGTCGAAGAACGGCGCATCGATGATCAGGCCGTACTTCACGACTTCCGCCAGCCCCGCGCTGATCTCCCGCGGCGGCAGAGTCCGCAGGACGGACGGGTCGATCTGCACGGAAATGGGCTGGTAGAAGGCGCCAATCATGTTCTTGCCCAGGGGGTGGTTGATGGCAGTCTTGCCCCCCACTGAGGAATCGACCTGCGCCAGCAAGGTGGTCGGCACCTGAATGAAGCGGATGCCGCGCATGTAACAGGCCGCGGCAAACCCGCCCATGTCGCCGATCACCCCTCCCCCGAATGCAACAAGAACGGCCTTGCGGTCGAGCCCTTTTTGCAACAAATGGTCAAAAATCTTGTTCAGGGATTCCCAGGTTTTGTGAGCCTCGCCGTCGGGCAGCTCCACTTCCACCACCGGTTTCCCGGTTCGCCCCAAGGCGGCTCGCACCGCCTCGCCGTAATGTTTCAACACGACCGGGTTGCTGATCAGGGCGATGGAGGTGGCATCGCCGGGAATGGTTTCCGCCAGCCGCTCGAGCCGGCCGGCCTCGATATGAATGGGGTAGTCTCCGCCCGGGGTGGACACGCGCACGATGGTCATTCTTTCACCTCGTAATTCTGCAGCAGGGGCACCAGAGATTTCACTACTTGAGGAACCGGCATGGTGCCCGTGTCGAAAATAATATCGGCAACCTCTTCATACAAAGGCTCACGCAGGGCAAGCAGCTCGCGGATGCGCGCCTGGGGGTCGGGCGTCTGCAGGAGCGGCCGGCTGCGGTCGCGCGCCACACGGGCATACAGGGCCTCCGCCGAAGCACGCAGGTAGATGACCACGCCGCGCTCTTTCAGAATGCGCCGATTGTCGGGGGCGAGAATGGCGCCCCCCCCGGTGGCGAGCACCAGGTCGGGCTGCGAAGAGCATTCCTCGAGCACGCTGCATTCGCGGCGGCGGAACCCTTCTTCGCCTTCGACGTCAAAGATATGCGCGACCCGGACGCCGCAGCGGTTTTCGATCTCGTGATCCAGGTCGAGGAATTCCCGGCCCAGAATGCGAGCCAGCCCGCGGCCGATGGTGGTTTTTCCCGCACCCATCATGCCCACGAGGAAGATGGGGGTTCGATAGGGCAGGCTGGCTTCGCACTGCCGTTCTTCCGGGGCCCGTTGCGGGGGGTCTGAAGGTAAAGCTCCGTTCATTTGTGTATTATCACCTGCTTACGGGCACGCAATCCGTTTTTCACCGCATTATCCGGTTACATAAAGCCCTCGCCCCCTTTCAGAGCAGGGGGGTACAAGGCTTAAAATCGCCCCTGATGAGCACCGATACCCAATCCTCTTCCGACACGTCGCCCGCCTCCCGCTCCTGGCTGCGACGCTTCCTGATCAAGGCTGGCGTCCTGTTCGCCGGTCTGGGGCTTTCGGGCGCCTTGCTCGGCACGCTTGCGCTGGCGCTCGCCTGGCCGAACCTGCCCGACCTCAGCGCCATGATCGACTATCGGCCCCGTGTGCCGCTGCGCATTTATACGGCGGACAACGTGCTGATTGGCGAGTTTGGCGAGGAGCGCCGGAATGTGCTGCGCTTCGACGAGATTCCCGATGTCATGAAAGCGGCCATTCTAGCAGCGGAAGACGACGGTTTTTATCAGCACCACGGCATTGATTGGAAGGGTGTGGCGCGCGCAGCACTGGCCAACCTCACCACCATGGCCCGGTCACAGGGCGCCAGCACCATCACCATGCAGGTGGCGCGCAATTTCTACCTGTCGTCCGAAAAAACCTATACGCGCAAGTTCTATGAGCTGTTGTTGACCTTCAAGATTGAAGCGACGCTCACCAAGGACCAGATCCTGGATCTCTACATGAACCAGATCTACCTCGGGCACCGCGCCTACGGGTTTGCGGCGGCTTCGCGAACCTACTTCGGCAAGCAGCTGTGGGAAGTCACGCCCGCCGAAGCCGCCATGCTGGCCGGCATTCCCAAGGCGCCTTCCCGCTTTAATCCGATTGCCAATTTTGAACGCGCCCGTTCCCGCCAGCTTTACGTGCTGGGCCGCATGCTCTCGCTGGGTTACCTGACCCAGGAGGAATACGAGCAGGCGGTGAACCAGGAAATCGTCTTGCGGTCGGCACCGGGCACACCCTCCGGCGGCTACGCGGTCCACGGTGAATACGTGGCCGAACTGGCCCGCCAGCTGCTCTACAACGTCTACCAGGACGACATCTACTCGCGCGGCTTCAACGTCTACACCACGGTCAAGGCCGAAGAGCAGGAAAAAGCCTACCAGGCCCTGCGTGAAGGGGTGCTCGACTACACGCGGCGGGCGCGCTACACGGGGCCGGAAGAAAATATCGACCTGCCCCCCGGTATTGAAAACGACGACGCGCGCTTCGACGCCCTGCTCGACGCGCTTCAGGAACGTCATCCCGACAACGACAATCTGCTGACGGCTGTGGTTCTGTCCGCCTCGCCGGACAAGATCGTGGTGGCGCGCACGGCGCAGCAGGTCATTGAAATCACGGACAAACGGGCGCTCAAGATCGTCGCACGCGGGCTGGCCAAGAACGCGAATGACGACGTGCGCATCCGCCGTGGCTCGGTCGTCTACATCTACGAGGCCGACGGTTACTGGGGGGTCATCAATAAACCCACGGTCCAGGCCGCCCTGGTATCCCTGCGGCCGCAGGATGGTGCCATTCAGGCCATGGTCGGCGGCTTCCACTTCCAGGATGGCAATTTCAACCGCGTGACCCAGGCCTGGCGCCAGCCCGGTTCCTCGTTCAAACCGTTCATCTACGCAGCCTCGCTGGAAAAAGGCCTCACGCCGGCCACACAGATTTCCGACGAACCTTTCGTGCTGACGGCAGAACAGACCGGTTCCAAACCCTGGGCACCCAAGAATTACGGCAACACTTATGAGCCCATGCTGACCATGCGGCAGGGTCTGTACAAATCGCGCAACATGGTGTCGATCCGCATCATGCAGGCGGTCGGCCCGCAGTATGTGCAGGAATACCTCACCCGCTTCGGCTTCGATCGCGAACGCCAGCCGCCGGTGCTGCCCCTGGCACTGGGCGCCGGCAGCGTGACGCCTCTGCAACTGGCCGGCGCCTATGCGGTGTTCGCCAATGGGGGCTACCGGGTACCACCCTAGATCATTGACCGCGTCACCGACAGCACGGGCAAGGTCATCATGCAGGCCAAGCCGACTGTGGCCGGTGATGCCGCCGCCCGCGTGATCGATGCGCGCACGGCCTATGTGATGAACGACATGTTGCGCGGGGTGGCGACCTCCGGTACGGGCGCCCGGGCAAGCCGGGAGCTCAAGCGCACCGACCTGGCCGGCAAGACGGGCACCACCAACGAATCGCACGACGCCTGGTTCGGTGGTTACACCCCCGAGAAGGTCGCCGTGGTCTGGATGGGCTTCGACCAGCCGCGCTCCCTCGGTTCAGGAGAAACCGGCGGTGGCCTGGCTCTGCCGATCTGGATCGACTACATGCGCTATGCGCTCAAGGACATTCCCGTGGCGAAGGTGCCGCCGCCCCCGCCCGGCCTGAACGTGGTGAACGGCGAGTACTACTTTGCCGAATATCCGCCGGGCCAGGCGGTAGCCCGGGTGGGCCTGACCTCCCCCACGGATGCACTGATGGGGCCGGGCGGCAACGTCCTGGTCGACAGTGTCGCCGACCACGTCGCAGACGGCATTGGCGACCTGCTCAACCAATTGGGCGGTTCACGAGGCGGCTCCGAGCCCGATCGCGTCCCCTTCTGATTCCCCTGCCGAATCTGGCGGCCGCCGGCATCCGGTGGATCCTTGAAAAAAAACACCTGTCCGGGCGGGGGCCTGTCCCCTTGCCCGGGTTTTTTTTCGGATACCATCTAATCTCTGACTCACACCAGGAGCACCCATGCGAATGCCGATTTCCATGCCCGTCCGCAGGTCGCTGCGTCTCATGGCATGCGGGCTGGTGCTGGGCGGGTTGATGGCTTGCGGCTTCAAGGGGCCGCTCTATCTTCCTGCGCCCGACGAACCGCCGGCCACCCTCACCACGCCACCGGGGCACGAGACCCCGGCCCGTTCCACCGACAACTGATTTCAGGACACCATGACTGTCGCACCACGCTTCACTTTCAAGAACGGCACCCTGCACGCCGAGGACGTTTCCCTCGCCACCCTCGCCAAAGAATATGGCACCCCCCTCTACGTCTATTCACGCGCCGCCCTGCAAGACGCCTGGGAAAGTTATGCGCGGGCGCTCGAAGGACGCAAGGCCCTGGTGTGCTTCGGCATGAAGGCAAACTCGAATCTGGCCGTGTTGAACGAGTTCGCCCGGTTGGGTGCAGGCTTCGACATCGTTTCCGGCGGCGAACTGGCACGCGTGCTGGCCGCGGGCGGCGACCCCGGCAAGGTGGTGTTTTCCGGCGTGGGCAAGCAAGTCTGGGAAATGCAGGCCGCGCTGGAGGCTGGCGTGAAGTGTTTCAATGTGGAATCGGAAGCCGAGCTCGAGCGGCTCGCGCAAGTGGCCGCCAGCAGCGGGCGTGTCGCACCGATTTCGCTGCGCGTGAACCCCGACGTCGACGCCCACACCCACCCGTACATCTCCACGGGGCTGAAGGAAAACAAGTTCGGCATCGACATCGAACGTGCCCCCGAAGTCTACCGCCGGGCGAAATCCCTTCCCGGGCTGGAAATCGTCGGTGTGGACTGCCACATCGGCTCGCAGATCACCGAAGCGGCACCCTACCTGGATGCCCTGGAAAAACTCATTGCGCTGATTCTGGGCCTGCGTGAAGCGGGCATCGAGCTGCACCACCTCGACTTGGGCGGCGGCATCGGCATTCGCTATACCGATGAAGAGGTGTTGCAACCGGTCGACCTGTTCAGCCAGGTGTTCGAGCGCCTGGAGAGAGCCGGCCTGGGGCACCTGGAATTGGTGCTGGAACCGGGTCGCTCGCTGGTGGGCAACGCGGGCGTGCTGCTCACCGAAGTGCAGTACCTCAAGCACTCGGAAGCCAAGAATTTCGCCATTGTCGACGCAGCCATGAACGACCTGCTGCGCCCGACGCTCTATGACGCCTGGCACGATGTGGAAGCGGTCAACCCACGCCCCGTGACGGACAGCACGCCCACGTACGACATTGTCGGCCCCATTTGCGAAAGCGGCGACTGGCTGGCGCGCGACCGCCGTCTGGAGCTGCACCAGGGCGATCTTCTGGCCATCATGTCCGCCGGCGCCTATGCGTTCACCATGTCCAGCCAATACAACACGCGCGCCCGCCCGGCCGAGATCATGGTGGACGGAAACCGCAGCCATGTAGTGCGGGAACGCGAGACGATCGAGAGCCTTTTTGCCGGCGAGAGATTATTGCCTCAGGCATGAGTCGCTTGCGGTAAAGAGTCGTAAACTTTTGCCGTTAACATGAGATAGCCCTTAAAGCGGGAAGGCCTGTCGGCCCGGGAAGAACTGCAAGGTTCGCCAGATTGACAGGCCCCGTCCTGAGGCCCAGGACGTTTCAAGGTTCACCGAGAGACTGCATGAGATGCGCCAAGGCAGTATTTACAACTTTTCGCTCTGGGTACTGCCAATCGTCATCGCACTGTTCACAGCGTTTGCCGTATTCAGGTTCACTCCCCTGTATCCGCCCAGTCAGGGCGAAACGCTGACATTCCGCAGCCTGCCTCTGGCGGCCGGGCACGTCACGCCTCAGCAGGCGGTCGAAGCGCTGCGCATCATTCCCCAACAGAATCGGGCCGAGCTGCAAGGCGGCACCTGGCTGCTGCTTGAACTTCCCGAACGCGCCCGGCAACGGCCCACCGCCGTCGACTTCCCAGCCAGCAGCCCGCAATCGGCCATATGCTGGCGACGCGACACCCTGGAACCCCTGGGAGAGGCCTCGGGCCGCAACACGACGGGGGCGATGCGCACCAGCCGACTTGGTTATGCGCTCATGCTGGGCCACGTGGAAAACGATAGAGGCGCCACGTTCGGAAGCCTGTTGTGTCGCATCCATTACGGAGATCCCACGGTCTTCACCGCCAAGCTCTGGGAAATTTCCGATTTGCGCGCCGCCTCCGACCGTCTGCACCGCGCCATCGCGCTGCTGGAAGGCGGCATTCTGACGCTGGCCGTCTTCCTGGCCGCGATCGCCATCCGCTCCCGAGAATGGACGTATCTGCTGGTGGCCGTCTGGCTGGTGGGCAACCTGCGCCTGGGCACGTACGCCATGGGCTGGGACGGCCAATGGCTGGGTTACGCGGTGCCACCGGAATGGCAGACGATGCTGCGCAAGCTCACGCTGGCGCTCTACTACCTGGTCAGCCACGCCCTGTTCATGTACCTGTGGCGCCCCCGCGACAGCCACGGGCGACAACTCCCGATGGTACTGCAGGCGCTGGGCATCACCCAGCTCCTTGCGGCGGCCCTGCTGCCCTGGTACATCTTCCAATGGGCCGGCCTGGCCATCTGGGCTGTCGCCCTGGTCCTCGGCCTGTACCTGGTTGGCCGGCAGGCGGGCCAGAACCCCGCCAGCGTCGCTTCCTGGCGTGCTCTGCTGGCCTCGCTGGCAATCGCTGTCGCCATTGCCTGCCTCATCCTGACGCTGCTGGATCAACCCACGGTCATCGACTCCTTCGGAGTGATCTCGGCCCTCATCCTGACCAACATCATCGTTGCGCTCGGGGTCAGCGGCATGATGCGCATCGAGAAGAAAAACCGGATCCGCGTGCAGACGGAGCTCGTCACCAGCTACGCCGTGGCCCCGCTTGGCCTGTTCACGCTGGATTCCCGCGGCTACTTCCAGCGCATGAACCCGGGCCTCTTGCACATGCTTGAGCTGCCCGAGGACACCAGCGTCACCACCAAACACTGGGATGATTTCTTCGAAGCACAGGACTGGGAGGCCGTCACCCGTGCCACCCTGTCCGGCCAGGAAACGGAAATTCATCTGCTTTCCGATGGTGCGGGCCGCCCGCGCCATTTCGCCCTGCGCGCCGCTATGGTCGGCGATCACGTGGAAGGCTCGCTGCAAGACATCACGGCGCGTGCCCAGGCCATGGCCGAACTGCGCGACCAGATGGACAACGACCCGCTCACCCAGACGCTCAACCGCCGGGGCATCGAGAAAAAGCTGGAGCGCGCCATCGCTGGCATGCGCACGCGAGGTCAGCCCTGCTCGCTGGCCTATATGGACCTGGATCACTTCAAGCGCATCAACGGCCTGTTCGGCCATACCTCGGGTGATGAGATTCTCAAGCAGGTCACTGACCGGCTACGCAAGATCCTCACCCGCTTCCAGACGCTGGGGCGCATCGGCAGCGACGAATTCATCATCCTGTTCCCCAATATGGATGCCAGCGCGGCCCGTACGACGGCCGTGCGCATCATTGAAGATCTCAACAACAACACCTATGCCGTCGGGCACCGCACCTTCTCCGTCCGCTCTGCCATCGGCGTGGTCGAAATCCACCCCGACATGGACGCCGCCACCGCCATTTCGGCCGCGACCCGGGCCTGCCGCGATGCCCGCAAACAGAATCAGGATGTGGTGGTGTACGAGCAGGGGTCCAGCGAACTGGAAGCCCATACCGAGGAGCTGCGCCTGTTCGACCAGCTCGAAGGCGGCGATTCACCCAAGGGGCTCTACCTTGAAATGCAGCCCATCATGTCGCTGCGTCACCCCGAAGAGACCCTGGACTTCGAAATTCTGCTGCGGGTGCGCGACTCCCAGGGACGGTTGATCCCCACCGGCAAGATCGTCACGGGCGCCGAGGAAAGCGGCACCATCACCATCATCGACAAATGGGTGTTCTCCGCGACGCTGGAATGGCTCTCCAAGCATGAAGACCGCCTGCGCAAGACCCGCTTCGTCAACATCAACCTGAGCGGCGTCTCGCTGAACAACGACAAATTCGTCGAAAATTTGTTCCAACTGCTGGGCCGTTACCCGCATCTGGCCGACAAGCTGTGCGTGGAGATCACCGAAGGGGTGGCCCTGCAGAACCTCGAGCACACCCGCGCCCTGATCGCGCGGCTCAAGCGCCTAGGAATCCGTATTGCGCTAGACGATTTCGGCGCCGGCTACACCTCCTTCAATTATCTGAAGCAGCTGGATGCCGACGCCGTGAAAATCGACGGCACCTTCGTGCGCGACATGCTGGCCAGCGAGACCAACATCGCCATTGTGCGCACCATCGTGGAACTGGCCCAGAACCTGGGCATGGTGAGCATTGCTGAGTGGGTGGAAGACGTTCAGACGCTGGAGATGCTCAAGGAGCTGGGCGTGGATTACGTGCAGGGCTACGCCATCAGCGCTGCCCTGACGCCGCTTGAGATTCTCGACGCGGAATCGGTGTCGGACCTGGTCACCAACCCCGACACCCTCAACTACATCAGGAACCAGTCCTGATCACAGCTCCCCATAGGAGTGCAGGCCGGACAGGAACATATTGACGCCCAGGAAGGCGAAGCTGGTGATGAGCAGGCCGGCCAGGGCCCAGTAGGCGGCCATGGTGCCGCGCAGGCCCTTCATCAGACGCATGTGCAGCCAGGCCGCATAGTTCAGCCAGACGATGAGCGCCCAGGTTTCTTTAGGGTCCCACTGCCAGTAGGCGCCCCAGGCATCCGCCGCCCACAGCGCCCCGAGAATCGTCGCCACGGTGAAGAAGGCAAAGCCCACCGCAATGGCTCGATACATGATGTCGTCCAGCACCTCGAGCGAGGGCAGACGACGGCCAATGGGCTTGCGCAGGGCCAGAATGGCGCCCACGATCAGAGCGCCAATGCCGAAATACAGCATCCAGGTGACGGACAGCTCACGCGAACCGAACATGAAGGGCTCGGCACACAGGATGGCTCCCAGCAGGAACACGGGAATGAGCTGGCGGCGCGACACGGTCTCACTGTGCTCCTTCACCAGATAGGCAAAACCCACCATGGCCGACAGGGCGAAAGTGCCATAGCCGATGAAGTTGGCAGGTACGTGCAGCTTCATCCACCAGCTTTTCAGAGCCGGCACCAGAGGCTGAATCTGGTGCGCATCGCGCGTGACCGAATACCACAGCAGGAAGACCACGACCGAGCTCACCACCAGCAGCACGAAGCCGCCCAAGGCACGGGTGGCGTAGCGTCGCTCGTAATACAGGTAGAACAGGGCGGTGATGACGGCGAACAGCACGAACACTTCGTACAGATTGCTGACGGGAATGTGGCCGATATCCGGACCCAGCAGGTGACCTTCGCGCCAGCGCACCAGCAGGCCCACGGTGCCGGCATAGACCGCGGCCCAGGTCAGGCCGGAGCCCATCCAGGCAGCGACAGGGCTGATGTAGCCCACCCAGTAGGCCACGGTAGCGAGTACAAACAGCGCGCACATCCAGAGAATGGCCGACTGCGAGGACAGCAGGTATTTGAGCAGGAAGACGGAATCCGCACGGGCGATGTCGCCCTGGTGCAGCCCGCCACCCCCGCTGTAGAGCCAGACCGCAAACAGGGCCAGCAGGCCGGCTCCCACGCAGAGGGTTCTCAGCGGTCGCCACAGCCAGCCCATCCAGACCAGGCTGGGGACGGCAGCCAACAGGATCGCTTTTTCGTATCCGTCCATGGCATAACCGTACTGGTTGAGCGCATAGGCGGCTCCCATGCCAAGCAGCAGAAAATAGACAATATCCGTCCAGTCGGCCTTGCCGCGGCGCCCGCGGCCATCGCCGCTGGGGGACATGGCTTCATCCCACGAAGTGGCGCTGGATGAGGTCAGGGTGTCGGACATAAAGGCACCTCTTTAGGTGGTTAAACGCTTGAAGGCATCCTTGAAGCGATCAAATTCTTGAGTGAAATCCAGGTTGCGGCGCTGCGAGGTCATGGCGGCCAGCAACTCGGTGCCCCCGTTCCCGGAGGCCTTGGCCCAGACCCAGATGCGGCGGTCGCGCACGTAGAACATGGCGAACACGCCAATCACCAGGAACAGGCTGCCCAGGTAGACCGTGTTCTTGCCGGGGCTGCGCGTCACCTGGAAGACGCTGGCTTCCTTTTGCTCGAAGCTGTCCAGCGTGAAAAAGACCGGTGCGGGGTAATCGGGCAGGTTGGCCAGGGCAAGCAGGGCCATCTGCACCCAGCGCTGCCCCTCGACCCATGCCTCCCCTTCACGCGCCACGGCACTGCGGCCTTCGCGCACCCGCACGAGGTCGCGCAGTTCCGTCAGGGACATCTGGATCATGGGCACCGCGAAGCTGAGCACCTTCTCGTGCTCGCTTTCGGGCACATTTCCAAGTATTCCATTGAAGCCCTGTCGCTGGAAGGCGTCCAGCGCGCCGATCGCCGCCTTGGTCAGCATATCGGCATTGATGCGCTCGTTGGCATTGCTCTCGGCGAAGCGCTGCGCCGCCATGGTGACCAGACCGGGGTCCTGCAGGGCTGCCCGCAGGCTCATGAATTCGGCAATGCTGTCGTTCTCATCGACGGGAATGCGCACATAGCGGAAGGGCACGGCTTCGGATTCGCGGATGCCCGCCAGAATCACCCGGCTGCCATCCAGCTCGATAGGCAGCATGTAATTGGTGTATTCGAAAGACTGGCCGTCCGCACCAATGATGCGGTATTGCACGCTGGGGCCGACGTTACGCAGGTTTTCGTTGCTGGAGGCGGCGGCGCTGCCGGCCACCGACGCCACGTGATCGATCACCGCCCGGGGCTGCGGCGGTTCACCGGTGCCCAGGTCTTCGACATTGATCACGCGCAGCGCGGTGAATTCGACATCCAGGGGAATTTCGCGCCCGCCCTCGCTGACCGCGATCTGGCTGCGGCTGCCCACCACCCCGCTGATGTCGAAGGGCTGGCTGGAGGCACCGCGCAAGGGGTAACCGGTGAGTTTCAGCGAACTGCCCCCATCGTCGAAACTGGACTGATACACCGTGACGCCGCGATAACGCAGCGGCTCGTTGACCTCGATGTTGCGTTCGAAGGTTTCGCCCGTTTCGTGGTCGGTGATTTCCACCACACTGCGGAAACTGCTGGGCATGCCGGTGGAATAGTATTCCACCACGAAGTCTTTCAGACGGAGGTTGAAAGGCAGGGGCTGCACAATCAGCCCATTGTCGACGCCGATCAGGGCATTGGAGGCCGTGGCGCCTTCCGGCACCAGCATGTTGCCACGGAAGCTTGGGTTGGACAGCGACAGCCGACCCGATTCCGGCACCTGGGAAATGAGCATGTTCTGCGTCACCGGCTGCTTGTCGAAAAGCCAGACCTGCAGGCGCACGGGCAGCTCACTGTCGAGCAGGCCGCCCACACAGATGATGACGATGGCGACGTGCGCAAAGATGTACCCCAGGCGATTTGCCCCGCCCTTCTTGGCGGCGAGCATGATGTTTTCGCCATCCTGACGTTCGCGCCAGGCATAGCCATTCTCGCGCAGCCAGGGGCGCAGGCGGTTCAGGGCCTCGTTGGGCGCTTCCGGCACGGCGCCCTCCACCTTGTGGGGGAAGGCGCGCAGGCTGCTGCCGCGCACATGTTCGCGGAAGGAACGCGCGTCCCTGATGAAGCGCGGCGTATTGCGAATCACACAGAGGGTGGTCGACACCACGAGGAAGGCCATGATCAGCAGAAACCACCAGCTGTTGTAGACCTGCCAGATCGCGAACTTGTCGAACACTTCGTACCAGAACGGGCCGAACTGGTCGAAATAGGTGCTCGGCAACTGGTTCTGCATGAGCACCGTGCCGATTACGCTGGCCACGCAAATGAACATCAGAAGGCTGACCGCGAACCGCATGGAACCCAGCAGTTCGAGCACGTCAGCATTGAGTCGGCGTGGGGAAGGCTTGGAAGTCACAGGATGCACTTGAAAAAAAAGGGGGCCGCCAGGTGGCGCCCCCCTTATTCTAGCTGCCGGGGCGGCCATTTCGGCCGCCTGTATCTTGTTCAGGTTTGTTTAAGCTCAAAGAATCCGCATGAAGATGCGTGAGCAGGTTCAACGCAGCCCGGCAGCGTAGTCGGCCACAGCCGCGATGTCGCGGTCGGACATGCGGTCGGCGATATCGAACATTTCGGTACTATTGTGACGATCGCCGCTGCGGAACAGACGCAGCTGTTCGGCGATGTAGTCGGGATGCTGACCGGCAATGCGCGGGTACTTGCCGGGAATGCCGGCACCATTGGGTGCGTGACAGCCAGCACAGGCAGGCACGCCACGCGAAGCAATACCGGCGCGCCAGATGGTGAGACCGCGTTCCATGGTTTCTTCCTTGGTGGCGGTAGCGGCCGTTTCCGGCTTGAGCGGCTGCTGGGAAAGGTACAGCGCCACGTTGCGGATATCTTCTTCCGTGAGCGGTGCGGCCATGGGGGCCATCAGGGACGGCGCGCCATCGGGGCCATTACGCAAGGGAGGTGTGTCGCCCTTCGGCTTGAAATCGTGAAGCTGCTTGACCAGGTATTCATACGGCTGGCCGGCCAGGTTCGGATTGATGGGGATGATGCTGTTGCCTGCTTCACCGTGACAGCTCGCACAGGAAATGACGCCCCGCGACGTATCGCCGTTCACGTACAGCTGCTCACCGGCGGCAGCATCGGGCCTGGCGTTGGCCTCAGCCGCATGGCTGACGGAAATTGCGCAGGTGCCCATCAACACACCGCTGGCGACTAGCATTCTGGAAAGAGTACGCTTCATGAAGACCTCGATGATCGCGAATTCGACCCGGCACCAGCGGCGCCACGTTTGCCCATACCACAGTCGGAAGCCCCATTCACACTTCGAAGGAACCCGACTCATGAGTTTTCAAACCTGCGATTATACAATAGGGAACCATTGAAGACCTCCGGGTGCGACAGGCCTGCCTGTCCGCCCTTGCGGAACCGCATCCGCCCGGCCTTTAACCCGACCTCCATTACAGGATCCTCCGTGTCCATTCTGCACCGCGCCCGCTTCACCACCTCTGCTGCGCGCCTCGATCAGCTGCCGCCCCCCACCGGGCCGGAAGTCTGTTTCGTGGGCCGCTCCAATGCGGGCAAATCTTCCGCCATCAATGTGCTGACCAATCAGCGCAAGCTGGCCTATTCCAGCAAGACACCCGGCCGGACGCGCCTGATCAACATGTTCGGCCTCCCCGACACGCTGTCCGACGACGCCGAGGCCGTCATCGGCTACCTGGTCGACCTGCCCGGCTACGGCTACGCCTCGGTCGCGCAAACGGCGCGCGAGGAGTGGGCCGACGTCCTGGGCGGCTACCTCAGCGAGCGCCCTTCCCTGGCCGGTGTCGTGCTGCTGGTGGACATCCGCCGCGGCGTCACCAAGCTCGATCGTCGGCTGGTCGACTGGCTGGCCCCGCGCGGCATCCCGGTGCTGGCACTGCTGACAAAGGCAGATAAACTCCCCTACGGGCAAAGGGTGCGAGCCATCGCGGCACTCAAGAAAGAGTTGTCCGATCTCGGCACGCTGCACGCCGTCGCATTTTCCGCCACCCATCGCATCGGGCTGGAGGAAGCCACAAAACATATTGAAAACTGGATCTCGCCCAAGGTCGTTCCCTGACCGGGCTTTCTGGAGCTGCAATGACCACATTTCTGCCACAGGCCGACTTTCCTGCCGGAAGGCCCCGGCGCAATCGCCGCGACGATTTCACCCGCCGCCTCGTGCGCGAGCACACTCTGACGGTCGATGATCTCATCTACCCGGTGTTCATCACCGAAGGCCAGGGCGTGCGCCAGCCAGTACCCTCCATGCCCGGCGTGGTGCGTCTTTCCATCGACACCTTGCTGCCCGTCGCCGAAGAGTGCCTGGAACTCGGCATCCCCGTGTTGTCGCTCTTCCCTGCCATCGAGCCTGAGCTCAAGACCCCGGATGGCAAAGAGGCGGCCAACCCCGAAGGCCTGGTGCCTCGTGCAGTGCGCGAACTGAAGTCCCGTTTCCCGGAACTGGGTGTGCTGTGCGACGTGGCCCTCGATCCTTACACCAGCCATGGCCAGGACGGCATTATCGATGAAGACGGCTACGTGCTGAACGAGCCCACGGTCGAGATGCTGGTGAAGCAGGCCATGGCCCAGGCGGAAGCCGGGGTCGACATCATCGCGCCTAGCGATATGATGGACGGCCGTGTGGGTGCCCTGCGTCAGGCGCTCGAAGCCAATCACCACATTTACACGCGCATCATGGCGTATTCCGCCAAATATGCCAGCGCGTTCTACGGCCCCTTCCGTGATGCCGTGGGCTCTGCAACCAATCTGGGGAAATCGAACAAGGCCACCTACCAGATGGACCCAGCCAACCGCAGTGAAGCCCTGCGGGAAGTGGCCGCCGACATTCGCGAAGGCGCCGACATGGTCATGGTGAAGCCCGGCATGCCCTATCTGGACGTCCTGCGCGACGTCAAGCAGGCGTTCGGCGTGCCCACCTATGCCTATCAGGTCAGCGGCGAATACGCCATGATCAAGGCCGCCAGCGCCAACGGCTGGCTGGACCACGACAAGGTCATGATGGAATCACTGCTGGCCTTCAAGCGTGCGGGCGGCGATGGTGTTCTGACCTATTTCGCCATTGAAGCTGCGAAGCTGCTGCGACAGCGAGGCTGAGGGCGTTTCCTGCGCAGAGGTGCCCGAAGCCGACTGGCTCAGCACCTCATCCAGGGCCTTGCCGAATCGTTCGGCATTCTGGAAGCCCACGACCCGGACTTCCAGTTCCTGCCCCCGGGGGTCGAAGAAAATGATGCCCGGTGGGCCGAACAGCCGGAAACGCTTGAGCAGCGCCCGATGTTCCGGCAAGTTGGCGGTCACATCTGCCTGCACCAGCACGAAGTTGTCCAGCTTGCGCGCCACGTCGGCATGGCTGAAGGTGAAGCGCTCCATCTCGATACACGAGACACACCAGTCGGCGTAGAAATCCAGCATGACCGGGCGGTCCGCCTCGGCAAGCACCTGGTCGAGTTCTTCGACCGACCCCACCTGCACGAAACGTTTCTTGACGGCCGCCAGCGTGTCGGCGGCGCTGGTGGTGCTGCCTGCGGCAGGCGCTCCCCCCGTGAAGGGTGAGAGCGGACGGAAGGGGTCGCGCGCCCCGCCGGCCAGCCCGACCAGCATGATCAGGGCCCAGGCGGCCAGCAGCAGGGCGGCGCCCTTCCACATATGACGGCCCGGACCGGCTCCCGCCGGCAAGGCATCAAAGGCGCCCATCATCACCGCACTGACCAGGGCCAGCAGAGCCCAGCCCAGCATGAGCAGCCAGGCGGGTAGCAGAGACGACACCATCCACCACGCCGTGGCCAGCAGCAGCATGCCGAAGCCCCATTTCACGCCCTCCATCCAGGCGCCCGCCTTGGGCAACAAGGCGCCTGACGAGGCTCCCAGCAGCAGCAGCGGAATGCCGGAGCCCCAGGCCAGCGCGAACAGGGCTGAGCCGCCCAGCACCACGTCGCCTGTCTGAGAAATGAAGAGCAGCACTCCGGCCAGGGGGGCCGCCACGCACGGCCCGACAATCAGCGCCGAGAGCATGCCCATGAGGAAAACACCGCCCAGGCGCCCTCCCGGAAGGCGATTCATGCGTTCGTTCAGACCGGTCTGCCAGGCCCCCGGCAACTGGAGGGTGAAGACGTCGAACATGGCCAGGGCCAGCGCCGCAAGCAGAATGGCGAAGGCCGCGAGCACCCAGGGCGTCTGCAGCCACATCATCAGGCCCGAGCCCAGCAGGCCGGCAAACACGCCGAGCACCGTGTAGACCAAAGACATGCCCAGCACGAAGACTGCCGCGAGCGCCAGACCGCGCCCGCGCGACAGCCCCCCCAGCTTTGACTGACCGGCAATCACCGCCATGAGGATGGGCACCATGGGCAACACACAGGGCGTGAACGCCAGCAGCAGGCCCAGCAACAGGCTGAGGCCGATAATCTGCAGCCACCCGGCGCTTTCCAGCCAGGCGGCCAAGCCGGTGTCGGCAAAGTCGAACGGGTTCAGACCGGAAGCGGACCCGCCCGCGCGCGGCAGCGAGCCCCCTTCCAGAGGCTGGCCATCCACCCCCAGCACCATGGCCAGCGGTTCGGGCACCCGGCCGCCCCCCGCGCCCTTGCCTTCGACCTTCCAGTCGCTGCCCGTCCAGGTCAGGGAGAGTTCTCGGGTTTCCGGGGGGTAGCACAAGCCGGCGTCGGCACAGCCCTGGCTGGTGATGGAAAAAGCCACGGCCTGACCTGCCGGGGGCAAGCTGCCAGCATCCGCCGAGGCCAGATGCACCCTGACGGTAACCTGCCCGTAATACACCTCCATGTTCTTTTCAAAGGTGGGGTCGTACTTCACCAGGCCCGGGGGATATCGCGTTTCGAGCACCACGCCTTCAGGGGCGGCCACCTCGAAGCGCTCGCGATACATGTAGTACGCGGGTGCGATGGCGTAATGCAGGTCCAGCGTGGAAGGCGCGGCCATGGCCACAGAGAAGCGGAACGCGTCTTCGGGGTCGAGGAATTCGTCCTGCGCCCGCGCCGGGTTGAGCAGCAGCGCGACGGTCAGGACGAACAGCAGCAGGGGAAGAAGCAGAACACGAAGGCGGCCATGGGCCAGAGTCGAAGAATGAATCATTGCTGCTGTTGCGTCTGTACGCGCACCCACTCCATGTAGCTTGCCTGCCCGCTCAACACGGGCAGGACGAGAATTTCGGGAACTTCATAGGGATGCAGTTCCTTCAGGCGCGCCACCAGAGCGGGCAGGCGCCCGCGCGTCGTCTTGATGGTGATGGGCACTTCCTCAGCGCCTTCCAGCTTGCCTTCCCACATGTACATGGACAGGCCCGGCACGCCAAGGTTCACGCAGGCGGCCAGGTATTCCTCAACCAACATGTGCGCGATGCGCTTGGCAAGCAGCATGTCGGGGGCGTTGCTCAGGACGAGCACCACTTCATCGGCAGAGCCTTCGACGTTGGGGAGAAGCGTGGAATCGGTCATGACACCCTTGCGCGTTCAGAGGGACACAGAACGATTCTAGCCTTTCCCCCTGTTTTTCAATGGGATCCACATCAAAGTTGCCTACAAAAAAACCTGCGCGGTTTCCCGGGCAGGTTCTCTTGAAGGCGGGGCAAACCCCGCCGCGGAGGCAAAAGCTGGCTTACTCAGCCGCTTCTTCGACTTCAGGACGGTCAACCAGTTCCATGTAGGCCATGGGGGCGTTGTCACCCTGACGGAAGCCCATCTTCAGAACGCGGGTGTATCCACCGTTGCGCTCTTTGTAGCGGGGGCCGAGCACGTCGAACAGCTTGGTGACGGCATCGCGGTCACGCAGACGGGCGAAGGCCAGGCGGCGGTTGGCCAGCGTGGGTTCCTTGCCGAGCGTGATCAGCGGTTCGATGACGCGGCGCAGTTCCTTGGCCTTGGGCAGCGTGGTCTTGATGGCCTCGTGGGTGATCAGCGAGACAGCCATGTTGCGGAACATGGCCAGACGGTGGCTGCTGGTACGGTTGAGTTTGCGAAGTCCGTTGCGGTGACGCATGGTGATTTCCTTTGAATCTTCTGGCGGTGTGCCGCCATTGTCCCGGCTCTTCTATCAGCAATGCTGCGGGCCGATGGTGGTTGAAAAAAGGGTGAAATTATACAGCGAATGCGGGGCCCGCCGCGAACGGCCGGCCCCGATACAGCTTAGGGACGCTCCAGGCCCAGGGGCGGCCAGTTCTCGAGCTTCATGCCGAGTGTCAGCCCACGTGCAGCCAGCACTTCCTTGATCTCGTTGAGCGACTTGCGACCCAGGTTCGGGGTCTTGAGCAGTTCGTTCTCGGTACGCTGAATGAGATCGCCGATGTAGTAGATGTTCTCGGCCTTGAGGCAGTTGGCCGAACGAACGGTGAGCTCGAGGTCGTCGACCGGGCGCAGCAGCACCGGATCGATCTGAGGCTTCGCGCCTGCGGGTGCCTCGTAGCTTTCGTCGGCGCCTTCGAGCGCGGCGAAGACAGAGAGCTGATCCATCAGGATGCGCGCCGCCTGGCGAACCGCTTCCTCGGGCGACACAACGCCATTGGTGGCGATGTCGAGCACGAGCTTGTCGAGGTCAGTACGCTGTTCAACCCGCGCGCTTTCCACGGCGTAGCTCACGCGACGGACCGGGCTGTAGGAGGCATCCAGAATGATGCGGCCGATGGTGTGGGCACGGTCGTCGGACAGCGCACGCACGTTGCCGGGAACGTAGCCGCGGCCTTGCTCCACCTTGATCTGCATTTCCAGCTTGCCGGCTTCGGTGAGCGTGGCAATGACGTGATCAGGATTGACGATCTCAACGTCGTGGGGCAGGTCGATGTCGGCAGCCGTCACCACGCCCGTGCCCTGGCGACGCAGGGTCAGGGTGACTTCCTCACGGTTGTGCAGCTTGAAGACCACGCCCTTGAGGTTCAGTAGAATGTCGACCACGTCTTCCCGGACACCGGGCAGGGTCGAATACTCGTGCACCACGCCGGTGATCTGCACTTCGGTGGGAGCATAGCCCGTCATGGACGACAGCAGGATGCGACGCAAGGCGTTACCCAGCGTATGGCCATAGCCGCGTTCGAACGGCTCCATGATGACCTTCGCGTGGTTCTTGCCCACCGGTTCGACTTCGATGGAGCGTGGCTTCAGAAAACCCTGAGACATGATTTTTCCTTTATCAATACCCTCGGCT
>JAJUFT010000108.1 GCA_029263615.1 Alcaligenaceae bacterium | reverse complement strand
GCGCCCGGTCGAACCCGGACATGTGCGCATGTATGTCTGTGGCATGACGGTGTACGACTTCTGTCACCTGGGCCACGCACGCATGCTTGTGAGCTTCGACGTCGTCCAGCGCTGGCTGCGGGCCTCGGGGTATCGCGTCACCTACGTGCGCAATATCACCGACATCGACGACAAGATCATCCGCCGCGCGGTCGAGACGGGCAAGCGTCTTGGCGAGGTCACCTCGTTCTTCATCGATGCCATGCACGCAGACGAGTGCGCGCTCGGGGTGCAGCCGCCCGATCACGAGCCGCGCGCCACCGAGCACGTGAGCGACATGCTCGACATCATCCGGCGTCTCGAGGAAAAGCAGCTGGCCTATCGTTCCGAAGAGGGTGATGTGAACTACTCGGTGCGCGGCTTCGAGGGTTACGGCAAACTGTCGGGCAAGTCGCTCGACGATCTGCGCGCCGGTGAGCGCGTGGCGGTGTCCGCAGGCAAGCGTGACCCCCTCGATTTCGTGCTCTGGAAGGCGGCCAAGGAAGACGAGCCCGAAGAATCCAAGTGGGAATCGCCCTACGGTCTGGGGCGCCCGGGCTGGCACATCGAATGCTCCGCCATGAGCAAGTCCCTTCTGGGGTTGCCGCTGGACATCCATGGCGGTGGGCCAGACCTCAAGTTCCCTCACCACGAAAACGAAATTGCCCAGACCGAAGGGGCGTTTGGCGGCACGCTGGCGTCCATCTGGATGCATTGTGGCCCGCTCATGGTCGACGCCGACAAGATGTCGAAGTCGCTGGGCAACTTCCGCCGCATTCGTTCCACCATCGCCGCCGAGGGCGAGCCCGCCGAGCACGTTGCCGAGTACGCCCCCAACCCGCGCGAAGCGGAAATGTTGCGGTTCTTCATCGTTCGCAACCACTACCGCAGCGTGCAGAATTACACGCCCGACAACCTGGTGGATGCGCAGCACGCCCTCGACCGCCTGTATCAGGCGCTGGCCAACGTGCCCCCGCACGACGTCGAGATCGATTGGGAAGCCGAATACTGCCGCGAATTCCGCGACGCCATGAACGACGATTTCAATTCGGCCGGGGCAGTTGCGGTGTTGTTCGAGCTGGCGAGCGAAGCCAACCGCAGCCAGTCTCCTCAGGTTTCCGGTCTGCTCAAGGCGCTGGGGGGAGTGCTGGGCCTGCTGCAGTCCGACCCGCAGACCTACCTCAAGTCACCTTCCCGCTATCTGGGTCAGCCGGCCGCCGGCGCGGCGGGCCTGAGCAACGAAGAAATCGAAGCCATGATCGAAGCCCGCGCGCAAGCAAAGCAACGGCGCGATTTCACTGAAGCCGACCGCCTGCGCGATGCGCTCAACCAGGCGGGCGTCGAGCTCGAAGATCGTCCGGGCGGCGTGACGCAGTGGCGTCGTGCCTGATGGGAAGGGTCATGCCGCAATCGATGACCGGGCCGGCACAGAAGCCGGCATACTGGGATGAAGCCGTCGCGGCGCTCATCGAACGTGATCGCATCCTGCGTCGCATCATCCCCCAATTTCCCGACGACGGGCTGGCGCCTCCGGGCGAGCCTTTCGTGACCCTTGCGCGCGCCCTGATCGGGCATCAGAGTTCGATCAAGGCGGCAGAGGCGGCATGGCAGCGTTTCACGTCTGGGTGTGGCAAACAGCCCACCCCACGCGCCGTGTTGCAACTTGCCGACGTGGACGGCACGCTGGCGGGCCTCCCCAAGCGCAAGGCCGATTACATCATCGACCTCGCCACCCATTTCGCCGAAAAGAAAGTCCAGCCCGCGCGCTGGGGCGACATGGAAGACGAGGCTGTCGTGGCCGAGCTGTGCACCATTCGAGGCATAGGTCGCTGGACGGCAGAGATGTTTCTCATCTTTCATCTTCAGCGTTCCGACGTGCTGCCGCTCGACGATTCGCGCCTGCTCAAGGCAATTTCGCTACACTACTTCAGCGGGGAACCCGTTTCGCGGTTCGAGGCGCGGGAAGTGGCGCAGGCCTGGGCACCCTGGCGTACGGTTGCCACCTGGTTTCTGTGGCGCAGTCTGGATTCTGCCGCGGTGCAGTACTGATAGACTAGGATCTCACACCCCATGCGTAATACATTCCTGGAATTCGAGCAGCCCCTGGCGGAACTCGAAAGCAAAATCGAACAGCTCCGATACGTGCAGTCGGATTCGGCCGTCGACATCTCCGACGAAATCAGCCGTCTGCAGCAAAAGAGCGCCACCCTGGCCAAGAACATCTACGCCAAGCTGACACCTTGGCAGACGGCACTCGTGGCCCGGCATCCGCAACGGCCCTACACCCTCGACTACGTCCGCGAGATCTTCACCGATTTCCAGGAAATGCATGGCGATCGCATGTATGCGGATGATCGCTCCATCGTGGGCGGGCTGGCGCGTTTCAACGGCACCCCCTGCATGGTGATTGGCCACCAGAAGGGGCGGGATACCAAGGAACGTGCCATGCGCAATTTCGGCATGCCGCGCCCCGAGGGCTACCGCAAGGCGCTGCGTCTCATGCGCCTGGCTGAAAAATTCCAGCTGCCCATCTTCACTTTCGTCGACACCCCGGGTGCCTACCCCGGCATCGGTGCCGAGGAAAGAGGGCAGTCGGAAGCGATCGGCCACAATCTCTATGCCATGGCAGAACTGCGCGTGCCCATCATCACCACCATCATCGGTGAAGGCGGCTCGGGCGGCGCGCTGGCCATTGCCGTGGGCGACGTCGTCATGATGCTGCAATACGCCACGTATGCCGTGATTTCCCCCGAAGGGTGCGCGTCCATCCTGTGGCGCAGTGCGGAAAAGGCCTCGGCTGCGGCCGAAGCCCTGGCCATCACGGCCCCGCGGCTCAAGGAACTGGGCCTGATTGATCGCGTGGTGAACGAACCCATTGGTGGCGCCCACCGCGACCCGGTCATGATGGCGCGTCAGCTGGACCGCGCCCTGTCGGATGCCCTGCGTCAGGTTTCCGGCATGACGCCGGAAGAACTGATTGAGCAGCGCCTTGCCCGCCTGATGTCCTACGGGCGATTCACTGAAGTGAACTGAAGCCTTGAAAGCAGGCCGGGTACTGCCGCCGCAGAGCAGCGGTGATGTCGACCTGCTGGCACCGGTGTCGGAGGTGTTCGACACACTGGCCGCCACCGGCATGACGCCTCGGGGCGGGGCACCGGCCCTGCAGGTGGCGGTGGCCCTGAGTGGCGGAGCCGATTCCGCCATGTTGGCCGTCCACGCGGCGCTGGCCGCCGAACGCTTTCCCTTCATCGCGCTTCACTGCTTTCACGTCCATCACGGTTTGCAAGCCGAGGCAGACGCCTGGGCGCGCCATGCGCATCGTCTGGCGGCAGGCCTGGGCCTGCCTTGCCATAGCCTCCGGGTGAGCGTGGAGGCCAACTCCGGCAAGGGACTGGAGGCGGCGGCCCGTGAAGCCCGATATCGGGGCCTGGAAGCACTGGCTTCCTTCACCGGCGTATCCCACATTCTTCTGGCTCACCACCGCGATGACCAGACCGAAACCGTGCTGATGCGTTTGCTGCGAGGGACGGGACCGACCGGCCTGGCGGCCATGGCACCCCGCACGCAACGGGATGGGCTGGTGTACTTGCGCCCCTGGCTGGAGGTCGATCGTTCACACATTCTCGCCGCTGCGCGCGTGTATGCCGACCAGACGGGCTGGGCACCGGTTGATGACCCGACCAACGTTCAGGATGAATACACGCGGGGTGCCGTACGCCGCCGCCTGGTGCCGGTTCTCAATGAGCGGTGGCCCGCCTGGCGCACGATACTCTCGCGGCATGCGCGGCAGGCGCGCGAGCTGTCCGCGCTGCTCGAGGAAGTTGCGGCCGAAGATTTTTCCCGGCTGGATGCCAGCTACGACCACACGAGCTTTTCGCTGCTCGCCTGGCGCTCGCTCACACCACAGCGTCAGGTGCTTGCGTTGCGCCATTGGCTCGCGCTGCATCACTTGAGAGCCCCGACCGAGGCGCGCATGCGCGAGCTTTGCCGCCAGTTGCGCCAGCTACATGCGCTGGGCCACGATCGAAGCATGCGCTTGAAGCACGATGGCTGCTGGATTGTCTGCCACCGCGGAAGAGTGTCGCTGAAAAACGACAACGACGAAAATCGGTAAAATACGAAAGTTTCTCTATCCGACCTTTGACGTCCTCCGCCACATTCTGTGTGCACGGTCCGGCGTCCTTCACCAGAGTAGAAGATGTCCCTGATAGTTCAAAAGTATGGCGGCACGTCAATGGGCTCGATCGAGCGCATTCGGAACGTGGCGCGACGCGTGGCCAAGTGGCATGCCGCAGGCCATCAGGTGGTGGTGGTGCCCTCGGCCATGGCGGGGGAAACCAATCGTTTGCTGGGTTTGGCCAAGGAACTGAGCGATCAGCCCGACGGCCGCGAGCTCGACCAGCTTGCCGCCACCGGTGAACAGGCCAGCAGCGCACTGCTGGCGATCGCCCTGCAGGCTGAAGGGGTTTCCGCACGCAGCTTCACCGGCTGGCAGGTCCCCGTCCGCACGGATTCCTCCTTCACCAAGGCGCGCATCAACTCCATCGATGGCGATCGCATCCAGAGCGAGCTCGACGCGGGTCGCGTCGTGATCGTCACCGGTTTCCAGGGCATCGACGACGAAGGCAACATCACCACGCTGGGGCGTGGCGGTTCCGATACCTCCGCCGTGGCGGTTGCCGCCGCTCTGAAGGCAGACGAATGCCTGATCTTCACCGATGTTGACGGCGTCTATACCACCGACCCCCGCATCGTTCCCGAAGCCCGCCGCATGAATGTCATTTCCTTCGAGGAAATGCTGGAAATGGCGTCGCTCGGCTCCAAGGTGCTGCAGATCCGTTCTGTGGAGTTCGCTGGCAAGTATCGCGTTCCCGTACGCGTGCTTTCCTCCCTCACCGACCCCCTGATTCCGCTCGAAGAAGAAATGTCCTCGGGCACACTCATTACTTTCGAGGAAGACCAGAAAATGGAACATGCCGTCGTCTCGGGCATTGCTTTCAGCCGTGATGAAGCAAAGTTCACCCTGCTCAGCGTTCCGGACAAGCCCGGTGTCGCCTATTCCATCCTGGGGCCGGTGGCCGCTGCCAACATCGATGTCGACATGATTCTGCAGAACCAGTCTGTGGAAGGCACGACCGACTTCTCCTTCACGGTGAATCGCAACGACTTCAAGCGCACGCTGGAACTGCTGCGCAACCAGGTCGGCCCGGCTGTGGGCGCCAAGGAAATCGTGGCGGACGACAAGGTGTGCAAGGTGTCCATCGTCGGTATCGGCATGCGCAGCCACGTTGGCGTGGCCAGCCGCATGTTCCGCACGCTGTCGGAAGAGGGCATCAACATCCAGATGATCAGCACCAGCGAGATCAAGACCTCGGTCGTGATCGACGACAAGTACATGGAACTTGCCGTGCGTGCGCTGCACCGTGCCTTCGGTCTGGACAAGGAAGCCGGCGAGGCCGTGAGCGAAGCCTGAGCTTCCCTTTTTTGCGGGAACCGTGCTAGAATCACGGTTTCCGTTTGGAGACGTGGCCGAGAGGTTGAAGGTACTCCCCTGCTAAGGGAGCATACGGCTTATACCCGTATCGAGGGTTCGAATCCCTCCGTCTCCGCCAAAGAACCCCTTGATTCGCAAGGGGTTTTTTATTGGTCAGAGGGATCTAGTGCCAAGCTAGTGCCAAACTGCTTCAAGTGAGCATCCAGCGTGGATATGTTCCTGCCTTGATCCGCTCCATGAATCCACGAGGCATGGCCCCAACTCTCAGCCCTCAACCGCCAAGAGCCCTTCCTTCTCGATAAACTCGATGATCGCATCTAGCCCTGTGCCTTCCTTGATGGTGCCGATGACAAAGGGTCGTGTACCGCGCATACGGCGCGTGTCCTGCTCCATGACGTCAAGCGACGCGCCCACGTAGGGCGCCAGATCGGCTTTGTTGACGATCAGCAGATCCGACTTCGTGATGCCCGGTCCGCCTTTACGCGGAATCTTCTCCCCGCCGGAGACGTCGATGACATACAGCGTCAGGTCAGAGAGTTCAGGGCTGAACGTGGCCGCGAGGTTGTCGCCACCGGATTCCACGAACACGATGTCTGTGTCGGGAAATTTCTGAAGCATGCGGTCTATTGCTTCCAGGTTGATGGAGGCGTCTTCACGGATCGC
>JAJUFT010000089.1 GCA_029263615.1 Alcaligenaceae bacterium | reverse complement strand
GTGGCCCAGCTCGCGGCACGAACGCTGCAGCCGCCGCAGGTGATGGTCCAGCAGCGGAATCTGATGGCCGGGCTCCACGCGCAGTGTCTCGATGAGCGATGGCGGCTGTTCGGGCGCGGTGGCGGTCACGCTCATGGGCGGCAGTCTCCGTGAAGAAAATCGTCCAGGGCGGCCCCCGTGTGGCTGCGTGCACGCTGCGCCATGAGCTGCTCGGGCGAGCCTTCGGCCACGACTTCTCCGCCTTCGCTTCCGCCTTCGGGCCCGAGGTCCACGATCCAGTCCGCCTCGGCGATGACATCCAGATTGTGTTCGATCACTACGACGGTATTGCCGGCATCCACCAGCCGGTGCAGCACCTGGATGAGTTTCTCGACGTCGGCGATCGACAGACCGACGGTGGGTTCGTCCAGCACGTACAGCGTGTGGGGCAGCCGCGAAGCGCGTCCGCTGCGCGTCACGCCTTCATCCAGCCTTGCCTTGACCAGTTCGGTGACGAGCTTGATGCGCTGCGCTTCCCCGCCCGACAGGGTGGGCGACGGCTGGCCCAGCGTGAGGTAGCCCAGCCCGACGTCGCGCATGAGCTCCAGCGAACGCAGGATGCGCGGGTGGGCGGCGAAGTGGGCGATGGCGTCGTCCACCTCCATGGCCAGGACATCGCCGGCGCTCAGGTCGCGCCAGGTGACCCCCAGCGTGTCACGGTTGAAACGTTGCCCCTCGCAGGCGTCGCAGGGCACCTTGATATCCGGCAGGAAGGACATCTCCAGCGTGCGCAGGCCCTGGCCCTCGCAGATGGGGCAGCGGCCCTGGCCGGTGTTGAAAGAAAAGCGGGAGGCCGTCCAGCCGCGCAGCTTGGCGTCACGCGTGCTGGCGAACAATTTGCGCACATCATCCCAGAACCCGACATAGGTGGCGGGACAGGAGCGCGGTGTCTTGCCGATGGGCGTCTGGTCCACTTCCAGCACCCGGTCGATCGCTTCCCATCCTTCGATGCCGTCGCAGCCGTTCCAGTTGCCGGCCTTGCGTTCCGACACCACACGCGCCAGATTGTCCAGCAGCACTTCTCGGGCAAGGGTCGACTTGCCCGAACCCGACACGCCGGTGACGACACTGAGCCGCCCGACCGGAATGCGGGCGTTCACGCCGCGCAGGTTGTGCAGGCGGGCGCCGCGCACGGTGAGCATGGAGGTGTCTGCCTCGACGGCGCGGCGTGGCCGCAGAGGATGCTGGAGCGGCTCGCGCAGATAGCGGCCGGTGATGGAATCGGGGTGATCCATCAGCTGCTGCACCGTGCCTTCGGCCACGACGGTGCCGCCGCGTATCCCGGCCCCCGGGCCCATGTCGATGACATGGGCAGCGCGCCGGATGGTGTCTTCATCGTGCTCCACCACCACCAGGGTGTTGCCGTTGCCTTCCAGCAGGGAAAGGGCGTCCAGGAGAATGCGATTGTCGCGCGGGTGCAGACCGATGGTGGGCTCGTCCAGCACGTAGCACACCCCCTGAAGGTTGGACCCGAGCTGGGCCGCCAGACGGATGCGCTGGGCCTCCCCGCCCGACAGGGTGGGGGCGGAGCGGTCCAGGGCCAGATAACCCAGGCCGACCTTGAGCATGAAGTCGAGCCGGCCGCGGATCTCCGCGAGAATGTCACGGGCAATCTCGCTTTCCCTGCCACGCAGCACCAGCCCCGTGAAGAAATCGCGGGCGTCGGTGACCGGCAGGCGGGCCAGCTCGGCAATGGAGCGATCACGCCAGCGCACGGCCAGTGAAACGGGATTGAGGCGCGCGCCATGGCAGCTGGGGCAGTCTTCTTCCTCGCCCTCCCACCAGGCGTTCCAGCTCGCTTCCTCGCCCGTCTGTTCGGCGTCGAAGCCGGTGAGTCGCAGCCCCGTGCCGTAGCAGGTGGTGCACCAGCCGTGCTTGGAGTTGTACGAGAACATGCGCGGATCCGGATCGGGGAAGTTCATGCCGCAACCCGGGCAGGCGCGTTTCGACGAGAAGGTCTGGCTGTGCGCCCGTGCGGAGATGCCGTTCGCCCGCCGCGCGTCCAGGGAACCGGCATCCTCGGTGAGATCCACCAGGAGGCGCAGGTTGCCGTGACCGTGTTCCAGGGCCTCGTGCACCGCGCTGCGTAGCGCCTTCTCATGCCGGGCGTCGACGATGAGGTCAGCGACCGGCAGTTCGATGGTGTGTTCCTTGTAGCGGTCCAGACGCGGCCAGGGGTCGACCGGAATGAACTCGCCATCCACGCGCAGGTGTGTATGGCCGCGCGCGGCGGCCCATTTCGCCAGGTCGGTGTAGTAGCCCTTGCGCGCCTGGACCAGCGGCGCCAGGAGGCCGACATGCTTGCCCGCATGCTGCTGCAGGATGCTGGCCACGATCTGGTCGGGCCGTTGCGGTTCCACGGGCAGGTCGCAATGCGGGCAATACTGGGTGCCCAGCTTCATGTAGAGCAGTCGCAGGAAATGGTGGATTTCCGTCATGGTGGCGACAGTGGACTTGCGTCCTCCGCGGCTGGTGCGCTGCTCGATGGCGACCGTGGGGGGGATGCCGTATATGGCATCGACATCCGGCTTGCCCGCTGGCTGCACGATGGCCCGCGCGTAGGCGTTGAGCGACTCCAGATAGCGTCGCTGCCCTTCGTTGAAGAGGATGTCGAAGGCCAGGGTGGATTTGCCCGAGCCCGACACCCCGGTGATGACGGTGAAGGTGTCGCGCGGAATGCTGACGTCCACGCCCTTGAGATTGTGTTCGCGGGCATTGAGGATGTCGATGCTGTGGCGGCCGGCACGCCCTTGGCGAAGCAGCGTCTGCAGCGGCGTCCCCATCGCGTCGGCGGCGGCGCTCTCCACGACTGCCGTGTTGGCTTCGCCCGAGGCTGATGCCGGCACGCCATAGCGCATCGGCGGTTCCGCCACCTGCGTGGGGCCTCCGACCGAGCGGATGATGGTGTCCTCGTACTCCCGCAGGGCATGGCCGGTATGCGAGGCGGGAATCTGCATGAGGTCGGCCGGGGTGCCGGCACCCACCACCTGACCCCCCTGCTCGCCGCCTTCCGGGCCCAGGTCGATCACCCAGTCCGAGGCGCGGATCACGTCCAGGTTGTGCTCGATCACCAGCAGGCTGTGTCCGCCGGCCAGCAGGCGACGGAACGCGCGCATCAGGCGGGCCACGTCGTCAAAGTGCAGGCCGGTCGTGGGCTCATCGAAGAGGAAGAGCTTGCCCTTGACAGCCAGGCCCGGGACATCGGCCCGGGTCTCGACCAGGTGGCCGGCCAGTTTCAGCCGTTGGGCCTCGCCGCCGGAAAGCGTTGGCACTGGCTGTCCGAGCCGCAGGTACTCCAGTCCCACATCGGCCAGCGGCGCCAGGGCGCGCTGTACGTCACGCAGGCCGGAGAAGAAATCCAGGGCCTCGTGAACCGTCATCTCCAGGACTTCATCAATGGAGGCGCTGCGGCCCAGGTGTTCCAGCCGCACTTCAAGAATTTCAGGACGGAACCGCTTGCCGTCACAGTCGGGGCAGCGCAGGTAGACATCCGACAGAAACTGCATTTCGACGTGTTCGAACCCGGTGCCGCCGCAGGTCGGGCAGCGGCCGTCGCCGCTGTTGAAGCTGAAGGTGCCGGCGGTGTAGCCGCGATCCTTCGCCAGCGGCGCCTGGGTGAACAACTTGCGGATGGCATCGAAGGCGCCAACGTAGCTGGCAGGGTTGGAGCGCGCCGTCTTGCCGATGGGCGTCTGGTCGACCAGGGTGACATCGTGCAGCCGTTCGTCGCCCAGCAGACGGTCGTACTCGCCCGGCGCCTCCACCGGCTTGCCCATCTTCTTGAGCAGCGCGGGATACAACACATCCTGCACCAGGGTCGATTTGCCCGACCCCGACACGCCGGTGATGCACACCAGCCGGCCCAGCGGGATGGAGACCGACACGTTCTTCAGGTTGTTGGCCCGCACCCCTTCCAGAATCAGGCGCGGTGTGTTGTCCGCCACCGGCTGCGGACGGGGGGCCTCCACTTTGAGGTGACCGCCCAAGTAGCGACCCGTCAGGGTCTCGGCCTTGCGCAGGGCGTCGGGGGCGCCGTCGAAGACGATCTGGCCGCCACGCTCGCCGGGCCCGGGCCCCATGTCGATGATGCGATCGGCCGCCACCATCACTTGGGGATCGTGTTCCACCACCACCAGCGTGTTGCCGTTGTCGCGCAAGCGGTGCATGACTTCGACGATGCGGTGCATGTCGCGCGGGTGCAGGCCAATGGACGGTTCGTCGAGAACGAATAGCGTATTGACCAGGGACGTGCCCAGCGCCGTGGTGAGGTTGATGCGCTGCACTTCACCGCCCGACAGCGTGCGGCTCTGCCGGTCAAGCGACAAGTAGCCCAGGCCGACGTCGCACAGGAATTGAAGCCGGGCCCGCACTTCGCCCAGCAGAAGCTCGAGCGCGGCATCCATGCGGGCGCCGAAGCTCAATTGCCCGAAGAAGGCGCGCACCCGGTCAATGGGCAGGCGCATGAGGTCATGCAGACTCAGCCCGGGCAGGGACTGCAGCGTTTCATCCGACCACTGGGCGTGGACGGGCCGAAAGCGCGGGCGTCCGCCTTCGATGTCGGGGGCGAGGTGGTCGCCCAGCCGCCACAGCGTGGCGTCGGGTTTCAGCCGTGAACCGCCGCAAGCCGGGCAGGGGGTGTAGCTGCGATACTTGGACAGCAGGACCCGCACGTGCATCTTGTAGCTGCGCGATTCCAGCCAGTCGAAGAAGCGCTGCACGCCGTACCACTGCGTCTTCCAGGCGGCATTGCCGCCGCGCCACTGGGGGTCGCCCTGAATCACCCACTGTCGCTCGTGCTCGTCCAGATCCTTCCAGGGTGTGTCCAGACGCACCCCTGCGCGGGGCGCATAGCGCTCCATGTCTTCCTGGCATTCCTTGTAGCTGGGGGTCTGCCAGGGCCGCACACAGCCTTCCCGCAAGGTCTTGCGTTCGTCGGGGATGACCAGGTCGTAATCGATGCCCATGACGCGCCCGAAGCCGCGGCAGTGTTCGCAGGCGCCCAGGGGCGAATTGAACGAGAAGGTGCTAGGCAGCGGCGTGCTGTATTCGATATCGCACTGCGCACAATGCAGGCGGGTGCTGAAGCGCCAGTCGGCGGCCTCGTTCCCTTCGTCGTCCAGGGCGTGGACAGTGATGTGGCCGTCCCCTTGTTTGAGGGCGGCGTCCAGGGCTTCCATGACCCGCTGTGTCTCGGCATTGCCGAAGCGGAAGCGGTCCTGAATGACATGCAGCACGCGTTGCACCGGTGCCGCTTCGCTCTTGCCCCGAGCGCGCTTGCCCGGCGCGGCTGCGGCCTCAACCGGCGCTTCACGGGTTTCCTGACGATGGATGCGGGTGTAACCCTGCTGGTCCAGAAAACCGCGGATCTCTTCTTCGGTGAAGTTGGCCGGCACGATGACGGGAAAGGTCACGATCAGACGCGGGTCGCCCAGCTCCGGCGTGCGGGCTGCAAGCTGGCGGGCAATCGACTCGGGCTCGTCGCGCTGAACGGGGCGGGCGCAACAGCGACAGTGCAGGCGACCCAGCCGCGCATACAGCAGCTTGAGATGGTCGTTCAGCTCGGTCATGGTGCCCACGGTGCTGCGCGAATTGCGCACGGGATTGACCTGGTCGATGGCAATGGCCGGCAGAATGCCTTCGATGCGTTCGACCTGGGGCTTGTCCATGCGGTCCAGGAACTGTCGCGCATAGGGCGAAAAGGTCTCCACATAGCGGCGCTGCCCTTCCGCATACAGGGTGTCGAAGGCCAGGGAACTCTTGCCCGAGCCTGACACCCCCGTGATGACGGTGAACGTGCCGGTGTCGAAGGAGACATCCAGGTTCTTGAGATTGTTCTGGCGGGCGCCAAAAATGCGGATATGGGAGCTCATGCAGCAATGATAAAGCGTTCGTGCCGGCGACGCCGCAACGCGGCGGGGAGAGCGTGTTTTGTGGCAAGCAAAGGTTTCAGGTTAGAATACCGGATTCACAGCACGCCCCATGTTCATGCCGAAATCCGCAAGCCCCATTTTGCGGGGAACCTGAGCGGGGAGGCATCTGTGGCAAGATTCTTAGCGGAGATCCTCATGGCAGAAATCAAGCGTACACGTCGCAACACCCTGGAGCGCCGTTGTCTGGGCAAGGCCTTCAAGCGCCTTTTCGTTAATTCCCCCAAGGGCGTTTTCAAGATGCTCGAGAAGGTGAAGCGCGCCTGAAGCAGCACCCGTTGGCGCCCTGTCGCCAATTGTAAGTAAGGCAAGTAAAACCGCAGATTTCCGTCTGCGGTTTTTTTTTGTCCTATGATTCCGACGTACATTTCCGGTTCGTCACCCTTCCCATTGTCATGAATGCCCGCCGTCCCTTGTTCACCGTCGTCACACCGACATTCAACCGGGCTCACACGCTTGGCCGCGTCTATGCATCGCTATGCGGGCAGACCTGGCAGGATTTCGAATGGGTGATCGTAGATGACGGGTCGACCGACTGTACCCGGGCCCGCGTGCTGGAGTGGCAGCGTGAGGCGCGTTTCCCCATTCACTACGTCTGGCAGAAGAATCAGCACAAGAAAACGGCCTTCAATCGCGGCGTTCGCAAGGCGGCGGGCGAGCTGGTGGTGGCCCTGGACAGTGACGACAGCCTCGACAAGGACGCTCTGGCTTCGATGATGGCGGCCTGGTATGGAATTCCGGAATCCGAGCGGCAGCGCTATGTGGCCATCACGGGGCTGTGCGCGCGCCCCGACGGCAGCATCGTCGGCGACCGGTACCCGCAGGACGTGGTCGACGCCACGGCACTGGACATGACCTTCAAATACAGCGTCAGCGGCGAGAAATTCGGCTGCATGCGGCGCGACGTGCTGCTGCAGTTTCCCTTTCCGGAAGAGATTGCCGGCTTCGTTCCCGAAAGCCTTGTGTGGCGGGCGATTGCCCGCGCCGGCTACATGACGCGGTTTGTGAATCAGGTCTTCCGGGTGTATCACGACAGTGCCGATTCCCTCTCCCGACAGCGGGAAGGGCAGCAGCACGCCCTGGGTCTCTGGCTGCTCGCGCAGGATACGGTGGTGGAGTGCCTGCCCTGGTTCCGCTACCAGCCGCGAGCCTTCCTGATGGCGGCCGCCCGCTATACGCGCTTCTACCTGCACCTGAGGGCAGCCAGCCTGCCGCAACCGCGTGGGCGGGCCCTGCGGGGCCTGCCTTCCCGCCTGCTGGTTTATCTGATGTGGCCGGTGGGGGCCCTCTTGTACATGCGCGACCGCGTCCGCATGTAGAGGGCAGGGCGGTTCAGTGCAGGCGCTTTGACGGCGGGTGCATCTGTTCCAGCAGTTCGTCCATCCGGCGCGTTTCCTGCGCGTCTTCTTCGGCATCGAAGACATCGGGCTCGGCATGGGCCGCATCGGCCGCGGCCGCGACGGCTGCGTCATTGACGTCGAAAGGCAGGAGCTCGGCGAGATCGTTGCTGGCGACGTACTCCTGGGTGAGCGGGTCGACCTTCACGTAGCGCCCGGAATCGTCATCGGACAGTTGTATGATCCAAAGACAATCGCAACTGTAGGCCTCGTCATCGTCCAGGCCACCCCGGTTGCCCGCGTAACGCGCGCCGGGCCCGCCAAGCTGGATGATGACCATGGCGTCTTCATCGATTTCTTCGTCGAGGCCCAGCGGCACGCCGAAAGCCACCCATTCTGCGCCCGTGTCCTCGGCATCCATGATCTCGGCGATCACCGGCTTGCCCATATAGGCACTCAGGGCGTCGGCCGTGTGGCCGATGAGGGTGATTTCTTCCCGGGTGAAGACCAGGAGAGGTGCGGAAGAGGTCATGACTGGCTCCGTTTCGTCATTCAAGGCTTCATTTTAGTGCCACGGAGGCGGGCTGACGCGCGCGCTTTATTTGTCGCCGCGGCCTACAATCCAGGATTGGTCCCAATTCCTATTTCCTGTATATGGCTCAATACGTATTCTCAATGAATCGCGTCGGGAAGGTCGTGCCGCCCAAGCGGCAGATCCTCCGCGACATTTCCCTTTCCTTCTTCCCCGGCGCCAAAATCGGCGTTCTGGGCCTGAACGGTGCAGGCAAGTCGACCTTGCTGCGCATCATGGCCGGCGTCGACACCGAGATCGAGGGCGAAGCCATTCCCATGCCCGGCATCAAGATCGGCTACCTGCCCCAGGAGCCGGTGCTGAATCCGGAGCACACGGTGCGCCAGGCCGTCGAGGAAGGTCTGGGCGAAGTCTTCCGGGCCCGCAAGCGGCTTGAGGAAGTCTATGCCGCGTACTCCGAACCGGATGCCGACTTCGATGCGCTGGCAACCGAACAGGGAGAGCTCGAGGCCATCATTGCCGCAGCGGCCACCAGCGGCGCCGACGACATCGAACACCAGATGGAAATCGCCGCCGATGCGCTGCGCCTGCCTCCCTGGGAGGCCAACGTGGGCCATTTGTCCGGGGGCGAGAAGCGCCGCGTGGCGCTGTGCCGCCTGCTGCTTTCCAAGCCCGACATGCTCCTGCTGGACGAGCCCACCAACCACCTGGATGCCGAAAGCGTGGAATGGCTGGAGCAGTACCTGGAACGTTTCCCGGGCACCGTGGTGGCCGTGACCCACGACCGCTACTTCCTGGACAACGCCTGCGAATGGATTCTCGAGCTGGATCGTGGCCACGGCATCCCCTGGAAGGGCAATTACACCTCCTGGCTGGAACAGAAGGAAGACCGTCTGCGTCAGGAAGAAGCCGCCGAGTCGGCCCGCCAGCGCACCATCAAGAAAGAGCTGGAGTGGGTGCGCCAGAACCCCAAGGGGCGCCAGGCCAAGGCCAAGGCACGGATGGCCCGTTTTGAGGAGCTGGCCTCTCACGAATACCAGAAGCGCAACGAGACCCAGGAGATCTTCATTCCCGTTGCCGAGCGTCTCGGGAATGAAGTGATCGAATTCACGAACGTCAGCAAGGCCTTCGGTGACCGTCTGCTCATCGACGACCTCAGCTTCCGCATCCCGGCGGGTGCCATTGTCGGCATCATCGGTCCGAACGGCGCGGGCAAGTCGACCCTGTTCCGCATGATTGCCGGCCAGGAAAAACCCGACAGCGGCGAAGTCAAGATCGGTCAGACCGTGCAGCTGGCCTATGTCGACCAGTCCCGCGAGTCGCTGCCCGACGACAAGACCGTCTTCGAAGCCGTGTCGAACGGCTCGGACATCATCCATGTCGGTCGCTTTGAAATGGCATCGCGGGCCTATCTGGGCCGCTTCAACTTTCGTGGCGCCGATCAGAACAAGCGCGTCGGGCAACTGTCCGGTGGGGAACGCGGCCGCCTGCATCTGGCGAGCACCCTGATCAAGGGCGGCAATGTGTTGCTGCTGGACGAACCGTCCAACGATCTCGACGTTGAAACCCTCCGCGCCCTGGAGGATGCCCTGCTCGAATTCGCCGGCACCGTGCTGGTCATCAGCCACGACCGTTGGTTCCTCGACCGCATCGCCACGCACATTCTGGCGTTCGAAGGCGATTCCCAAGTCGTGTTCTTCGAGGGCAACTATCAGGAATATGAAGCCGACAAGCGGCAGCGTCTGGGCGAAGAGGCCGCCAAGCCCCGTCGTCTGCGCTACAAACCGCTCAAATAAGCTGTAAACGTCAACCGTCAACCGCATCCAGGGAGCCGCCATGACAAAACACCGCATTCTCGCGAACCATGATTCCATGGTCCTGCTGGTCGACATGCAGACGGGTCTGCTGCCGGCCATTGAAGGCCAGGAAGCCCTTGTCGCGCGGGTCGAGCGGCTCCTGGCTGCGGCGCGTCACCTCGGAGTGCCCGTCGTGGCCACCGAACACTGCGCGGACAAGATCGGGGCCACCGAACCGCGGCTGGCTTCGCTGGCCAACGATGTCCTGCACAAGGTCCATTTCGACGCCACGCGCGAAGCCGACACCCTGCCACGTCTGCCGGTGGGTCGCCACAACGTGCTGGTGGTGGGCACCGAAGCGCATGTCTGCGTGTTGCAGACCGCGCTGGGCCTGGCGCAGGCCGGCCTGACGCCCTGGCTGGTCGCCGACTGCATCGGGTCGCGCCGTGAGAGCGATCGCGCCGCAGCCTTGCAGCGCTGGCTGGCGGGGGGCGGCAACATCGTCAGCAGCGAGATGGCCATGTTCGAATGGCTGGGCTCTGCACGCCACCCCGCGTTTCGCGACGTGCTGTCCCTGGTGAAGGCAAGCGGCTGAACCATTTGTTTCGTCTGCTCACGGCTTGATGCGGTTCTGAAACCTTTCTCGAGGTCGCTCCGGGTTATGGTGTGCGCCATCATTTAGTAACCATGGAGCAGTGACAATGAGAATTCGCAGTTGGGTTCGTCTGAGTGGTATTGCCGTGCTGACCATTGCCTTGGCCGGGTGTTCGAGCTGGGACAATATGAGCCGGCGCCAGAAGGCGACGGTGACGGGGGCCGGGCTCGGCGGGGTCGCCGGTGCGGCCATCTCCGGCGGCAGTGTGCTGGGGACGGTCGGCGGCGCAGCCATTGGCGGCGTCATCGGCGACCAGGTGGGCAAGCGCTGATCGCTTGAACCGGCAGGGCGGGC